>JABMOW010000082.1 GCA_013204025.1 Fidelibacterota bacterium | reverse complement strand
TAATAGACGTGATTCACACTTAAATTAACAAAGAATTCAAAATAAGTTATATTGGATTTTAAATGAATTTGTATCAGGTACCCATAATAAAAGTAATGCCTCTTCTCAACAATCTCTTGAGGGCTAACTCTATTGAATAAAATAAGAAAAATACTACTCGTTTTATCAGCCATGCTTTTATCAGCCTGTGCTGTTATTGATTCTGCGTGTCTTGAAACGGCCAAAACCATTGAACCGGGTCACATAAGAACTGGTGTGGAATTAAGTATTGGTCCGGACTTGGAAACATCTGCGTATTTGGCAAAAGATGATTTTAATTTTAAGAATGGTGATGCTTTAGGTGGTTGGATTGTTCCTGCTTTTAAAATCGGATTTGGGATAGATGATAATTCAGATTTACAACTCAAAGTATGGGGCACATATAATGGTATCGGTGGTAGAATTTACTATAAGTCACTTTTGCATTCTTCAAATCCAAACAGGCAATCAGCAATTGCACCGGGGATCAATTTTATAAAATCGCATTCAGATGATCTTGATGGCAACACAGAAGCACTCATTCGAACCTATGGCTTTGAAATTCCTTACATAAATACATTGAGAACCGGTAAGCATCTTCGTCTGAACTGGATCTTACGATATGGATATGACCGGGTTCAGGTTGAAGGTGTGTCGAACAATGACGCAGTTGATAGCGCAATATCTACTGACTTACATCGATTTGCTGCGATTGGCGGATTATCGTTGCACACACAAAAGGACATCCTGTCACTACAAGTTAATCTGGGAGTAGAAGCCATCACTCCACTGAACAACAGATACGGATACATGCCCATCATTGGCGTTGGGTTGAATATTAAACCATATAATAAAAGAAATAAATGAACCACATTTTAGAATCATTTCAAAAATCCTACCTAAAAGGATTGGCACATTCACTCGAACCTATTGTTAATATTGGAAAACAAGGGATTACTCCTGGCTTCTTGGTATTCACAAACCATGCTTTAGATGATCATGAACTTATAAAAATCAAATTTTTAGATTTCAAAGATCAAAAAAAATCACTCGCCACTGAAATCGCAAAACAAACCGATAGTATGATCGTCTCAATTATTGGAAATAATCTGATCCTTTTCAGACAAAACCCCGACGAGGAAAATAGAAAAATCAGCCTACCGACTAGATAAAATAACTATACTATTATACCGATCTTATTACATACTGATACATACTCATCTAAAACCGGTCCTGATTTAAAATGTAGATTTATATTTAGAAACTAGCTAAAATAAATAACTATCAGGAGAAGATATGAAAATATTTATTTCACCTGTTATCCTGTTTACACTGACGGTCTCTCTTGGATTTGGAACCGAAGCCCCGTCATTCGTATTGAGCGACAACTCATCGGGGGAAATCAGAATCACGCTTACTAATGATTATTCCGTCGTTGACGAATCAGACGGACAAAACATAATCGCAGAGAAAGCGGGGCGGACCACAAGGACGGGAGTTCCTGACCTGCCTATTTATTCCACGTTTATCCAACTTCAATCCGGGATCGCCTACCAGGCAGATTACATCATACTGGAATCTACAATTTATCACGGAATTAATTTGTTACCCACCAAAGGGATATCTTTCGATGCCATTGATAATCCCAATCCTGACCAACCTATTCAGATGTTGGAAATTGAGTCCCATTATCCAGAGCATCTGCTCATCCTTTCGGAGCCCATGGTGATGAGAGGAATTGAAGTTGCCCAATTGGAGTTTATACCATTCCGATACTACCCACAGACTCATGAACTGGAAGTTTTTGAACAAGTGGAGATCATAATTACTGAATCCGGTGTACGACCAATGGGGATCTCCCAGCAGATACCGCCGTCACTGGCGTTCGAGCCTTTATACAAATTGCTGATCCTGAATTATGAACCTCAATCCCGGATAGAAGATTACCAGCAACCAGCCATTTTATATGTCTGTGGCGGAGGTTCTGACGGCGCAATTACAAATCCCTATTTTCAACAGTTGGTGGAATGGCGTCGTCAAAAAGGGTATGTGGTTTATACCGCCTCCACCGAAGAAACAGGTTCTTCAAATAGTCAAATAAAAGACTTCATCACTTTAGCGTATCAGACCTTTGATCCATCACCAGAATTTGTCGGTCTGGTTGGTGATGTGGGTGGCGCTTTTAACGTCCCAACATTTATTGAGCAATGGTCAGGGTATAGTGGTGATGGAGATATGCCTTATTCCCAACTAGATGGTGATGATCTGCTGCCAGAAGTTCTAGTTGGCCGTTTATCTGCCAACAATGACGACGAGCTAGCTGTGATTTCAGTTAAAACTATCGGGTATGAAAAAGCAGATCATATTGATGAAACGGGTGACGATTGGTACGGAAGAGCCGTTTTGGTTGGACATTCCGTTTGGTATGGATTAACAACAATAAATACAATTCAATATATCGAATCTGTTATGACAGTTTGGGGAATGGAAGATGTTCTTACCGGCAGCGAAATTGACAATTATCCTGAATGGATGTTGTCACACCTCAGTGAAGGAGCAGGATATTTCAATTATCAGGGTTACTTGGGAATGAGCGGATTTGGCTATGAGGATATCATTGCTGCGACTAACTTTTGGATGACTCCATTTGTAACGATTCCCCAGGAAGGTACCGGTTCATTTTCATATGGGACCAGTATTGCAGAATCATTTTTGAGAGCCGGCACTGTTACTGAACCTACCGGTGGTGTCGGGGCTGTGGGATCCTCTACTACCGGTCAACAAGCGCTTTTTAATAGCATTATCGATATGGGGATTTACGAAGGAATATTTCCAAAGTATGTGGAGACAACAGGTGCTGCGTTGGCAATGGGTAAACTCGCCATGCTTCATGCTTATCCAGATGATCCTAATTATTGTGTAAGTACTTATTCGCACTGGAACAATCTCATGGGGGATCCAGCTGTTCATCTATGGACGCTTCGTCCCACAGCTTTAAACGTCATCCATCCAACCATACTGGCAACCGGGTCAAATTTTGTGGATATTGTTATCTCTGAAGAAGTGTCCGGTAATCCTGTTGAGGGCGCAAGAGTTGTAATAACCGACCTTTTGGGTTTTGCGAATACCGGATTTACAAATGAAGATGGACTGACGCTATTGGATATCGGTTCTGAATATTCAGGCGACCTAACGGTTACTGTGATTAAAAAGAATTGTATCCCATATCAGGGGAACTTACAAATCAGCGATTCAGGTAATGTTCTGGCTGTAAATACCGCGGATATCACGATTTTTGAATCGATTGGAAACAATGACGGTATAGTCAATCCCGGTGAGACGATACAGCTCCAGGTTCCCATTAACAATACCGGGAATAATTCTCTTGTGAATCTGATTTCTACGCTCACATCGAACTCAGATGACGTGGAGATTATATCAGGTATATCCATCACTAATGTATTGGATGTAGGCGCAACTCATAATCTGCTGTTTGTTCTGTCCATTTCCAATTCAGCGGTTCATGGTGATGATCTTGGATTATTTGTCACAACATCTGATGTTTCAGGAAATTCCTGGTCAAATATGATCCCTGTAATGGTGACGGGGAGTCAAATTCGATTATTGAGTTATCAAGTTTCCAATGGCGGGTTGCTTGAGCCCGGGATGAGTACAGATTTTGATATCCTTATCTCCAATGAAGGTGTATTACCAACCGGGGAACTCACTGTGATTCTTAATGAAATGGGTCCCTGGACATATTTCGATATTGATGATGATCAGGCAACTTTCAACAGTCTTTCAGAAGGACAATCCTCATACTCACTTGATGGCTTCCACCTCACGGCCAGTGAGGACATCGTCTATGGCAGTATCTTAAATTTCACCGTTCACATTACTAGTAATTCCGGTTATGACAAGATAGAAATACTGAGTGTACAGGTGGGAGAGGTGAGTGTTACTGATCCGGTAGGTTCGGATTCTCATGGGTATTATATTTATGATTCGGAAGATTTGGGATACATCTATGCATTACCTTACAATTGGATAGAGATTGACCCTGATTTGGGTGGCGAAGGGGTAAGCCTGGATTTGATTGACCAAGGGAACGGACAGCCTACAACTCAGCAGTCAGCACATGTGGAATTACCATTCATTTTCACATTTTATGGTGTGGATTACGATGAGATTACTATTTCCACAAACGGGTGGATTTCTCCGGGGCATACGGAGATGACTTCATTTCGAAATTATGAACTACCTGGCGCTGGCGGACCGTCACCCATGATAGCAGCATTTTGGGACGATCTTAAAACCTCAAGCGGTGGACAGGTTTATACATTCTTTGACGCATATAATAATCAGATGATAGTCGAATGGTCTGGAATGCATACATACGAACAAAATAGCGAGGAAACTTTTCAGGTGATCCTCATCGCTGATAGTATCACTCCGACAGGAGATGATGAAATACAGATCCAATATAAAGAATTCAATAACACTAGTATAGGGGACATAGGCAGTTATCCTGCGATTCACGGAAATTATTCGACAATCGGAATCGAGAACCATTTGGGTAATATGGGACTTCAGTACACATTTAATAATCAATATCCATTAGCAGCCATGCAATTGCATGATGAGACATCATTGTTTTTTACGACACGTCCACCTTCGTCCCTCCTCATGGGAGATGTGAATTTGGACAGTGAAATAAATATCCTTGATATCGTATGGGTAGTGAGTTATATAATAAATCTTGGAACATTAAGCCAAATTCAACAATATATTGCAGATTTAAATGAGGATGAAATGGTTAATGTGTTGGATGTGATCCTTTTGATAAATGAGATTCTTGCACAATAGAATTTTTCTTTTTTGATAAAGTTGTAAAAGCCCGTCAATTATCGGACTTTTTCTATTCATTCGATAAATATTAAATATTTGACTAGCCTTGATCACTATAGGATTTCCTTCAAAAAGAGTCTGAATAATCAAAATTGAGAAATCATATTATCGCATAAAAAGACCAATAAATCCCTTTTCCCCCGTCTAATTACATAATGATACAAACTTATCGTTATCAGGATTTTAATAGCATTGTAGATTCTCACCTTAAAAACCAATATTAAATAAAAAGTTATCAGGAGAAGATATGAAAAAATTCCTACTAGTTGGTATGCTCACAATCCTCGGGGTCGCCCTGATCTTCGGATCAGGATCTACCAGTTTTTCTTTAAATACGAATCATTTGGATGAAATCAAGATTGATTTTACCAATAATTATAGCGTCGATATTGAGCTTGGTGGTCATCGTTTGGTGGCAGAAAAATCAGGAAGAACCACCATGGCTGGTGTCCCTGACCTACCCATTTTTACAACATTTATTCAGTTGCAACCGGGGATCGCATATCAGGTAGAATACGAAATAAAGCAATCCACCGTATTATATGGTATTGAACTTCTCCCGACGAAAGGTATATCTTTTGATGGCACAGAAGTTGAAGTTGACAGTCAGACTATTCTATCTTTAGATGCGGAAACAATTTATCCGCAACAAACTATCAAATTATCCGAACCGATGGTCATGAGAGGAATAGAAGTTTCCCTATTAGAATTTGTCCCATTTATATATCACACAGATACTAAAGAGCTGGAAGTGTTCGAGGAAGTTGAAATTTCAATTGTCGAATCCGGAACACGATCATTGGGTATGTCTCATCTCATGCCGCCTTCACTTGCATTTGAGCCATTTTATAAATCAATGGTTTTGAACTACGAACCCACTTTAAGAGTTGAAGAGTATCAGCAACCTGCAATCCTTTACATTTGCGGAGGTGGCTCCAATGGTTCGATTGCGCATCCTATGTTTCAACAATTAGTGGACTGGCGTCGGCAGAGAGGCTACGTAGTCTATACTGCTTCAACTGATGAAACTGGTTCTTCTAACAGTCAGATCAAATCTTTTATTACGAACGCATACGAAAACTATGATCCACCACCAGAATTTGTTGGATTGGTGGGCGATGAAGATGGTTCCTTCGAAATCCCTACATACTACGAAACATGGTCATCATGGTACAATGGTGAAGGTGACATGCCCTATTCGCAGTTAGATGGAACCGATCTGTTACCGGAAGTTTTTGTTGGAAGACTTTCTGCAGATAACAGCACTCATCTTTCAGTAATAGCAGCTAAAACTATCGGATATGAAAAGGCGAGCCACATCAACGAAACCGGCGACGACTGGTATGTGAGTGCCGCTCTTGTTGGCGATCCATCATCTTCAGGTCTATCTACAATTACAACAAATCAGTATATTGAAACGGTTATGACTGCTTGGGGGATGGAAGATATGAATACAAACTACGGCCAAGGTAATTACTCAAGTTGGATGCAAACACAATTAAGTAACGGGATCGGTTATTTCAATTACCGTGGATACATTGGTGTTAGTGGTTTTGGTTCGGGTCAGATTGGGAATGCTTCCAATGTTTGGATGACTCCTTTTGTCACATTTCTTACCTGCTCAACCGGTTCTTTCTCATATGGTGAAGCAATTTCAGAAGTCTTTCTACGATCGGGAACCGTGAGCAATCCAAAAGGGGGTGTGGGAGCAGTGGGAACTGCCACTTCAGGAACGCACACTTTATTTAATAATATAACAGAAATGGGAATATATGAAGGTATATTCTCGAAACAGTTGGAAACCACAGGCGCAGCTCTGGCCATGGGAAAACTAGCTTTGCTTCATGCCTATCCTTCAGATCCTAGTAACTATGTAAGTATTTTTTCTCATTGGAACAATCTCATGGGCGATCCAGCGGCTCATCTTTGGACGCTCAGACCTCAGGCATTAACTGTTGTACATCCTGATATGATCTCTGCAGGTTCAGATTTTATCGAAATTTTTGTATCTTACGAGAGTTCCGGTGACCCTGTTGAATCCGCAAGAGTAGTTTTGACTAGCGGAAATGATATTTCAATTACCAGTTTTACCGATGATGAAGGGTATGCGAATGTTGAAATTGATCCTTCGTTTTCTGGTGAATACACAATCACAGTCATAAAGAAAAATGGAATACCCTATCAAAATACCATCGAAGTCAACAGTTCGGGTAGTGAACTATCTGTTGCAACAGATGAGCTGATTTTGTTTGATTCCGATGGAAACGACGATGGCCTCGCGAACCCGGGAGAAATGATTCAAATCAATGTTCCGGTAGTAAACACTGGAAACGTCAATCTTACCAATCTTTCCGGTACATTATTAACTCAATCTGAATCTGTCGAAATCATTTCAAGTACATCAGTAATTGATCAACTAAACGTAGGTTCATCTTCGGAATTAGTATTCATCATCTCCGTTTCCTCAAGTTCGGTGGATGGAGAGAGCTTGGAACTGATCTCCTTCATCAATGACGATAATGGAAATTCCTGGTCCAACTTAGTTCCAGTTTTGGTTGCTGGATCCTATATCCAAATACAAAGTTATGACATCTCGGGAGGACAAATGTTGGAGCCCGGAATGAGTGTTGATTTTGATATTCTGATATCAAATCAGGGTGCTTTGTCAACCGGGGAATTCACCGCAGAATTGGATGAAGTCGGTCCATGGAACTATTTCGACATCGATGACGATCAGGCTACTTATACTAGTTTATCCAGTGGTCAATCTGGATATTCCGTAGATGGCTTTCATCTATCCACCAGTGATGACATTGTTAATGGAAGTATGTTATTTTTGTCTGTCCATATCACCAATAGTACAGGATATGACCGAACTGAACTCCTGAAGGTTCAGGTTGGTGAAGTTTCCGTGACGGATCCTTTGGGTCCTGATCCTCGCGGATATTATATTTATGATTCTGATGATCTGGGATACTCTTTAGCCATGCCATACAGCTGGGTCGAAATTGATCCTGATTTGGGAGGAGACGGTGTAAGTTTGAATCTGAGCGATTCGGGATATGGGAATCCACAGTCTCAACAACCTGCGCACGTTGACCTGCCCTTCACATTTACTTTTTATGGTGTAGATTATGACGAAATAACAGTCTCCTCAAATGGCTGGATTGCTTTGGGGTACTCAGAAATGGCCTCTTTCAGAAATTATGAGCTTCCGGGAGCAGGGGGACCTTCACCCATGATAGCTGCCTTCTGGGATGATCTCAAAACCTCTGGTAGCGGTCAAGCATACAAGTACATTGATAGTGACAATGAGCAGGTGATCATTGAATGGTCAGGGATGTCAACGTATTTAAACGGGAGTGAAGAGACATTTCAAGTGATTCTCCTAAACAGTATCACACCAACTGGTGATGATGAGATCCTGATCCAGTACAAAGAATTCAATAACACTTCTTCAGCAGGCGGTACGAACCATGGGGATTATTGTACAACCGGAATAGAAAATCATCTTGGTAACATCGGATTGCAATACACATTTAATAATCAATATCCTACAGCTGCCATGCAATTACATGATGAAACGGCATTGTTTATTACCACGCGTCAACCCTCTTCTCTGTTAAAGGGCGATGTAAATATGGACGGAGAGCTTAACATCTTGGACATCATTATGGTTGTGAATGATGTGATCAATCTTGACACGCTAGGAGCGCTGGAGCAATATATTGCAGATATGAATGATGATAGTATTGTCAATGTTCTTGATGTAATCCTTATTATTAATGAGATTCTTGCTCAATAAACTTCCCCTCGTTGGGTGAACTGAAAAGCCCGTCTTATGGCGGGCTTTTTTTTATCTTGAAATTCTGAATGTTTATAATAAGCAAAAAGTATATTATTCCGCTACCGAAAATCGTTTGGATAAATAGTATTCTCTGGGAGGTACTAATCCATCTGTTTAGTAAAATCCACCGTACCTTTTGGTAGAAATAGGTTTAGATTTTCTTCAATAATCGCATGAGAATTTGAATGAAATGTTGATCACCATCGTATTTGTTTACTTGTTGCTTCTGTTTGGTGTCGGCGCAATAAAAGCACGGAGTGTCCATACACAAGCTGACTTTGCTTTAGCCGGTCGATCACTTACACCCTGGGTATTGGTAGGGACAATGATCGCCACCTGGATTGGTACAGGCTCTATTTTTGGAAATGCAGGTAAGACATTCGACACCGGCATTGCTGCAATTCTCATCCCATTGGGTAGTATTTTGGGTGTTCTGGTTCTGGTAAAGATTTCTTCAAAAGTTCGTACCCTTGAATTGACTACGGTTCCGGAGATCATCGGAAACCGATTTGGAAATGTAGCCCGAATGCTTGCCACAATTGCCCTCGTTATGGCTTATATGGTGATTGTTTCGTATCAGTATAATGCTGGAGGGTCTGTTTTGCAGGTTGTGCTGGTTGATCAATCCGGTGCGGCCCTTTTATCGGCAGAAAACGCCGTTATTATTTCCGCTGTATTTATTGTATGCTATACGCTTTTAGCGGGTTTGTTCAGTGTCGCATTTACCGATGTTGCCAACTCTATTGTAATCATCATTACGTTCCTCATTTCACTTCCTATCCTGTGGCTTAAAGCGGGGGGGATGGATGGGATTGAACAGGCATTTATCTCAACGGGAAGAGCTGAACATCTAAATTTCCTAGGTGTTTTCAGTGCTACGGATCTGATCAATTTTTGCCTACCGCCATTTCTTCTGATCTTGGGTGATGCAAATATGTACCAGCGATTTTCTGCTGGTAAGACCGTTAAAGGAGTGCGAAAAGCCACCATTATTTTTGTATTTGGCGTCCTGTTAGTGGAACTGTTGATTATCCTTACCGCATGGGTAAGTTCTTCAATGATCCCTGAAGCTGAGAATGGCAGGCATGTAATGATTTATGCAGCGCGGAATCTTCTTCCACCCCTATTGGGTGCAACCATGATCACAACAATTGTGGGAATCATTATTTCTACAGCAGATTCATATTTGCTGGTTCCCGCCACCACATTGGTTCAGGATGTATGGTTGAAATACATTTTTCCAAAAGCGACAGCGATACAAGCTCTGAGGTTGAACCGATTAACCGTATTGGCCTTGGGAGTGATTGCATATTTTGTATCTTTAGGATTTGCCCGCAGTGCAGGGTTTTTTGAGCGGGCGCTTTATGCATACACAATTTACGGTGCAGGAGTGACTCCCGCATTGATCGCAGCTTTGTTCTGGAAAAACGCTACCCGACAGGGAGTTATTGCTTCCATCATTACAGGTGTTCTGGTTACGTTTATCTGGAAAGATTGGGCGTTTTTACATCACCTACTCCCGGAAGGCGCTTTTGCATTAGATGAAGTGCTCCCGGCAGCAGGCGCATCTATTTTTGTACTTATAACAACCAGCTTATTTACCCGGAGTTCAATTGCTCAGCAGAATTAGCCACATCGTACTAAAATACCCGAAACTTGTACTTACGGGAATTGGTATTGTCACTGCGATATTTGCATACATCGCATTTCTATCACCTACACGGCTTGAAGTGGATTTCTCCCTCGAGCAGATGTTTCCTGAAAACGACCCGCATAAAGATGAATACCTGAAGTTCCTTGATGATTTTACGAGGGAAGATGATATCCTTTTCCTTACTTATTCCGGGATCGATCCTCTAAATCGTGACCATGTGGAAACCATAACAGACATCACAGAAGAACTGGAATTTCTGGGAAGCGTAGAAGGCGTGCTCAGCCTCGGGAATCTGGAATACGGAGAGTTCTTTGATCCCTATTTATCTGATGAGGAATGGCAGGATAAAAGAGATGACGTTCTCAATCATCCAATTTATACCAATCTGGTGGTTTCCCGCGATGGACACACCGGCGGATTAATCATCAATTTACAGGATGATGTGGTAGGTCAGGAACGAAGAGAAGATGCTTTGAATGAAATTCATGAGGTGTTAAAAACCGTTGGTTGGGAATGGCATGAGGCTGGTGTACCCATATTCCGTACCCGGTACATTCAGTTTGTAATCAGTGAGAGAAAGATATTCCTTCCCTTGGCGTTTTTAGTGACCACTTTAGTTTTGTTCTTTATTTTCAGACAGGTTAAAGGGGTTCTACTTCCGTTTGCTGCTATTGGAGCAGCACTTATCTGGGTTGCTGGACTCATGGCTTTGCTGGGTATTACGGTGAATGTAGTGTCATATCTCACATTCAACTTGCTGATGATCATCGGAGTGTCGGATTGTATCCATATCCTGATCAAATATCACGAGAATCTGAATCGAGGATTCGAGAAAATAAAGGCACTTGACAGCGTCATAAAAGCTATTGGGTCCGCTTTGTTTCTCACCAGTTTTACTACGGCTGTTGGATTTTTCTCACTCACCATGACCAACATCACCGTTACCCGGGAATTTGGACTTATACTGGGGATTGGTGTGATACTCATGTTTTTCCTGACAATCATTATCCTGCCCATCCTGTTGAATTTTATAGACGTACCCGATGACGTTCATATTCAACGCCTGATTCGGGGAGGCAGATTTCAAGCAGCCGAGCAATTAACCATTTTTAATGAAAGACATCCACGGATCATTCTGGGTTCGACTGTAATAATATTTATCCTGGCAATCTACGGTCTGACCCAACTGAGTTATAATGCATCCATTATGGATGATTTGAGCCCCGGTAATTCGCTATACGATGATATAAAATTCGTGGAAACTCACATGGGTGGAACATTCCCTGTTGAGATCATTCTGGATACCCATGAGCGGGGGGGGATTCTCTCACCTGAATTTTTGACTGGTTTGGATCAGCTGAGGGAGAAAGTATTGTCTACGCCTGAAATCGGATACGTCGTTTCAATTGCCGATCATCTCCAGATACTGAACGAAAAAATTGGTGATGGAGTTCGGGCTATCCCATCCGATTCTGATGATGCCTTATCGTATCTGGTGGATTATGAGCCGGGAAAACATCTCCGGACCAGCGATTATTCAAAGGCACGTATGTCAGCAAGAATTATAAATATCCCCACTGATCGTGCTTTTGAAATTCGAGACACCATTTTGAGGAACGCAAAAGAGATATTCCCAGCTGACGTGGATTGTATCATCACTGGAAGCACCATCCTGGCGCTTTACACAAACCGTCATTTGGTAAAAAATCTGACTTTTAGTTTCATGGTGGCATTTGTGATCATTTTTATCTCGATGGTCTTTTTATTTAAATCTTTCCGGTTAGCGCTAATGTCGGTACTGCCGAATATTATTCCACTAATGATCGCCGGCGGATTAATGGGGTACCTACACATCAAATTAAGGCCATCCACTGCTATGACATTTTCAATAGCTCTGGGGATTGCTGTCGATGACACGATTCACTTTCTCTCACGGTTTAGACAGGAATATAAACACAGTGGAAATCACCGGGAAGCGATTAATAAAACGCTTCTTACCACCGGGAAAGCGATTATCAGTACTACCATCATCTTATCACTGGGGTTTATGGTCTTGATCTTCTCACGATTTGTCCCCAATCATGAATTCGGTATTCTAGCTACTATTATTTTGGTAGTTGCACTTGCAGGATCCCTTATTTTACTTCCGGTTATGATCTTGCTGATAAAACCAACGTTTCGATTTAGAAGACCGCCATCTGATGAAAATGTAGTATAAATGGGTATTGAAGATGGTTTGAAGGTGAAATTGTTCACAGATCAGGATGCTTCACTAAACCTTATACTTACAAAAAATGTGGGTGTGATCGGGTATGGTAATCAGGGCAGGGCACAGGCACTAAATTTGAAAGACTCAGGAGTGAATGTGAGGATTGGACTCCGAGATAATAGTTCATCCCGTATTAAAGTTGAATCCGATGATATTTCGCATGGTTCAATTCCTGAAGTCACAACCTGGGCTGATGTGATTGTAATATTGATTCCTGACGATCAAATGAAAGAAACCTACCATCGATGGATAGAACCCAATCTGCGGCAAGATTCCACTTTAATATTCAGTCACGGATACGCTGTCCATTACGATCTGATCCATCCTGATCCACAAACAACTGTACTGCTCTGTGCACCCAGTGGCCCTGGCAAATTATTGAGGGATCGTTTCGTTGCAGGATCGGGACTCCCGGGACTGATTGCCGTCCATCAAGATACCCTGAATCTGGGTATGGAGTTGATTTTATCCTATTCAAAAGCGATTGGTATCACTCGAATCAGCGCTGTTTTATCATCCTTCAAGGAAGAAACTGAAACCGACTTATTTGGAGAACAGGTGATTCTCACAGGGGGTTTACCTCACTTGATCCGGTCAGCGTTTCACACTTTGGTGGATGCAGGATACCAACCGGTAGTAGCCTGGCTTGTGTGCTTTTATGAGGTGAAAATGATCGTTGACCTATTCTCATCCACAGGATTGGAAGAGATGAAATCCTTCATTAGTAATACGGCTGAATATGGGGGAGACACTCGTGGAAAACGGCTCATCTCTAATTCAATGAAGCAGGAGATGGATAAAATATTGAAGGAAATCCATGATGGTGATTTTTTCAACGAATACACGAATACACCCATGAAAAAACCTGGGACAAAAGACGAATCACCACGGGATGAAATTTCGGATTCATTTGATCAGATAACACGCCAAATTTTACCTCTGCTATCGAAAAACGAAGAAAAATCCTAACCAAATGAAGAGTTATTACCGGATGATATTGCAGAACCGGTATCGTTGGATATGGCTGTACTTAGTCCAATTGTCTCTTCTGTTTCCTCAAAGTAGCCTGTTGTCTCCGGCACAACCTCAAATTATATCCGGAATTACCCACCTTTACAATTATCAGTTTGATGAAGCAGTGGCAGCATTCGATTCTGCCAGACAAATTGATCCCATACATCCGGTTCGGCCATTTGTCGAATTAGCCGTAAAATGGTTGAAAGCTCAAACCGAGTTCGGATATGAAAAATCCTATTCTGTCATTGAGGAAGAGGTGGAATCGCTGGTTCCCTGGTACGAGGAGATGGTGAAAAAATATCCTGAAAATCCAGAATATCCCCTTTATCTCGGATCCACATACGGAATGAAAGCCAGGATTGCTCTGGCCAAACAGGATTGGCTAGAAGTAGTCATCTCCGGGTACCGTGGTTACCGGTATGTGACCATCGCAAAAAATATCGATCCTGATCTACCGGATATTCAGATGCCTGTGGGATTAATGGAATACTATTCCGGTAAAATGCCCGTCAGCATTCAATGGATTGCCGAATTATTCGGGATCAATGCCAATACTCAATCAGGATTAGATAAACTGGAAATTGCTGCCTCTACCTCTCAGTACAGTTGGATAGAATCTTCCAATGTTCTTGTGTATGCATATCTCTACATGGAAAAGGATTACGCCAGTGCAATAAAGTGGATATCTCCGCTCACAGATTCATTTCCTTTAAATCCAATGTTCAAATTGTTGAAAGCAGAAGCGTTGGCAAAGTCAGGGAAGTGGGATGAAACGGAGGAGATGCTGCCCGAATTGAAAGCGTTTACACAACGGGGACCAATCCTGTTGAGAAATGAATGTGATTTAAAATACAAACATATTTTGGCATTATCAGCATTTCAAAAGAACGACTACACACAGGTTATTGAATTGACCACCCACATGATAGATAATTACCAGATGGAATTTGACTGGTTGCTGGGTTTCGCTCATCTTCTTCGGGGAAAGGCATTTGAATTATCTGGCGACCGAACCACCGCATTGAAGGATTACAAAGTCACTGCGTCCATGGATAACAAGTATCCAGAAGTGGACGAAGCAAACGATCTGTTAGCTACACCGTTAAAGCGGATCTAAAACACCTAAAAGATATTGCTCTCCAACCAATCATATATTGGGGACATGGCCTGAAAATGACGAAAACAAAAATCAATCAGGTCTGATGACTCGAACTCCTTGGGAATCCCCGTATTAATGCCTGCGTGCAATCCGGTAAATAACAGATATTCTGAAGATGGCTGATCGTTTGGATATCCTGGTGGGAATCGTTTAAGATTTTTTCCACCGATTGAATATTCTCCCGATTTTGAAATCTGGTTCACGGCATGCACTAATTCGGTACCGGAAGTTTTGTCGGTGACCGCCGATCTAAATTTATCTCTTTGAATTTTGGTAAACCCGTGAATACCGCTATAAAGAAAAAGACCTTCAGGTTCAAGATGAAAGTAATAACCGGGGCTACCTGTTTTTCTCCCGAAGTTTGACCAAAATAATATTCCCAGGAACGTCTTATAAGGGGATTTATCCTTACTGAAACGGATATCACGGTTGATCCGAAATATTGAACCCGAGCCGTTTAGTCTTAAGTCAAATACTACTTCCGGGGAGAATGAAGCCAGTCGCTGCCCGAGTTCAATGACAAATTGTTGAGCAGGGTTCAGAACAAATTTTCGATAAATATCCTGATGTGACTGGAACCAGTCTCGGTTATTATTTTGGGACAATTTTGAATAGAAATGTAATGTTTCCTGTTTAAATCCGGTGAATTTCTCATTCATGTTAAATCTTCTCCAGTTCGTTAAACCAATTAACTGACCAATAATATTAAGATACAAATTAAAAATCATGTGATTAAAGAAGATACAAACACAATTTTCATTATGATTTAAACAAGAGAAGTTAAAAAGAGAATCAAATCTTCTAATCCGGAAAGCACAATAATAATGTGTAGTTATCCGAAATTATGAAATATTTTAACCATTTTATCGGTCTGATTGAGCATGTGATGTGTAACCAATTATAAATAAAGAGTTTATAATTATTTTATGGTATTGGTATCATAGGAAAAAAACAAGAAAGAATATGGATAAGATATTGTTTCGTTTTTTCTAAAGTGGGTAAATTTAATTAAGAGACTAATGTCGCATTAATTATAAATAACTAACAAAGGAATTTAACATGAGAAAAAGTACGATTTGGATCCTTACTCTGGTTTGCAGCCTGAGTATCGTTTTGACTCAATCAGTTTCCGTTGCTACATACGGTATTTCTCCTAATGGTGTTAACGCCAATACGGAAGATTTATTTGACTTGGCGTACAATGGAATGCAGAATGTTGGTGTTGGTACCCAAATGTACCTGACAGGAACTGCCACGGATAGCGTTCTAACAACTCCTACTTGGACTGTAACATGGGCACCATTTGGATCGACTGCTGGTTTTGGTGCATCTATGGATATGGATATGAGTAAGCAGGCAATTATTTTTGCGCCTGATGTTGCTGGTGTTTATTATATCGAATTTGCAGATTTGGGTGCTGCTGCTACATTGACTGTCCATGCAGCCAATTATATGGGAATGACAGATGGCAACTGCGAAATGTGCCATTCCGATAAAGCTGCAGAATGGGAAGAGACCGGACACTCAGATATGTTTGTTAGAGCATTGAACGGTACTCTCAGCAGTCATTATGCTGGATATTGTATTGGCTGCCACACTACTGGCTATGATTTGAACGCCGATAACTCCGGTTTTGATGAATTTGGATTTGTATATCCAGATTCCACAACACTTGTTGATGTCTATGGTTCACCAGACGGTCATCTATTTGACGGATTATATGATTTGATGGCTGCCGATTATCCTGATGCTTTTGAATTGGCGAATATTCAATGCGAAGCATGTCATGGACCCGGTAGTGACCACTTCGGGAATACTTCAGATTTTAGAATGCAGGCGACTCTCAGCACTGCAAGTTGTGCATGGTGTCATGATTCAGGAACTCATCATGTATTCCCTACGCAGTTAGCATATTCAGGTCACTCCAACCCACCTAGTCGTGCATCATGGAGCAGTAGTTGCTATTGTCATACTCCAGAAGGATTTATTGAATATACCGATGGAGAAGCTGTAACATCACATCCAACATCACCTTTTTCATGTGCGATGTGCCACGACCCTCACTCACTGGAAAATCCTCATCAGCTCAGAACTGATGATGATATTGAATTGATGGACGGAACTATAATCACAGATGGTGGAAACGGTAAACTATGTATGAATTGTCATAAAACTCGTCGGGATGCAGATTCTTACACTGAAACAGGTAGTGGTGGTCACTATGGTCCTCACTATGGTGCACAAACAGAAATGATATCAGGCGAAAATGCAGTTACATTCGGTTTAGACCTACCTTCTTCTCCACACCTTGAGGGAATCGAAGATGCATGCGTAACCTGTCATATGTGGAATGCAAATGGTACTTCCGATGATGATGGTAATATCTATGATGTGGGTGGACATACCTTCCATATGGTTAACGAAGCTGGCGAAGATAATATGCTTTCCTGTGCACCCTGTCATGGCGAATTGGCATCTTTCGATGAAAAAATGTATTGGGACAACGATATCGCAGATCATGATGGCGACGGTGATAATGAAGGTTTACAGCATGAAGTTGAAGGTCTGATGGAAATTTTGGCTGAAATGCTTCCTCATGCCGACACCACTGATGGATATGATCCCCATGATACTATGGATGACACTTTTACCCTAACAGAAAAAAAGGCAGCATACAATCTTGAGTTAGTGTATTACGATCATAGTCATGGTATTCACAATCCTGCATTTACGGTTGCGTTGTTACAGGTTTCAATTCAGGCGTTGATCAATAATGCGCTTGACGGACAAATCGTTTCTATTGACGATGTACCCAATGACCAGGGCCGTAATGTAAAAGTGATCTGGGACAAATTCCTGGATGATGGTATTGCAACTGACCCAATTGACATATATGGTGTTAAGAGATATGACGCATACGATGACACTTGGACAAACGTGGGAACACTCCCTGCAGACGGATCAGACCGATATGCCTTTGTCGTACCTACACTATATGATTCAACTGGTGTCGGTGATGGCTTGACCACATTCAAAGTTTTGGCTTTCTCTGAAGGCGGAGCAATTTATGAATCTGATCCTGCTGAAGGATATTCAATTGACAATCTTGCCCCAGCAATTCCAACTGGTGTGATGGCATTCAGCGATCTTGGAACCGTCGAACTGGCCTGGGATGATGCGACTGATGCTGACTTTAACTACTTCGCCATTCATCGTAACGGTGAATTGATTGGATACTCAACTGAAGCCAGTTATGTAGATGTTGTCATTGCAGGTGGTGAATATGTGTACACGATCCATGCAACGGATATCAATGAAAACGTCTCTGAAGGTTCTACTCCTGAATCTGTTTTGGCAGGTTTATTGGGTGATACAAATGGTGATTTTGCTATTAACGTTTTAGATGTTGTTGAGCAAGTTTCTATCATCATGGGTACCATCACAGACCCAACAAACTTCCAGCTTTGGGCAGGTGATGTTAATGAAGATGGTTCAATTAATGTACTTGATGTTGTTATCAATGTGGATACAATTATGAACCCGACCATATCTCGTGGTAACATGATGTCAGACTCTGACGTTTCTTTTGGTAACGGTTCCGTTATGATTAACTCAAATGGTACTATCGCAGGATTCCAGATTGCCCTTAAAGGTGATTTCAATCTGGTATCCACCAATCTACCAACCGGATGGGAAATTCACAGTAACAGCACGACAATCCTTGCTTTCAACATGAACGGCCAGGAAACAACTGAAAGTGTGATTATCAATTTGGACGGCGAGTTTGTTGTTGAAACCGCATTGGTCACTGACTGGTACGAAAACGGTATCCAGGCTCAATTGGTATTCGTTCCTGGTGAATACTCGCTCAGCAACGCATATCCAAACCCATTCAACCCGACTACGACTATTGAATACGGTCTGCCTATTAATTCTAATGTTAGAATTATGGTTTATGATATGCTGGGTCGTCAAGTTGCTGAATTGGTGAACTCATACCAGACTGCTGGTGTAAAGAAAATCACCTGGACAGCAAATGATCTGCCAAGTGGTATTTATATTGTTAAGATGAACGCTGAAGGTTTTGAGAAAACCAAAAAGGTCATGTTAGTTAAATAGTTTCTTATTTCTCAATACTTCCTGAAAGGGGCTGGAGTTACTCCAGCCCCTTTTTTTTGTCAAACAGGTATTTGTTTTTGATCAGTTTCAGGATTGAATTCTATCGTGAAGAAGCAATCAATCCTGTTTGTTTCCAGAACCGAGGTATGATAAATTTCCCTCCATTCATGATAATAAATAATGACAGATAGTAAGCAGTCGCGCGTATTGGTAAATGTGCTGGGTATCCCATCACTGATTATGCTGGTTATTTTTGGAGGTCCTCTTTTTGCGGGTTTTGTAACCGTCGTCATGTTACTGGGAGTCCGGGAATTGAATATTTTATCCAAAAATTCGGATTCCAAACCTCTGTTGGTTCTTCTCACCATTTCATTTATCCTGTTATCTTACATTTATTATTACTCGATTTCTATGGTTCTGGAACTGTTGATCTTATTAACCGTGTTAACGGCGATTGTGGAAGTGTTCAGAAGAAAACGAACCCCTTTCAACAATATTTCAGTCATCCTGTTTGGATTCATATGGTTGGGAGTGATGTTGGGTAGTATGATCCTCTTGAGAAATTACGAAGCAGGTGGATATAATATTGGATTTGAGCTAACTTTCGCCATGATGATATCTGTGTGGATCTGTGATTCAGCCGCTTTCTTTTTTGGTAAAAAATATGGACGAAAAAAAATTCTTCCTGCAGTCAGCCCCAATAAAAGCTGGGTGGGAAGTATCGCCGGTGTCATTGCCGCATTTGGTGTAATGCTCGTCCTGTATTTTACAGATTTTGCCTTTGTAGGATATCCCTCAGCCAATGGATTTTTCCACGGTTGGCTGGATCTACAGGATATCCTTGTTTTGGCTCTCATATTTGGTGTATTTGGCCAGTTAGGTGACTTTGCAGAATCTTTGCTGAAGCGCGAAGCAAGGGTGAAAGATTCCAGTTCTTTATTGAGAGGTCACGGCGGTATTCTGGATCGATTTGATTCCCTTGCATTTACCACTCCATTGCTGGTGATCTATGCAAAACATTTTATCATTTGATATTTATTAAATTTGAAAGGATTTAAATGAGATTGACTTTGACCATATTAATGGCAGGCTTAATAGTTCTGTCCTGTGGAAAAAAAACGGATGGAGACGCAACTGGTTCGACCGATAAGTGGAATGTTGACACAAGCCAGATGAATCCAAATGATCATATTGGTGACTGGATCATTCTTCATGAGTTGAGTGATGCTGACAAAATTCATCCATATGTATCTTCAGGCGCAGATGCGACTTATATTGAACAGAAGATTTTCCAGTCCTTGATGAGAACCGATAACCATACACTTGAATTAGTACCATGGGTCGCAGATGGACAACCGACCGTGACTGATGACCACCTCTCTTACATTTATAAAATCAGAAAAGATGTCTATTTTTCTGATGGTGTACCACTGACCGGTGAGGATATGATATTCAGTTTAAAAGCCTTAAAAAATCCTTTTACTGATGACGCTCCGCTTCGAAATTATTATCAAAATTTAGAATCAGTTGAATTGGTTGATAATGACCCTTTTACGGTAAAATTCACCTGTTCAGAAGCATATTTCAAACATGATCTGTTTATTGGGGAATTACAGGTTTACCCGAAGCATATTTATGATCCCAATGGGTTAATGGATAATTACACATTTGAGGACGTCGCGAATTTGCTCCAGAAAACTGTTGATGAAGAGGATTTCGATTTTTCTACAACGCCCGCCTTCCAGTTTGCTGAATATTTCAATGGCACTGAAATGGGGAGGAATCCCGTTGGTTCCGGACCATACAAGTTTGTAGAGTGGGTAACAGATGACCGTCTGACGCTTGAAAGAGATCCGAACTATTGGGGATATGCTGCAGGTATCGAAGGGCAGGGATATGCAGAAAGGATGGTTCATAAAACGGTAAAAGACTTTGATGCTGCCATAACCGGACTTAAAGCCGGCGAGATTGATGCCATCCGAAACCTTCCGCAGGAACTATTCCAGAATCAAACGAACTCAAAGAAGTTCACTGAAAATTATGAGAAAGAACTTTTTTATGTTCCCTCGTATTCTTATCTGGGTTGGAATATGGAAAATCCACTTTTTGAAAACAAAATGGTCAGAAGGGCGATGACCTATCTTTGTGATCGAAAACAGATTGTGGAAACGCTGTATTATGGGAATGCTCAAATTGCGAAATCAAGTGTCTATTTTAAGCGTCCGGAATATAATGATGATATTGAACCGTATCCATATGATCCTGAAGCAGCCCGTGAAATGTTAAAAAATGAAGGATGGGAAGACACCGATGGAGACGGAATTTTGGACAAAGAGGTGAACGGTGAAAGAATTCCATTTAAATTTACGTTTCTTACTAACAGTGGTAATAATACGCGAAAACAGGTTGGTCTCATCATGGCGGAGAATTTGAGAAAAGTAGGTATTGATGCTGATGTTCAAACCTTGGAATGGGCGGTTTTTCTGGACAACGCACGCGATCATCGATTTGACGTATTAATCCTGGGTTGGGTTATGCCAATCACCGATACGGATCCGTATCAGATTTTCCATTCCTCTCAAGCTACTGGCAGGGGGTCGAATTCCGTTAGTTTTAAAAATGATCGCGCGGATGAACTTATTGAATTAAATCGCACCGAATTTGACGCCTCCAAACGAAAAGCGTATATCCGGGAGTTTCAGGAAATTCTACATGAGGAACAACCTTATACATTTTTGTATGTACCCATGTCAAATTTTGTGTACCACAAGCGAATTAGTGGTGTTGAGGTGTTTCCTTTCAGACCTGGTTTTGATCCCCTTGAATGGTGGGTACCAACTACGCTACATGAATATACAAAGTAAAGACTGTCAAATAATAGCTAGCGGAATCGTATGAGAGATTATGTCCTGAAACGCATCTTGTTGATGTTCCCAACACTGTTCTTCATCACTGTGATATCATTTTCTATTTCTCGTATGGCGCCCGGGGACCCCGCTGAGTTAAAGGCTGGTGTTAGCCAGGGAGGCGAGATGAGTACCGGGAAGGGGAGTGACCTAAATGAACAGATCGTTAAACTCATCCGGAAACAATGGAATCTGGATAAACCCATTTTTTATTTCACACTTTTAGAAGAACAGAACGAGGATGATCCCCGATCATTTTTTAGTCGGCTGACATTCCAGTGGAACGGCTCAAAAAGCCAATATCATATCTGGACAGCGAATCTGTTACGATTAGATTTTGGAAACTCCTTCCGAGATAATCAGCCTGTTATCGAGAAGTTAAAGGTGCGGGTTCCCGTCACGTTGATGTTAAGTATCATTTCGGTGATATTATCCTACATAATTGCCATTCCTCTTGGGATATTTTCTGCCGTGAAAAGCAATACGATACTTGAGAGAATATCTACATTTATCGTTTTCATGTTATATTCATTGCCCTCTTTCTGGATAGGAATTATGCTGATCATCTTTTTCGGAGGAGGTGATTTCTTCGATGTTTTCCCCTATGCAGGGTTACATTCAAATACCTACGAATCTATGACTGGATTTGAAAAATTTAGGGATGTGGCCTGGCATATCGCAATGCCTGTTTTCGTGATGACTTATGGCAGTTTTGCATACCTTTCACGGCAAATGCGGACGGGTATGCTGGAAATCATCCGGCAGGATTACATTCGCACCGCACGTGCCAAAGGATTAAGTGAACGAACCGTGATTTTCAAACATGCGCTGCGGAATTCGATCATCCCCATTATTACCATTCTGGCAGGACTCTTACCATACTTAATTGGGGGAAGTATCATTATTGAAACGATTTTTTCTATACCGGGGATGGGCTCGTTGGGCTTCGAGGCGATCATTGGACGTGATTATCCAATAGTCATGGCAGTGTTCACGATCAGTGCAGTTCTGACGTTGGTAGGGATATTGTTTTCCGACCTTGCATATTCATTGGTTGACCCACGGATCACTTTTGAAAAGAGTACCCGATGATGGCGCAGGAAAAAGGTAAAACGTATTTTCAAATTGTTAAGAACCAGTACCGGAAGAATAAACTAGCATTGCTGGGATTCTATCTTGTGATCTTTCTTTTTACCATTGCCTTCGTGGCGGATTTTCTAGCAAACGACAAACCTCTGCTGTGCAAATATGACGGGAATTATTACTCACCGGTGGTAAAAGAATATTTCGTTGAAATGGGAATGACCAAATGGCAGCCCTTTTTCTTAAATGTAGATTGGAAGGATCTGGAATTTGATTGGGTTCTCAGGACGCCAGTTCCATTCCGTCCTTCAAATTTAGATTTTAGTTCACGATTTAAACCACCCGGGGTGAATGGACATATTCTGGGCACTGATCAATTAGGCAGGGATG
Organism: Fidelibacterota bacterium; assembly: GCA_013204025.1. Classification (GTDB taxonomy): domain Bacteria; phylum Fidelibacterota; class Marinisomatia; order SCGC-AAA003-L08; family JACNLC01; genus JABMOW01. The sequence goes on along the minus strand of JABMOW010000082.1, from coordinate 38,311 downwards.
TGCTCAGCGGCATGATCCATGGCACACGAATCGCATTACTAGTGGGATTTGTTTCAATGAGTATTGCCATCATGATCGGAGTTATCCTCGGTGCACTCGCCGGGTATTTGGGAGGGATCGTAGATGTGATCATTCAGAGAATGATCGAGATCATGATCACCATACCCACATTTTTCCTTATCATCACGGTGGTCGCTTTTTATCCGCAAGGCGGGATTTGGATGATCATGGTGGTTATCGGTGTCACCGGATGGACCTCAATTGCCCGATACACTCGCGCTGAATTTTTAAAAACCCGAAATCAGGATTATGTCACCGCAGCCATTGCGCTGGGATATTCCAACATTCGGACCATTTTCAAGCATGTTCTTCCCAATGCGGTCGCACCGGTAATGGTCAGTGCTGCGTTTGGTATCGCTTCCGCAATTCTCATCGAATCCAGCTTGAGTTTTCTGGGATTTGGTGTATCTGCAACCACAGTGAGTTGGGGCTCTATCCTCTCCGTCGCACGGGGAGCAACATATGCGTGGTGGCTGGCAGTATTCCCGGGACTGGCGATTTTCATATCAGTTACGACCTATAACCTCGTAGGCGAGGGATTACGAGACGCGCTGGATCCACGTTTGAAGTAATCTACCTTGCCGCAGGCAGGTAAGCGAGAATTAAGTAGTGCCACAAAACTACCTATCAGGTGACCGCAAGAAAATTATAAAGTAGTAATGAAAGGATAAAAGTATGTGGGATACAGTTGGAATAATCGCCGGTGTAGTTGCTATCATTCTTCTATTTCAAGTTCTTGATTTTTCAGAAATCCTAAAGGAACGTCTTCGTGGGGGTTCACCACTCAAGAATCTTGAAAAAAGGGTTTCTCAGCTTGAAGAACGCCTGGACGCAATCAATAAGAAGCCTAGCTAAAGACTGCGACCTATTATTCTGCACACAAAGGAATAATGCCTAGAGGTAATTGTCGTGAGAATGACATTTATAAATATCGATTTATAACAAGTAAAATTTTACCCGTAGACACGCCTGCGGGTTTTTTCGTTAAACGAAGAGGGTAAAAAATGAAAAAGTCATTTATTATAATCGTACTATTGATCACGCCGATCCTCGCTCAGTGTGACTGGAACGAGGATGGTGATGTTGATGTTTTAGACATTGTGTCAACGGTGGACTGCATTATGACTGGGTGTTGGGATGGTACCCAGTGCGATTGGAATGAAGATGGCGCCATAGATGTATTAGACATTGTATCAACAGTGGACTGTATCATGAATGGGTGCTGGGTGGGAGAAGACATCTACGGGTGTACCGATCCTGATGCGACGAACTTTGACCCCGAAGCAACGATTGACGATGGCAGTTGTACTTATAATCGTGAATTGACAATCTTTTATACGAACGATGAACATGGTTGGATGATACGCGAAAATGGTTCAGGTGGCGGCGCTGAGTTGATGGGTCAATGGCGGGAGGTTGAAGGCTATACTGATGACGGACCATTCTTGATTCTCAGCGGTGGTGATAACTGGACGGGACCTGCTATATCCACTTGGTTTCAAGGAGAGTCTATGGTGGATATGATGAATGCGATGCAATATGATGCGTCAACTATCGGAAATCACGAATTTGATTTTGGACAGGATGAACTGCAAGCAAGGCTCGATCAGGCGGATTACCCATTTTTGTCTGCTAATATGGTATTGGAGGATACAGGGGAGCTATCACCTCTGGCTACTGCATTTGTGATTAAGGAAGTCAATAACATCAATGTGGGTATAATCGGACTCACTACCACAGTAGCTGACGATATTAATTTCCCGTATAACGTAGAAAATATCGACTTCATTGAGTATGTGGGTGTTCTGAACGAGGTGGTACCGGAGGTCCAGGCACAGGGTGCAGAATTACTGGTGGTTATTTCGCATATTTGCCTCAACCAAATGGAAGCACTGGTTCCGGTGTTGAATGAATTGGGGATTGCACTGATCGGCGGTGGTCATTGCCATCAACCTGCAGCAGAAATGATGGATGGTGTGGGGATCATCCTGGGCGGCAGTAATATGAGTTCTTATGCGAAAGTGGAAATTGAGTTTAATACATTGTATGATGTTGTGAACAGCATCGAGGTGTCAACGGCTTACAATCAGGGACTGTATATGGATGAAGATGTGGCAGCTGTAGTCGAATACTGGCAAGAACAAATGGATAATGAGCTCTCTCAGGTCATCGGATACCTGGATGAACAAGTGGGGCAAAGCTCTGACGCCATGTTCAATCTCATCACCGATGCCTGGCTGGAAATCTACCCTGCGGATATTTCCATGACCAATCGTGGCGGTATCCGTCAACCCATGCCGGCGGGTGAAATCACTTTTGAAACTTGGGTCGGGATTCTGCCTTTTGAGAATTTTATTGTGGAAATAGAACTAACTGGGCAAGAGCTGATTGACAATATTGGCTATTTGGTTGTGGGTGGTATGACAACAATTCCAGATTATCTGTTGGCCGATGGTACTCCCATCGAAATGGACGAAACCTATTCAGTACTGCTTACAGATTACATTTATGCCACCAATAGTAACTTCAGTGATCTGGATCCCACGCCCTACGAAACATCTATTCATTGGAGACAACCGGTTATAGATTGGATTAATTCCCTGAACACCACACCAGAAAATCCGCTGGACAATTATTTGGATTACGAACCCAGACAGTAGGGGTAGGAATGACTTCACACAGAAGCAATGTCAAGTGGTGTGGAGAAGGTGATTAAAATATGGAAATGTGACTATACCATGTATAAATTATCATTGTATTAATAGAAAATAATTAACCAGTTATAGATATGCACATCACATTTTATGTAGTCAAACTATAACGAGCAAAATTTTACCCGTAGGGACACCTGCGGGTTTTTTCGTTTAACAAAGGAGAATAACAATGAAGAATAATTTTATGATTATATTTTTAATCACTTCTCTTTTTGCCCAGTCGGATGCGCTTTTGACAAGATCTTTTGGATGCACCGATCCCACCGCCTGTAATTACGATCCAGACGCCACCACCGATGACGGCAGTTGTTGGTATGCAGATTTAAATCTTGATTGTTTCGATAATTGTTTAAATGATTTCGATTCTGATGAAATCTGTGATGAAGAGGATAATTGTTTTGAGACATACAATCCCGATCAATCCGATTTTGATTGTGATGGTATCGGTGACACGTGTGACGAATCTCCGGATGGAACCATAGTTTTCCAGTTTGGAGATGTGGTCATCGGTGAAGGAACCGGATTGGGTACCGTGGAAATATTATACAGTTCAAGTAATCCGGTTACCTACTTCGCATTTAACGTGAACGGTATTGTGTTGACGGGAGTAGGAGTATCAGAAATGTCCAATTTAACGATAGATCCTATGACCGGTCGTGTAAGTGGTTTGGGTGAGACTTTACCGATATCCAATGAGGGATTGCTGGTAACTATCCAATTTGATCTGGCGCAAACATTCCAAAATCCTCAAGACGAGAATGAAATAGTGGAATCATGTATGTCTGGCGCTGTTGTTTCCACAATTTCTGGGTGTCGTTCTGTTCCGGAAGTGATTATCGGTGATTGTTTGGAATTGTCAGAGCCACCCACGGATTGTAATGGTGATTATAATGGTATCGCTTCAACAGATGAATGTGGTGTCTGTTGTGGTGGAGATACTTATGTGGAATGTTCTTATTGGATCTCGGGGAATTTTGGGGGAGCATATGACTGTGCGGGTGTGTGTTTTGGTACATTTGTAATTGATGAATGTGATGTGTGTGGTGAACCAGCAGATTACAATCAAAATATGGACTGCGGAGACATCTGCTTTGGTCAATCAATTGAAGACTGTGCCGGGATTTGCGAAGGACCTAATTATGAAGATGATTGCGGTGTTTGTGATGATGATCCTACTAATGATAATGCCGACATGGACTGTGCTGGTGTTTGTGGCGGATTTTTCCTTTATGACGATTGTCAAGATTGTGTCGATCCTGATGTTGCATGGAATGGTGCAATGAATTGTATGCTAATCTGTGATGGTATTGATTATTATGAAGACGAGTGTGGAGTTTGTGACGATGATCTAGAGAACGATTGTATTCAGGACTGTAATGGTGTCTGGGGCGGAGATGCCGTTGAAGATATGTGTGGTGACTGTGACAATAATCCAGAGAATGACTGTCTTGACGGAAATTGTTCAGGAATTTGGGGAAGTGATGATCATATCGACGAATGCGGTGCCTGCTGTGGGGGAGATACTGGTTGGGAGTGCTCGTACTGGAACTCTGAATCGGACTTTGGTGGTGCTTACGACTGTAACGGCGACTGCTTTGGAGAGGCATATGTTGAATGTGGTATATGTTGTGGAGGAAATACGGGGCATTTTGATTGTGGATATGATATAGACTGCAACGGAGATTGTTTTGGTGATGCGGTCTACGATGAGTGTGAAGTATGTGACGATGACCCTTCAAATGATAATGTTGATATGGACGATTGCGGTGTATGTTTTGGTAATAACAGTTGTTATGGCTGTACCGACCCTGAGGCTGATAATTACGATGAGACTACCACAATTGATGATGGAACTTGTTATTACGCTGGTTGCACCGATCTTATAGCATATAATTACAATCCGGATTCGACATTAGACGATGGTTCCTGCATTTATTTTGGTGACGTTAATATGGATGGCAATATTGACGTTGTGGACGTGATTTTGATGGTGGGTATTGCGTTGGAAACAATTGAACCCACAATAGATGAACTGGCATTGGGTGACTTAATACCAGATGGACTAGTAAATATTATGGATATTGTTGCGGTTATTAGTTTGATATTGGGTGATGATCTTCTGGCTGATTTTTCTCCCATTCAGGATGTCCAAATAATCGTAAGAGGTCAGGAGATTTCCGTAAACATGGAAAGTGGAATTGCAGGCGTTCAACTTGAAACCATCGGCGATTTTTCTATTTCTCAAACCTTTCTCCCTGATGGATGGATTCTTGAAAATGATCAAAGCAGTTTCGTTGCATCATCATTGGATGGATCTCAACTTGTTGGTAATTCTCTTATCAGCTATGATGGCAATATTGAAATCACTTCTGCCTCGGTAGCAGACTGGTACGGAAATATAATTGAGGCATCAATTATGGTCATCCCTGACACATTTGAATTGCATCCGGCTTATCCAAATCCATTTTATCCCATGACAATCATCAGTTATGGAATACCCGAAGACTCATTTGTTTCAATTATTATATATGATTTACAGGGACAACAAATTTCCGATTTGAAACATGAAGTTCAACCTGCAGGCAGTTATGAAATAGTTTGGGATGCACGAAGTTATAGTAGTGGCGATTATCTGGTTAGGATGGTTGCAGGAGATTTTCAGGCAACTCAGATAATGACATTTGTGAAATAGGACTCACCCCAAGCCCCTCTCTCTGCAGAGCGTAGATCTCATGAATTGAGTGGTTGAAAATTCCTACCGAAGATTCCCATCTTGGGATCAAAAATCCCGTATCAGGAGGTAATGTTAAAACTTTCGAAAATTCACTAAAGATGAAACTAATATCTCCAAAAATATTCATTCTGTTGTATCCTCTGTGATCATCGTTTGCTTGATCGAAAGATCGTTGAAGCTAGAGTTTAAAATAACACATTTTTAAAATCATAAGCTTTTTTAATCAATTATATAGGAAATAATCATTCCGACATCGTACTATTGATCCACAAAGTTTGGGATAATAGCATATTAATATAAAATATGCCTACCAAGGCATGTTTTGTTTATAACGAGTGAAATATACTCAGCAGGGTTTCAGAGTATTTTTTCGATTTAACAAATAAGGAAACTCTTAATGAAGAAAGTTATTTTTATTGTTATTGCGGTGATGGCACCTCTGATGGCCCAATGCGACTGGAATGGAGATGGCGCTGTAGATGTAGTAGATATTGTTCAAACTGTAGATTGTATTTTAAACGACTGCTGGGCTGGAGAAATTCTTGGATGTACTGATCCTGCTGCCACGAATTATAATCCAAATGCAATTGTTGATGATTGCAGTTGTGAGTATGGTTTTGTTTGTGAATCTACTGTTGCAGACATTGATAACAATACTTACCAAACCGTGCAAATTGGTGAGCAATGTTGGATGGTCGAAAACCTGAAAGTAACGCATTACCAAAATGGCGATCCGATTCCCACAGATTATAGTGATTCTGAATGGGCAAGTCTGGATGATACTGAAACAGGCGCTTATGCGGTTTACTACGATGATCCCAGTAATGCGGTATCCTATGGCAACCTGTACAACTGGTATGCAGTGGATGATGCTCGTGATATCTGCCCTGAAGGATGGCATGTGCCCACAGACTTGGAGTGGACGGAGTTAACGGATTATCTGGGTGGTACTACGGTTGCCGGTGGGAAAATGAAATCCACGGGTGCCATTGAAAATGGAGATGGTTTATGGTATGCCCCAAACACCGGTGCAACCAATGAGAGTGGCTTTACCGCCCTTCCTGCTGGGTATCGCGGCATCGATGCTTTCTACGGCGGTATGGGCTACTACGGTCGGTACTGGTCTTCTATGGCAGACGGCAATGGCAGTGCCTGGGGTCGGGGATTGGTTTACACCGATTCAGGTGTGGGCCGGTACAGCTTCAGTAGACGATACGGGAATTCTGTCCGTTGTACTGGGGATTAGTCTATCCCGACAGGCCCCAGTCCCGATATGTAATTTCACAAAAACTATTATTAGTTAAATAGGAGAAAAAAATGAAGAAGTTTTTATTGATGAGTGTATTATTTGTTACCCCGATACTCGCCCAATGTGATTGGGATAATGACGGACAGTTAAATGTCATAGATGTGGTAAATATGGTGGATTGCATATTAAACAACTGCTGGACAGGAGATATATTAGGCTGCACCGATCCGGCTGCATCTAATTACGATCCCAATGCAACCATTGATGATTGTAGTTGTGAATCAGCAGATACTGTAACTGATATTGATGGCAATGTCTACACCTCTGTGAATATTTGTGATCAGGAGTGGATGGTTGAAAACCTGGCGACGTCCCATTACAATAACGGTGATCCCATACCAAATATTACGGATTACACATGGGTGAATCTGACAACGGGCGCATATGGGGATTATAATAACGATCCTGCAAATTCCAGCACATACGGACGATTGTACAATTGGTTTACACTGAATGACTCCCGGGGTATTGCTCCGGCAGGATGGCACGTTCCATCAGATACAGAGTGGCAGGAATTAGTGGATTGCTACGGTGGATCAATAAGCGCAGGTGGTCCGCTAAAAGATACCGGCACCGTAGAAGGTGGCGATGGCTATTGGTATGCTCCTAATGGTGGGGCGACAAATTTGAGTGGGTTTACCGGTCTCCCCGGAGGGAAACGCTTAAACTATAATGGACTCGATTACGATTTAGGTAATCTCGGATACTTTTGGACATCCACGTTGAATGCAAGCACCACTGCCTGGCACCGTGAATTGTATTATTATCATACAGAGGTTTATCATTATGGTAACACACCTTTGCAGACCGGGCTTTCCATCCGGTGTATAAAGGATAATTGATAAGTTAAATCCATATCATCAGGATCTGCCTCAACTCGAACCATATCATTGAGTAATTGTGAACGAAATAATGCTACATCATAAGGTTGAGAAAATGAGGACTGTGAAGCCTCATTGATGATGATGTGAAAATATTGTTTAAAACAAATGAAAAAAGGGGTCAGTAATGAGAATTATTTTTGTGATAGCTTTAATGTTGTCAATCCCATTTGCAGGACAAGGACAGTGGAATCCTGCTGCATCTGAAAATGGTTATTCCACAAGACAGGCAACGGTGTCATTGCAGCCATCAACGCTTCACCGATCAGTCATGGGGGATCATGGACTTACCCTGATGATCGATTCAGCAGATGATGTTTTAGGGATTCAATTTGACCTGAAATACCATCCTGAAGAACTCACTTTCAACAGTGCTGCTTCTTTACTAAATGACTTTATGTTTGACTACAAGGATAAAGGCAATGGCATTGTGAGAGGATTGCTTTTCAGTATATCCGGGGAAGTCATAAATCCGGATGAAATCGCACAATTGATTGCTTTTTATTTTACTCCAGTTTCCGGTTTCACGGGAGAAAGCTCTGTCGAATTTACTGAATTGATACTCGCAGGATCCAACGGGACAAAAATAACTGCCAATGCGAATTCCTTTTCGATACCATCTGATAGTCTGATACCGGAACGGACCAGTCTGAATGCCAGTTATCCGAATCCGTTCAATCCCGTCACCATGATAAACTATGATCTCTCAATTGAAGGGTCCGTTCAGATTATGGTATATGATGCGCTTGGCAGGATGGTGGAGCAGTTAGTGAATGATGAGCAACAAGCAGGGAGTTATGAAATTCGGTGGGATGCATCGAGATATTCAAGCGGTGTTTATTTTTTAAGGATGTCAGCACCCAATTTCACAAACACACAAAAACTATTATTAGTTAAATAGGAGAAATAAAAATGAAGAAGTTTTTAATGGTAAGTGTATTATTTGTTACCCCCATCCTTGCTCAATGCGACTGGAATGGAGATGGCGTTGTAAATGTAGTAGATATTGTTCAAACTGTAGATTGTATATTAAATGATTGCTGGGCAGGAGATATCTTAGGCTGCACCGATCCGGCTGCATCTAATTACGATCCCAATGCGACTGTAGATGACTGCAGTTGTGACTATGGTGGATGTGGAACCACTATTATAGATATTGATAATAATGTGTATGAAACTATCCAAATAGGTGATCAGTGCTGGATGGCCGAGAATCTTAAGGTCACCCATTACAGCAACGGAGATGAAATACCTACAGGCTTCACCGATTCTGAATGGTCAAACCTGGATGATACTGAAACTGATGCTTATGCGGTTTATCCATATGATAACGACAATTATGATAATGCTGAATCTTGTGAAGGAGACTGTGCAGAAGTATATGGTAACCTGTACAACTGGTATGCGGTAGATGATACCCGTGATATCTGCCCTGAAGGCTGGCATGTAGCCACGGATGATGAATGGATGGAATTAACGGACTATCTGGGTGGAGAATCAGTTGCCGGTGGAAAAATGAAATCCACGGGTACTATTGAAAATGGAGATGGTTTGTGGTATAGCCCAAACACCGGTGCAACCAACGAGAGTGGCTTTACTGCCCTTCCCGGTGGGGAGCGCTTTAATGATGAAGGTTGGGGTAATAGTTCCTACTACTTTATGGGCCAAACCGGTAACTTTTGGTCTTCTACGGAGTTCGATAGTATCAATGCCTGGACCCGGAACATGCGTCACATCGGTTTGAATGTGTTCCCGTACTACACCCAAAAGCGAAACGGGTTTTCGGTCCGTTGCGTTGGGGACTAATTGATGATCTGAATATTAGCTTTATGAGTCCTGACGGGGTTCCAAACCCTGTTAGGGCTCATAATAATCAATCTACAATATGCGGCTTGAAACCTCCAACTACTCTGCATATGTAAACAACATTAATATTACTGTCTGAATACCACTTTCATATCTTCCGATATGACACCTAAATTTCACGCTATTAAATCAGGAATTTTTAATGGCAAAAGATATAAATCCCGACAAAGTAAATGTGATTCTCGCAACAGATTGTGGCTCAACAACCACAAAGGCGATTCTCATTCAGCTGGTCGATGGGGTTTACAGATTGACTCACCGCGGAGAAGCACCGACAACTGTTGAAGCACCCTTTGAAGATGTTACCAAAGGTGTTCTGAATTCTATCACTGAATTAGAAGAATTATCAGGTCGGAAAATACTTGACGGTGAAAAGATCATTTCACCCGTTAAAGATGGCATTGGTGTGGATATTTACATCTCTACCAGTTCTGCCGGTGGCGGATTACAGATGATGGTTGGTGGGGTGGTAAAAAATATGACGGGTGAAAGTGCACAGCGCGCTGCGTTAGGCGCTGGAGCGATCGTCATGGACGTTCTGGCTTCCAATGACGGGCGTTTATACCATGAAAAAGTACGAAGAATTCGCCAGCTTCGCCCGGATATGATCCTGCTTTCTGGTGGAATTGACGGTGGAACGGTTTCACATGTGGTAGAATTGGCTGAAATCCTTGAAGCGGCTAATCCGAAGCCACGATTAGGCATTGGGTATAAGCTCCCGGTGATCTATGCGGGAAACATCAAAGCCAGGGATGCCATTGCAGAACGATTGCAGGATAAAACTGATTTGACAATGGTGGAAAATATCAGACCAACCCTTGAAAAAGAAAATTTAAAACCCAGCCGGGATGAAATCCACGAACTATTCATGGAACACGTGATGGCACAAGCACCTGGCTATAAAAAGCTCATGAGCTGGACTGACGCACCTATCATGCCCACACCCGGTGCTGTTGGTGAGATCATTCAGAAAATCGCTAAGGTAGAAAATATTACCGTCGTAGGCGTGGATATCGGTGGGGCAACCACGGACGTTTTTTCAGTATTCCAGAATCAATTTAATCGGACTGTCAGCGCCAATCTGGGGATGAGCTATTCAATTTGCAATGTCTTGGCTGAATCGGGTGTCCCGAATGTAATTCGCTGGGTTCCCTTTGACACAGACGAAGAAGATCTAACCAATCGGATCGCCAATAAAATGATTCGTCCTACAACAATTCCGCAGGATATGGATGATCTAAAAATGGAACAAGCCATCTCCCGTGAAGCCCTGCGGCTTTCATTTAAACAACACAAAGAATTTGCAGTCGGATTGAAGGGGATTCAGAAAGAAAGAACGATTTCTGACGCTTTTGACCAGTCCGAATCTGGTGAATCGTTGGTAGATTTAATGGAACTCAATCTGCTTGTCGGTTCAGGAGGTGTTCTGTCTCATGCACCTCGCCGCCATCAGGCTGCACGTATGCTGGTAGATGCATTTTTACCTGAAGGTGTCACTCAATTGGCAGTGGATTCAATATTTATGATGCCGCAATTAGGCGTACTTTCCACCGTCCATGATAAAGCCGCATTAGAAGTGTTCAACAGAGATTGTCTCGTACACCTTGGAACTTGTTTAGCGCCAGTTGGTCCTCAAAAAACCGGTAAAATCGTCCTTGATTATGAAATTGATCTGGGCGACGGCAAGACCGAAAAGGGGAGTTTAATGGCCGGTGAGATGAAACTAATTCCCATCGAGTATAAACCATGTAAAGCAAAACTGATTCCAGGAAAAAATATGGATATCGGGTGGGGAAAAAACGAATCCCGTGATACCGTCATCAGTGGTGGCGTAGTGGGTATTTTGCTGGATGGCAGAGGTCGCCGTCCTTTCAGCCTGCCTGAAAATTCCACTGAGAGAATAAAAAAATTACTGGAATGGTCTACTGTCACCGCCGAATATCCAAATTTGGAGGGTCAATCCTGATGTCGAGAACCTACACACCTGGATTAAAAGTTTTACATAACACGACGGTTAGAAAAGTTCGTCAATTACCCTTACGGGGAAAAGTCAATTTGGCTATTGGGGATATTGTTAAACCGGATCGCGTCGTGGCTTCTACTCACATCCCCGGAAATGTACACATGGTAAACGCAGCGATTCTGATGAACGTCGAACCAGATGCTGTTCCTGAATGTATGCTGGTCAAAATAGACGCACCTATCTCAAAAGGACAGATCATTGCTCAAAGTAAGGGCTTTTTTGGATTATTTAAAAGTCACATTAAATCCCAAATTGATGGAACTTTAGGAAATGTTTCAGGCATAACCGGACAGATTATTTTAAACGAACCACCAATCCCCATTGAGGTAGATGCATATACTTCAGGGAAGGTCGTAGAGGTGATCCCTGAAGAGGGTGTTGTTATTGAGACTTCTGCAGCCATTATTCAGGGAATATTGGGAATTGCGGGAGAAAGCCATGGAGATATTGAAGTACTGACGAAAAATGCAAGCGATGAATTGACAGAGGATATGATTCTGGATTCTCATGCTGGTAAAATTATTGTTGGAGGATCTTTCATCTCGCTGGATACTTATAAAAAGGCCATTCGAAAGAAGGTAGCTGCCGTAGTTGTCGGTGGATTCAATTATTCGGATATCACCACACTATTGGGATATCCATTAGGGGTTGCCATCACTGGTTCGGAAGATATCGGAACCACCTTGGTCATCACCGAGGGATTTGGAAAAATTTCAATGGCAGATCGAACCTACTCACTTCTCTCAGAACATAACGGAGATTTCGCAGCCATCACTGGTGCTACACAAATTCGGGCAGGTGTTATCCGTCCAGAAGTCCTCATTCCTTTTCCTGATTCTTCTGATCATGGAATGGTATTTGATGAAACCGGTGTAGCTACTACGGAAGGTTCTATCGTCCGAGTCATACGAGCGCCTCATTTTGGACGCGTCGGGAAGGTTAAATCGCTTCCCCCTCAATTGATGAAAATGGAATCGGAAACAATGGTTCGTGTCGCAGAAATTGAATTTGAAGACGGAACGGTAAATACTATTCCTCGTGCAAATTTAGAAATGATCCTGACGGATTAATTACTAATTAAAAATCCTCATGCCTGAACATATCATCGAAGACAAAGAAATTTTGACGAAATTCAGTCGCAAAATTGTAGAAAGAGGAATGTCGGTACCAGCGATCCTTTTTCTTGAGTCCGTTAAATATGTTTCTTTTTTAGGGAGTCAGACATTGGTATTTTTTGGCCCAATAATTACTGCATTTATTCGGTCCGAGCCATATTATCGGATCACTGAATTGCTTGAAGATCGGAAAAATATTGAATTCATCCTTACAGAGATCGAAAGGATGGAAGCTGAACGAAAACAATCTCAAAGATTGGAGAAAAAATGAATAAGAGAGCGCTTATAATGGCCGGAATTGGAGCGGTAATCATTCTGATTTACTTCCAATTACTGAAAGCAGGGTACATTTTCCGTGAGGGGAACGAACCGATGTTTGTGGCCATCATTTTAGTATCGCTAACAATTCTGTACTACACAGACAGAGCCAAGCGAGGCGAAGAGATCTACCTTCGACCTATTGCAGGACTGACAGCTCTGGAAGAAGCAGTAGGGAGAGCAACGGAAATGGGCAAATCTGTTCTGTTTGTTCCGGGGATTATGGATATGGACCAAGTCGAGACCGTATCTGGATTAATTATTCTGGGGTACGTTGCTGAGATGACCGCTCAATACGAAGCAGGACTAAATGTACCGGTTTCAAAGTCAATTGTCATGGAAGCAGCCCGTGAGACGTGTAAAGAATCCTACTTGAAGCAGGGAAGACCCGATCAGTACTACGATGATATGGTGCACTATCTTACGGATGACCAGTTTGCATACGCAGCAGGTGTAAATGGGATCATGCTTCGTGAGAAACCGGCAGCCTGTTTTTATCAGGGAAAATTCTACGCTGAATCACTCATTTTGGCTGAAACCGGAAACTCCATTGGTGCAATTCAAATTGCCGGTACCGGTTCACCCTCGCAAATACCGTTCTTTGTGACAGCCTGTGATTATACTCTCATTGGTGAAGAATTCTTCACGGCCAGCGCATACTTGTCCAAACGCCCGGAACTCCTTGGCAGTATCAAAGGGCAGGATATTGTAAAACTGCTGGTGATGATCTGCATGGTTATCGTATTTATTGCCAGCGGACTGCATCATAACGGCTGGATTGATTTTGATATTTTAACTTTATTCACATCCAGATAGGAGGGATACTCATTATGATGAAAAGACAAATCCCCTTGCTCATTGTGATCGTTGTTGGTTTAATAACCCTCTTCGGTCATTTTATCGCAAATGAAAGCGTCCAGAATTTTGTTGATAACGATTCGACACAATGGTACGATATTATCGCATCTTTTGCGATTTTTCTAGGTGCGTTGAACCTGCTTAAGCTCCAGATGACAAAAATATACAGAAAGAAAAAAAACTGGCAATATAGCATACTTGCCGTACTTGGTTTTTTCTTTGCTATTTTCGCCGGATTTATTTACCGAGGAGGTTACACTGTCAACCTTGAAGGAGTTACAGCGGAAAACCGGGCAGAAGTTGCCGGGATTATCGCAGAAGAAACCCATACCCTTGAAGCATTAGTAATCACAGCATTAGATGGCGGGGCCGACACTTATCAAATCCCCATGGTTTTTTTGACGGAAGGTGGTGCTGAAGACCTGATAGAAACGATCAGCTCTTTTGGTGAAACCGAAATAATTTCAGTTCCCTGGGGCGCACACTTACAATTGAAAGTCGGAAACTCCGGTTCACTGTTTTGGTGGATGTTTTATTACATATATACTCCCTTAGCTGCCACTATGTTTGCCCTGCTTGCATTTTTTGTTGCTTCTGCATCTTACAGAGCGTTCAGAATCAGAAACTTCGAAGCGACACTTCTGTTATCTGCAGGAATTATTTTGATGTTGGGCAGAGTGCCCATAGGTCAAATGATCAGTCCGTGGTTTGTAGGATTTATTTTTGTTCTGGCTGTGGGTGCAATAGTCGCACCGATGGTCAAGAACAAGGCGATCACATTGGGCATAGTTGTAATCGGAATTGTACTGCTCGCAATCTGGGGGAATCTGACAGGTTGGGATTCTACGAAACCATCTATTTTTTATTTTCCGGTGTTACAAGAGTGGATCTTCAACGTTCCAACCACAGCAGGAGCCAGAGCAATCATGATCGGAATCGGCCTGGGAATTGTTGGTACTTCATTTAGAATTATCATTGGTCTGGAACGATCGTTCCTGGGAGAAAAATAATGAAGAAATTTATAGATATTATCATCAAACTGGGATCAGTTGATCGCAGATATATTTTTGTATTGGTGGGACTTTCTGTTCTCATTCCATTGATTTACCCGTTAGAAATTCCAATTCGGCCAACCCAACAATCGCAGGATGTATTTAATGCTATCGACGCATTGCCGCCCAATTCCAAAGTACTGGTATCGTTTGAATATGGTCCGAGTACCAAACCGGAAATACATCCAATGTCAATGGCATTGTTGCGACAATTATTTGGAAAAGGGTTTAAGGTATATGCCACCGCGTTATGGCCTGACGGAATATTTATGTCCAATGACGCATTCGCTATCATGGAAACCGAATTCCCGCTTGAGTATGGCGTGGATTATGTGAATCTGGGTTTCAAACCCGGTAATGAAGCGGTAGTCAAAGGGATTGCTTCAGATATCCGAACCTTGTACACTACGGATGCCAGATTGAATCAGATTTCCAATATCCCCATGATGGAAGGTATCAATGATGTGAGCGATTTTGATTTCGTGTTCAGTCTTTCAGCAGGATATCCTGGGACAAAAGAATGGGTACAGTATGCATGTGATCCTCACAATATCCCTATGTCAACCGGATGTACTTCAATACAAGTAACAGAAGTATTACCATATGTTGCGAATGGACAGGTGAAGGGAATTCTTGCCGGAATGCCTGGTGCAGCAGAATATGAGAAATTAATCAATCATCCTGGTAAAGCGACCGGAAGGATGGCTGCACAATCTTTTGCACATCTCGTCATTGTGGCGTTTATTATTTTTGGAAATATCACATATTTTGTTCAGCGTAAACGCGAACAGAAGAAATAGGAGAGGTAAACATGTTAACAACTGAACTTATTGGTGCATGGTTCTCGGTATTTCTCACGCTTGGAATCATAAGCTATCTGTATGATGATAATCCGTTTTACAAAGCGGCAGAGCATATTTTTGTGGGTGTATCCGCAGGGTACTGGGTCTCACTCTTCTTTTGGACGCAAGTGCAACCTAATCTTTTCGGTAGATTATGGCCAAGACTAACTGAAGGTACAGAATATGGATTTTTTCATCGGCTGTGGTATGGAATTTATAATATCCTCGGTTCCATCAATTCAGGGATTTTTCCCGAAAATGGGATTGAAGGCCATCCTGAAATTCGTATGATTTATCTCATTCCCCTGATTCTTGGAATATTCATGCTATTGCGGTTAGTTCCTAAGGTGGGATGGCTGGCGAGATGGGCTATTGCCTACATCGTTGGAATGGCAGCAGGATTACGATTCTATGGATTTTTAAATTCAGATGTCATGGAGCAGATCAAATCAACCACCATAAATTTCTCAGGAGATTGGATTGTTCTCATTAATGGCATAATCATGGTTGTTGGAACACTGACCGGGTTGTTGTACTTTTTCTTCTCAAAAGAACACACCGGAGTATTTGGTAAACTGAGTAAAATTGGAATTTACTTTCTGATGATTTCTTTTGGAGCTTCATTCGGATTCGCAGTGATGGGACGAATTTCCCTGCTAATCGGTAGATTCGATGATTTAATAAAATACAGCGGAAGAGAATACCATAATGCAACGTTTTGGCTACTGGCATTAATGATCCTGTTGCTATTTGTTTGGGCATTCACAGGGAAAAAAGAGCAGGACAAAGCGACTGCGTAAATGATCAAACTTATTAATAATGACCCATGTAACTGGATTGGAAGAATAATTGTCTGAACCGATAATTCAAGTAAAACATCTCAAGACATATTTTAAAACAGACGAAGGGCTCGCCAAAGCTGTTGATGATGTGTCGTTTGAGGTATTCCCGGGAGAAACATTAGGCATTGTGGGTGAGAGCGGTTGCGGTAAATCCGTAACTGCTCTTTCCATTATGAGGTTAATCCAAACACCGCCTGGGCAATTTGCAGGAGGTGCGATATTTTTTAAGGACAGGGATATACTCAAGCTCCCTGATGAAGAATTACGAACGATTCGGGGAAACAATATCTCGATGATATTTCAAGAACCCATGACGTCGTTGAATCCTGTATTCACCTGTGGAAATCAAATCATGGAAGCCATCCAGCTTCATCAGCATTTATCAAAAGCAGAGGCTACTGAAAAAGCGCTGGAGATGTTAGACCTTGTTGGAATCCCGGATCCTCAATTGCGATTAAGAGAATATCCGCATCAATTATCCGGAGGTATGCGGCAGCGAATCATGATTGCCATGGCGTTATCTTGTAATCCGACGGTCTTGATTGCAGATGAACCAACCACCGCATTAGATGTAACCATACAAGCGCAAATTCTAGATCTGATCCAAAAGTTGCAGAAAGAAATGAATCTTTCTGTGATAATGATTACTCACGATCTGGGTGTGATAGCAGAAATTGCTCATAGAGTCATCGTTATGTATGCAGGTGAGATTGTGGAACAGGGAGATGCAAAACAGATATTTCATCAACCCTCTCATCCATATACGGTAGGGTTATTAAAATCTATACCCAATTTATCAAAATTAGAGGCACATCCGGACAGTCTGTATAACATTAAGGGGATGGTTCCCAGTGCGACAGATTTCCCATCCGGATGCCATTTTCATCCCCGTTGTGAACTGGTAACCGATCGTTGCAGAACTGATCATCCAGACTTGGAAGTGGTTGCCAATTCAGAAAATCATTATACCCGTTGTTGGGAAGTAAATAAATTGAAGGAGAATTCATGAACGACCTATTAAATAGGTTAGGTATTAAATCAGAAAATTTTGGTGCTTGTATCGGAGCAGAATGGTGGAGTTCCACAACGGATGCTGGAGTACTTTCGTCTGTTAATCCAACTACCGGAGAATTAATTGCAAAAGTTTACCAGTGTTCAGAAGGTGATTACGAAGAAACCATCAAAAGATCACAAGAAATATTTAAAGAATGGCAGATGGTACCAGCGCCTATCCGAGGACAACTCGTTCGGTTAATGGCTGACGAATTGCGAACACACAAAGACGATCTGGGAAGTCTTGTGGCATTGGAAATGGGGAAGATCAAAGCTGAAGGAGACGGAGAAGTTCAGGAAATGATTGACATTGCCGACTTTGCGGTAGGTTTATCACGGCAATTGTATGGGCTAACTATGCATTCTGAACGACCAGAGCACAGGATGTATGAGCAGTGGCATCCCCTTGGTATCGTCGGAGTTATTTCCGCATTTAATTTCCCCGTTGCAGTTTGGTCATGGAATGCATTTATCGCTGCGATTTGTGGTAATGTTACCGTTTGGAAGCCCTCATCCAAAGTCCCGTTATGCGCCATCGCAATCCAGAATATTTGCAATCGTGTTTTGGAAGATAACGGTTATCCGGGGATTTTTAATCTGATTATCGGACGTGGTTCATCCATTGGTGAAAAATTGATCAATGATACAAGAGTACCGTTAATATCAGCAACCGGATCAACAAAAATGGGGAAACGAATTGGTGGAGTTGTCGGTGAACGGTTAGGAAAATCCATCCTGGAATTGGGTGGGAATAATGCCATCATCGTGGATAAAACAGCCGATATAAGTTTGGTTATCCCTGCTATTGTTTTTGGCGCAGTGGGAACTGCTGGCCAGCGTTGTACCAGCACACGTCGAATTTTAGTTCAGAAGGATATTGCAAGCGACTTGGTTGATAGATTGATCAACGCTTATAAACAGATCAGCATTGGCGACCCTTTAGATTCAAATACTTTAATGGGACCATTAATTGACCAGGGAGCAAGAGATGACTTTCACCATGCTCTGGAAGAGGTCGACCGAGAGGGTGGCACTATACTTTATGGTGGCAAATCACTCGAGGGCAACGGCTATTTTGTTGAACCCACCATTGTAAAAGCAAAAAATAATTATAGAATTGTTCAGGAGGAGACCTTTGCTCCGATCCTGTATATTATTGAATATAATACTATTGAGGAAGCTATTCATTTTCATAACGGTGTACCTCAAGGACTTTCTTCCTCTATGTTTACGACAAATGTTCATCACTCCGAGACTTTTTTATCCCACAAGGGAAGTGATTGTGGAATAGCCAACATCAATATCGGTACATCCGGCGCAGAGATCGGAGGCGCTTTTGGTGGAGAAAAGGATACAGGTGGTGGAAGAGAATCAGGATCCGATTCCTGGAAAATGTACATGAGACGACAGACGAATACAATTAACTGGGGGACGACGCTTCCACTTGCTCAGGGAATTAAATTCGAACTATAAGTTTACTTCAAATTTCACCAATGTGGATCATCGGATAAATACCGTCGATCCTTTTTAAAATATCTATTTAGAAACATATTAATCTATTGACGGGAGTCTGTATGAAAATATTAGCGAATGATGTAAAAACAGTTTTGAGTAAGAATATGTTAGCGGACGGGTTTGATCTGATTCAGGATTTGGCATCCAGCCATGGATCATGGATTGTTGACCACCGCAGTGGTAAAGAATATCTGGACATGTTCTCAATGTTCGCATCGGGTTCAGTGGGATATAATCATCCACGAATCAGAGAACATAAGGATGAGTTGGGTGAAGTAGCTCTACTCAAGCCCACATTAAGTGATTTGTATAATGTCTATCTCGCTGAATTTGTAGCAACATTTGATGAGGTAGCCATTCCTGATTATCTGAAACATTCATTTTTTGTTGAAGGTGGAGCCCTGGCAGTCGAAAATGCACTGAAAACTGCGTTTGACTGGAAAGTCAGGAAAAATATGGAAGCTGGACTGGGATCGAAACTTGGGTTACAGGTCATCCACTTTAAACAGGCATTTCACGGAAGAAGCGGATATACGCTGTCATTAACCAACACAACTGACCCACGAAAGACCATGTATTTCCCAACTTTTGATTGGCCCAGAATCGACAATCCGAAATTATCTTTTCCCATAGATGATGATGTGTTAAAGCAGGTCATGGAAGCTGAAACCAAAGCTATTAATCAAATAAAATCTGCGATAAATGATAATCCAAATGACATCGCTGCACTCCTCATTGAACCTATTCAGGGCGAGGGAGGAGATAATCATTTCCGTCGTGAATTTTTTGCCGAACTTCGACAGATATGTGATGAAAATGAAATCATATTTATCATGGACGAGGTCCAAACCGGGATGGGAATCACTGGGAAAATGTGGGCTCACGAACACTATGGCGTAAAGCCAGATATCCTGTCATTTGGTAAGAAAACACAGGTCTGTGGTATCCTTGCAGGTCCCCGAATCGATGAAGTAGAAAAAAATGTTTTTGTCGAATCCAGCCGAATCAACTCAACTTTTGGTGGAAACCTTACGGATATGTGGAGATTCAAAATTATTCTGGATATCATTCGTGATGAGAATCTTGTAGAAAATGCCAGAATTCAGGGGCAGTACATTCAAGAACAGATGAAAGGTCTTGAAACAGAATTTCCTGCATATGTAACAAATTCTCGAGGTGCAGGGTTATTCTGTGCATTTGACTTGCCATCTGACACAGAAAGAGATGAACTGTGGGGCAGAATGATGGACAATGGTCTGCTGATATTAACCTGTGGAGATAAATCTATTCGAGTCCGCCCTCATCTGAATGTAAAAAGGGAAGATATTGATACTACTTTTGAAATTATCCGTAAATCAATGAAGGCATGCCTTAAATAAATGCCTGGTATTCTCTATGTTGTTTCAACTCCCATCGGAAACCTTGAGGATATCACCTATAGGGCAGTGTCTATTCTAAAACTGGTGGATATCATTGCCGCTGAAGATACCCGAACTTCCCGAATTCTTTTATCGCGTTATGAAATCAAAACTAAAATGGTCTCATATCACGAACATAACGAAAGAGCACGCGCTGAATCTCTGTGTAAAGACCTTACAAATGGGAAAAATATCGCTCTGATAACCGATGCAGGTACTCCATGTATCAGCGACCCAGGATATGTTCTGGTTAATTTAGCCAGGAAGGAAGGTTTTTCAATCTTCCCTATACCCGGACCTTCTTCGCTCACAGCAGCGTTGGCAGTATCCGGATTACCAACCGATCAATTTTACTACACGGGATTTCTGCCGAGAAAAAAAGGACGAAAAACAAAACTTGAGTTCTTGGCTTCTTTACCAGTTACCGTAGTTATATTTGAATCACCGCACCGGGTATTAAAAACAATTTTGGATATTGATACGTATATGGGAAACAGAATCATTTCAGTGTGCCGCGAACTTACTAAAAAATTTGAAGAAGTCCTTTTTGGACCTGTACAGGAAATTCGCGAAAAAATTGAAAATTCAACTCCCAGAGGTGAGTTTGTCATTGTTGTCGCCAAAGAAGGATATTCCCTGTGAATCGATTGATCACATTTGAGGGAATAGACGGGTCCGGGAAATCCACACAGATTTCCATGCTGTGCAGCAAATTTGAAGAGAATAATATCAAGTTTATTTCCGTCCGGGAACCGGGAAGCACAACTATTTCTGAAATGATTCGATCTATTCTTTTAGATAAAACAAATCATGGTCTCGGGAGCGAATCAGAATCCCTGCTTTTTATGGCCGCCAGAGCCCAGATCACTCATGAAGTCATAGAGCCTGCACTGAATAGCGGAAAATTTGTGATATGTGACCGATACATTGACAGTACTATCGCTTATCAGGGCTATGGTCGCGGTTTGGATATTCCCTATTTGAAATCACTGAATCAATATGCAACTCGGAATATTATCCCTGAATTGACATTTATTTTAGATGTGGATAAAGAAACATCCATAGATCGAAGAGACCCACGTGAGACAGATCGAATGGAATCAGGAGGTGATGAATTCATTAAAAAAGTGATCAATGGCTATCGAACTATGGCGAAAGAAAATGATAGATTTCGATTATTAAACGGAACAAAACCGCCTTTGGATTTATTTGAAAATATCTGGATGATCATTACCAACACCTTTGGAGAATTACATGTATAGAATATTATATTTTTTAGTTTTATTATCGATAAATCTGAACATTATTGTTGCAGAGGAAACGACAACGGAAACGAATCTTGAAGTAATCGATCAGTCATTTCAAATACTGAAAAAAAATTATGTAGATGAGATCGACGAATCTGATATTATGAAGGCTTCCATAAAGGGTATGCTAAAACCACTTGATCCGTATACAATTTTATTGGAAGGTGAACGTAAGGCATCCCTTGAGATGGTGACAAAAGGAAAGTATGGTGGTATTGGCATTCGAATCAGTACACGCAGGGATACCCTGATTGTCGCCGGGATAATGGAGGACAGTCCTGCCTATTCTGAGGGTTTGCTCGCAGGAGATAAAATTATCTATGTGGATTCTACATCCACAGTTGGCTTTAATACCAAGCAGGCTTCAAAACTGATCAAAGGAGAAATCGGCTCCATTGTAACGATAAAAATTCTCCGTCCTTCAACTAAAGAGATTCTGACTTTCGAACTGACTCGTGGAGAGATTATAATAAAGGATGTCCCATATTATGGCGTTGATGAAGACGGTGTTGGATATATCCGTATCACTAAATTTTCAAGATTCACAGGAAAGGATTTCAGAGCAGCCATACAAGAAATTTCCGGGCATGAAAATCTGAATGGTATAGTGATTGACCTTAGGAGTAACTCCGGTGGATTGCTTAGCAATGCAATATCTATCCTTGACAATCTGGTTGAAAAAAATACCGAAGTATTGCAAACTCGGGGAAGAATTAAAAACGCAAATCGCACCTTTTTTGCCAGACGGAATCCTGAAATAACTCGAGATGTCCCCCTTGCAGTATTGATAAACCGTAGTTCTGCCTCTGCCAGTGAAATTGTAGCAGGGACGTTGCAAGATTTGGATCGGGCAGTAATTGTCGGCGAGAAGTCCTTTGGGAAAGGTCTTGTCCAAAGTATGTTTGTTGTAAATGATAGTACTAAATTAAAAATGACTACAGCAAAATATTATACACCTTCCGGGAGACTAATTCAGAAATTCGATTACCTGGATAATGGTGTGTTAACAGATGGTCTTGATAAAAAAGACAGCTCTTTTGTCACTATTGGTGGAAGAAAAGTAAAAGGGGGCGGTGGAATTACACCAGATGTGGAATCAAAAAGAGATGACATTCCTCCTTTTGTTAGTGCGTTATGGCGACAAGGTGTCTTTCTAACTTTTGCTGCAACATATATCCCCACTCATGAGGTTCACGAACCAGTTGTAATTACCAACGGAATAATAAAGGATTTCGAAAAATTTCTTCAGGACTATCACTTTGATTACAAAGAACCCGGAGAGAGAGAATTAGACAAAATGAAGGATATAATTTCTAAAAGAGAAAAATATTCAGATCATAAAAGCGGTGGTTTGTTTTCAAAGCTGTTATTTTGGAAAGAATCACCTAGAGAAGAATTGTTTGAAGATTTGAATCAGTATTTTACCTCGAAGAAGAAAAATCCGTTTGATTCTTCCGAAAATCGTGCGGGTATTAAAAATGGACTGTATCGGGAAATGTCCAGTGTGGTCACTGGTCGGAATTCTGATAGAATCAGGGCTTCATTGTCTTATGATTCAACTTATGAACTGGCAAAGACCATCCTGTTAGACGCAAATCAATACTACACCATTTTATCACCGCAAGAAGAATCCTCTGATACTGCAGACGAACCCTCTGAAGATGGCAAAAAGGATCACAAATAAGAAAATTTTGGTTTCGATATATTTGCTAAGATTAGTACCATTCAACCTAAATTTGCCGTCTTGATAATCCCTGATTTTCAAAAATTGGTCGGTTAGCTCAGTTGGCTAGAGCGCTACGGTGACATCGTAGAAGTCACTGGTTCGAATCCAGTACCGACCACAGAATATGGAAAATATACAAATCAGATTACCCGATGGAACGATCAAAGTAGTACAAAGTGGAAGTACTCCTTCAGATATTGCGCTTTCTATTAGTGAAGGATTACTTCGTAATTCCATCGCTGCGAAAGTGAATGATGTACTGGTTGACTTAGAAACTCCAATGACAAGTGACTCAAATGTAGAATTGATCACGAGTCGGAGTGAAGAGTCTCATGAAATTCTTCTTCATAGTACCGCCCATCTCATGGCTCAAGCCGTGAAGGATTTATACCCTGATGCAAAAATCACAATTGGTCCAGCTCTTAAAAATCAATTTTATTATGATTTCGACCTCGAAGAAATATTAAATGAAGAATCATTAATCCGAATCGAAGAGCGGATGAAGGAAATCTCGAAAAGTGATTTGAAAATTGAACGTCAGATATTTAGTCGAAGCGATGCATCTGATCTATTCCAATCCATGGGCGAGGACTATAAAGTTGATATCATCGCTAGGATAGATTCGAATGAACACATTAGCGCATACAGGCAAGGAGATTTTATTGACCTTTGCCGAGGTCCTCATGTACCGTCTACTAAAAAAATAAAGCATTTTAAATTGCTGTCCGTTTCCGGGGCATATTGGCGTAGTGATGAGAAGAATAAGATGCTGAAGCGGATATATGGCACTTCTTTTTTCGATAAAAAAGAGTTGTCCGCTTACCTCGAGATGCTGGAAGAAGCTAAAAAACGTGACCACCGAAAATTAGGCAAAGAACTTGAGATTTTTACTTTTGATGATGAGATTGGTCCCGGGTTACCATTATGGCTACCTAATGGTGCTGTTATGGTGGATGAACTTGAAAATCTCGCAAAAGAAACAGAGCGCAATGCAGGATATGTTCGGGTCAGAACTCCCCATTTAACAAAGGGTGAACTGTATGAGAAATCCGGGCACTTGGAACATTATCAAAAGGACATGTATCCAGCAATGGATATTGATGGTACGAAATACTATGTAAAACCGATGAATTGTCCTCATCATCATAAAATCTACGGAAGCAAACCACGAAGTTATCGGAATCTTCCTGTCAGGCTTGCAGAATATGGAACCTGTTACAGATATGAAAAATCAGGTCAATTGTTTGGATTGATGCGAGTCCGTAGCATGCAGATGAATGATGCACATATTTATTGTACTCCTTCTCAATTCAAGGATGAATTTTTAGCAGTGTGCAAAATGTACACGTATTATTTTGATATTTTCGGAATTGAAAAATTTCAAATGCGTCTCAGTGTTCATTCGGAAGAAGGATTGGGCGAAAAATATGTAAATGAACCTGAACTATGGAAGCAAACAGAAGCAGCAGTTCGGGAAGCGCTCATTTTCGGTAACATTGATTTTGTGGAATCTAAAGGCGAAGCTGCATTCTACGGTCCAAAAATTGACGTTCAGGTATGGAGTGCAATTGGGAAAGAATTTACTCTGGCCACAAACCAGGTGGATTTTGCAATCCCTGCTCGCTTTGGCCTGACCTATACAAATGAGCGTGGAGAAGAAGAAACCCCTTTATGTATTCATCGAGCGCCTTTAAGTACCCACGAACGATTTATAGGGTTTCTGATCGAACATTTCGCAGGTGACTTTCCATTATGGATTTCCCCGATTCAGGTAATCATTCTACCTGTTTCTGAAAAGTATTTTGAATATTGCACATCTGTGTATCAAAAATTATTTGATGCCGGTATCCGTGTTGAAATGGATGACCGAAATGAAAAAGTCGGAGCAAAAATCCGAGATGCTGAGCTCAAGAAAATCCCTGTCATGCTCATTTTGGGAGAAAAAGAACAAAATGATGGGTCCGCATCGGTTCGCCGAAGACACGAAGGTGATATCGGTATGTACAAGGTTGACGATCTTTTGAACGACCTGGTACAGGAGATTAAAAACAAAACGAGGAGGAATATTAGTAATCCAGCATTATAAAATCCCTGGTGATGCGACTCGCGTCAACCAAGAAATACAATCTCCCCAAGTTCGATTGATTGGGGAATCCGGTGAACAATTGGGAATAGTTTCTTTGGAAGCAGCCATCCAAGCTGCAGAAGAAGCAAATCTGGATCTTGTAGAGATTGCTCCCAATGCCGTACCTCCTGTTTGTAAAATATTAGAATTCGGTAAATTCCGATATGAGAAGCAAAAAAAGATAAAGCAAAATAGGAAAAAACAGCATGTTGTGCAGGTTAAAGAGATCCGGTTGCGACCGTCTATTGGCGATCACGACCTCCAAACCAAATTAAATAAGGCTCAAAAGTTCATTGAAGAAGGGAGTAAACTTCGATTTACTGTCATGTTCAGAGGACGCGAAATGGCCAGAATGGAAGTTGGACGGATCCTCCTGGAACGAGTTGCTGATATCCTGAAAGAGATAGCAAAAGTAGAAAAAGTGCCTGAAACGGAAGGTCGTAGAATGACCTTGATCATGGCGCCAAAATAAAAGGAAAGCTGATGCCAAAAGTAAAAACAAGAAAAAGCGCTGCAAAACGGTTTAGAAAGACAGGTACCGGTAAGTTGAAACATGGCCATACCGGTGCACGTCACCTTTTGACACGCAAAAGCAAAGACAGAAAACGCCGTCTAAGAACAGGTACACTGATTAGTAAGGCTATGAGTAAAAGAACCAAAGTGATGATCGGATCATAAGGAGAAAATTATGCCAAGAGCCAACAGTTCAGTACCCAGACATAGAAGACATCGTAAACTCATTAAACAGGCAAAAGGATATTTTGGAACTCGAAAATCCAATTTTCGGACAGCAAAAGATGCCATCCAAAAAGCCTTGCAATATGCATATCGAGACCGACGTCGGAAAAAAAGAGATTTTAGAAGATTATGGATTATCAGGATTAATGCGGCTGCCAGAATGAACGGGATGACCTATTCAAAACTGATTGCCGGATTAAAAGCGAAAGAGATTCTGTTGAATCGGAAGACTCTCGCCTACATGGCCGTGAATGACCCAGAAGGATTCACTGAAATTATTAAGACAGTGAGCCAAAGCTGATTATTCATGACCATTCTTCATTCAATAGATGAGCTTAAAAATCAGTTTGATACAGATGTTTTAAATGGAAAGCCAGATAAAGACGCATTTGAGGAAATCAAACGGAAATATACCAGCCGAAAAGGAAAGATAGCTGAATTATTCGCTCAATTAGGAAGCGCTGATCCCGACATCCGACCTGAAGCCGGAAAAGCTCTCAATGAATTAAAAGAGTACATTACTATTAAACTAGATGGTTTGTCAGCTGTTGTTTCAGACAATACTGAGGTAACAGCTGCAGACCAACTTGACCTAACGCTCTCCGGAGATCCATTCCCGGTGGGTTCAATCCATCCTCTGACCAAGGTGATTGAAGAGATCACTACTATTTTTACCAAACTTGGATTTTCTCTCGCTTATGGTCCCGAAATTGATACAGATTTCTATAACTTTGAAGCATTGAATATCCTCAAGCATCATCCGGCGAGAGATATGCAGGATACATTTTATGTGACCGATGATGTTGTACTCAGGACACATACTTCCAATAATCAGATCCACATGATGGAAAATCACGACCCTCCTATTAAAGTTATTGCTCCGGGGAGAGTCTATCGAAACGAGGATGTGAGTGTTCGAAGTTACTGTCTTTTTCACCAGATCGAAGGTTTGTACGTGGATAAAAACGTCAGCATGGCTGATTTAAAAGGTGTGCTGAATTATTTTGCCCGCGAATTTTTTGGAAAAAATGTAAAAACACGTTTCAGACCCAGCTACTTCCCATTTACAGAACCCAGCGCAGAGATGGACGTATCTTGCTACTTCTGTTCACAGAATGGGTGCAATATCTGTAAGTATACCGGATGGTTAGAAATTCTGGGTTGTGGAATGGTTGATCCTGAAGTCTTCAAATCTGTGGGGTATGATCCGGATATCTGGTCAGGATATGCCTTTGGAATGGGGATAGAACGGATGGCAATGCAACGATATGGAATTGAAGATATCCGAATGTTCTACGAAGGCGATATTCGGTTTTTAAGGCAGTTTTGATGGAAATATCCCTTAACTGGTTAAAACAATATTGTCAAATTTCTCTTCCTTCAGAGGAAATAGAAAAGGGACTAACCCTCCTCGGCATTGAATGTACTCACGACTCTCAATCGCTTAATTTTACAGATGTGGTTTTAGGACGAGTCATTGATTGTAATCCACATCCCGAGTCTGAACACCTATCGGTCTGTGTTGTCGATATGGGAAATGAAGAAAATTATCAAATTGTTTGTGGTGCGCCAAATGTAAAAAAAGATATCCTGGTTCCTGTTGCCAAAGTGGGCGCTACATTATCTGACGGCGATTTTAAAATTAAAAAAGCGAAACTTCGTGGTGTAGAGTCCAAAGGTATGATCTGTTCGGGGAAAGAACTCCGTCTGAATGGTGATCATGAAGGTATCCTTATTCTTGACACCCAACTGCCCTTGGGAACTTCCATCGAAAAGGTCATTGATTTTAATTGCGACACAATATTCCATTTGGATATTACTCCAAATAGAGGTGATTGTTTTAGCCACCAAGGTGTAGCCCGGGAAGTTGCGATACTTGAAAATGTCCTTATTCAACAAAAGCAATTATCCATGGTAGAATCGGGACTTGGTATTAGCGAACAAATGAAAATTGATATACTTGCACTTGATGGGTGTCCCCGGTATACAGCAAGAATAATAAACGGTGTAAAAATTGGTCCTTCGCCAGAATGGCTTATTGAAAAATTAACATCCATCGGACAGAAAAGTATCAATAATGTAGTTGATGCTGCGAACTACGTATTGATGGATATGGGACATCCCATGCATACTTTTGATCTGGATAAATTGTCGAGTAAACATATCAATATCCGGTTTGCCCGGGAAAATGAAAAGATGGTTTTACTTGATGAGAAAGAACGGGAATTGTCCACAGATCACCTGCTGATATGCGATGGAGATTTACCTGTAGCCTTAGCTGGTATCATGGGCGGTCTTCAGAGCGGTATTACGGAAGATACAACAAATATTCTGATCGAAAGTGCATACTTCGATCCGATCGTCATTCGTAAAGGTGCAAAGAAACTCGATCTATCTACCGACGCGTCCAAACGGTTTGAGCGGGACACTGATATCGAAAACGTTATCCCGGCAATGGATTATCTATCTCAACTGATTGTTGAACTTGCAGGTGGTCACATATCTCAAGGGATCATTGATGTTTATCCTGATAAAAAACCACAAACCAAAATTTCCCTAAATCTGGACAAGTGCAATAACTTACTTGGTATTTCGTTGACACCTGATGAGTTAATCCAAATCTTGGATAAGTTAAGTATTTCTCATGAGAAATATGGAGTGAATCTTATTTGTCTTATTCCGACTTATCGGAATGATTTGACCAGAGAAGTGGATCTGATCGAAGAAGTAGCGCGAGTGTTCGGTTATGACAACATACCTGAATCCAAAAGTTTCTCGGGGAGTTTTCTTTCATTCATTCCCGATCTACACAATTTGGATGGAAAAATCCGACAAATCCTTTCTAGTAACGGATTTTCTGAACATTACTCCAATAGTTTACTACTCGAAAAATTAAACCATCATTTTTCTGATAAACCGGGAATTTCATTGTTAAATCCATTAAGCAATGAAATGTCAGTATTGCGGAATTCCATCCTTCCAGGATTACTTTCAGCAGTTGCTTACAATGAAAAAAGACAAGTGAAGGGATTCAAACTATTCGAGATCGGTGCAATCCATGAAATGAATCAGGAATCTATCCGATTAAGTGATGAACATTTTTATTTAGGAATGGTTTGGCATGCCCATTCCGTTCTGCACTGGAGAAAATTACCGGATCCGGATCTATTTCAAGTAAAGGGAGAAATATTAAAAACTCTGCGAATGATTGGCCTGAATGATATCTCCTTCCAATCAGATGAAGTCACAGGCTTGTCAAAATCTGCATCCATATTTTCCAGAGACACACAGATCGGTAATTTTGGAGAACTTTCCCCAATTCGTAAGAAAGAATATGATATCGCTGGACAAGTATTTGTTTTCCAGGCAAACGTTGATATCTTGACAAAACTGATCGCAAAGAATAAATTGCAGTATGAGCCACCCTCTTTGTTTCCTGCTGTTACAAGAGACATTGCTATTTTAGTGAAAAAAAATATTTTATCAGAAGATGTCATAAAATCAATATTCTCGCTGGGCGGAAATTTATTGAAAGAGGTTACGCTTTTTGATTATTATGAGGACCCATCCTTTGGCAGCACTAAAAAAAGTCTAGCGTACTCTCTTAAATTTCAATCCAGTGATAAGACATTGAAAGATAAAATTGTTGATAAATTAATAACCAAAATTCTTCAACAATTAAAGCAGCAGTTTGATGCAATTCAAAGATAAGGAGTCCTCATATGAACTCAAATCACGTAGTTAAAGTCAATATTGGCGGTCAGGAATATTCTCTTCGCACGAGCGCTGATGCATCCTATATTAGAAGTGTGGCAGATTATATAAATGAGCGGATGAAAGAAATAGATGCATCTTCTCCTGGTGGATTTTCACAAATGAGATCGCTAGTTTTATCGACAATGAATATTACAGATGAACTTTTTACAGAGAGAAAGAAGAAAGAGAAATTGCTCAATCGGATAGAATCCAAAATTATAGCTATCCGTGAGTACATTGATGATCGGTTATCAATCTCCGCATAGATTATGCAATCCGAGACAACAATTCTATATGGCAAACCAGTTGTTCAGCATATTCGGGAGCGACTAAAAACAGACATCCAGTCACTGGCCACAAAAGGGATAATCCCCGGTTTGGCAGTGATACTTGTTGGGGAAGATCCTGCATCTCGTGTGTACGTAAGAAATAAAGAAAAAGCATTTAAAGAACTTTCCTGCTATTCAAAAACATTTCAATTTTCCACAACTGCTACCGAAACTGAATTAATTAATTTAATCCAATCTCTGAATCAATCAACCGAATTTCATGGAATTCTTGTCCAGTTGCCACTTCCATCTCATTTGAATGAAAAACTAATTACCAATACTGTTTCACCAGACAAAGATGTTGATGGTTTTCATCCAATGAATTTGGGTCTACTATTGCAAGGAATACCGAGATTCGTACCTTGTACTCCAAATGGAATCATTGAGATGTTAAAATTTTACAACATAACCACTGAAGGTAAACACGTTGTTATTCTCGGGAGAAGTAACATTGTTGGCAAACCCATGTTTGCATTGCTTGTCCAGAAATTTAAAATGGGAAACTCAACTGTCACAGTGTGTCACACAAAAACACAATCGTTGGAAAAAATTACAAAACAGGCAGATATTTTAATCGTAGCCTCAGGAGTACCGCACCTTGTGAATGGGAATATGGTAAAAGCTGGAGTTCATATTATTGATGTTGGAATAAATCAGGTAAAGGATGATTCCGTTAAAGGATATAAATTGACAGGAGACGTTGATTATGACAGCGTTCTTGGAATAGCCAAATCCATATCACCGGTTCCTAGAGGAGTTGGTCCTCTGACGATAACCATGCTTGCCAGTAATACCATCCAAGCTGCCAAAAACAATTAGCGCCCGTGGTTCAACGGATAGAACAAAGGATTCCGGTTCCTTAGATAGGGGTTCGATTCTCTTCGGGCGTACACAATAGGGTAATTTTCAAAAGGTCATATCTCACTGTATTCTGATTAAATAATTAGAAATAAACCCGATCGCCCATCACTATTAAAAACCTTAATTACTAATTCATCATTCTATTATATTGCAAATAATTTAATTATTATGTCAATAATCTGACATTTGCAGCCTAAATTATTCAATAGATTTTTTACCAAGTGAGGTTATAATTTTAGCAGATAAATTGGGATAAAAATACCTGGTAAGTCTTAGATGGATAATCATATAAATCAGAGAATCGAATACTACGAGCTCCTTGGGTTGACCAAAGAGCCATTTTCTATGGCGCCTGACCCGGAGTTTTTCTGTCCGACACAAACCCACGGAGAGTGCCTGAACAGATTGGAAATATCTTTAAGGTTGAATCGTGGATTGCATGCTGTAATCGGGGATATAGGCACTGGTAAAACAACACTTTCCAGATTACTATTAGAACGATTCCTTAAATACGGTTCCAATTATGAGTTTTTTTTAGTTCTTGATCCCACGTGGAAAGACAGCACTGATTTTCTTATTTTTCTAAAAAATCTATTTCGAATTGAAACACCAGCCAGCAGTCAAGTCGAGATGATGAACCAGATAGAACATTTTTTACTTGATTCCACATTTAATTTCGATAAGCGCATTGTCTTGATCATCGACGAAGGTCAAAAAATGAGATCTGACCAAATTGAGATCATTCGAACCCTTTTAAATTTTGAGACCAATAACGTAAAATTGATTCAGGTAGTCATTTTTGCTCAACCCGAGTTTAAAGTTACATTGAAAAACCATGAAAACTTTAAAGATCGAATAGCATTTGGATTTACTATACACCCTCTCGATTCTGAAAGTTCATCCCGGTTTATCGATCACCGCTTGAAAATTGCAGGATATAAGGAGGATCAACCATTATTTACAGACAAAGCCAAGGAATTGGTTTTCAAACATACAAATGGATATCCAAGAAAGATTGTTGTATTCTGTCACCATTTAATAATCGACTTACTGATCAGTAATGAAAAAGTAGTTAACAGCGAAAAAGTTCTAACCAGAATGCAGGCGAGCGAGCAGTTTGATGTCTAGTGATGGTAAAAGAGAACTCGCCACAAATCGGCTTTTAGATATCCTCCGTGCTCAGCAATCAGAAACCGGAAAAAAGGATGAAGCACCTATAAAGGAAAAACCAAAAGAGGAACCAATTATTCTGGATGAACCAGAAAATGTTCCAGATAGTCCCTCAAAATTTTCACTATTAATTCCTGATCCGAACCGGTTTGGAGCCGCACCAAAATCTAAACCGAATTTTGAACCCAAACTTTCAGTCCCTGAATCTGATGGAACCGTTCAGGAGAATATCCAGTCGGAATCTCTCGAGTCTGTACCTATGGAGTCTGAACCGGAATTCAAAGAAACTGATTCAACCAAACCTACTCCGACACCAACACAACTTGAAGAATCACCGGGGCTAACCGCGCTTAGAAAAAAATTAGGCATAACAAAAAATAGTCATGAAGAGGTAATTGAAGACAAACGACCTGTTGATATATTTAAAGAAACTGAAACTGAAACAGACACGGACAATATTAAGGAAAAATCTAAAGAACATCTGTCCATAAATGATCTGATTAAATCCAGCAAAAAGGCAAATATAAACGAAAAGTCCGAACAGACAGATGACGGACCAGCTGAAGAAGCCGAGCTCAAAAATGATACTTCTCCATTGTTTGGGAAGAAAGAAAAACCATTATCTGAATTCTTTAAAAGAGGGACAGAAACTGAAGAGAAATCTGAAGATACTCCACGTCAATTATTTAAGAGTTCCATATCACAAAAATTAGATCAGACCGCGACACCATCCAAGCCTGATGCTATTGATGAAGATTCTAATAGTTCTGCTAAAGAAGAGAAACCATTAAGAGAATTCTTTAAAAGAGGTACCGTAGTAGATAAACAGGAGAATGAGGAAAAAGATCAGGAACTGGAACCCTTATCAGGTCTAAAACCTGAAAAAACATCAAGCTTGCCGGAAATTGCTCAAGAAGCAGAAGCTACAATTAAATCCGAAGAAAAAGTTGACGAAGCGTTACTGGAATCTGCTGATGTACAAACCGATGATGTTTCCAAAACTCCGCCTCCGGAAGAGAAGAGTGTGGGAATTCTCCAGCCCACACCCATAGAAAAAGAATTAGAAAAAACAGAAGATGGAATTGATACAATTCCTGATATTAAAAATATAATTGATAAAAAAACTCCCAAAACTAAAAAATCGCTGTTTTCATCTATTTTTAAAAAAACAAAATCCAAATCACAACCTTTAGAAGTGACCGAAGAATCTCCGGTTTCCAGCGAACCTGAAGCAGTTGAATCAAGTGCATCCGGTACTTTACAAGAGGTCGCACCAGAATCATTTAATGAGTCACTCATCACATTTCTTGAGGTTGAGGATTATAAGTTTACGCTAACAGATTATTTTAATTCATTTATGCAGCGATTTGACGAATCATTGCAAAAGCTAGCGATTGTTACTGATGAGCAATCCCTATTGATGCTGTTGGTTTCAAGTGGTCTAAAAGGATTTACGGTTGATAGCTATAAATACTATAAACTTCCCCTGAAATTGAATGAAAGAACAATTAAAAATCCAGATGATCTGCTGAATTACGTATTATCTCATGAATTAAAGGAAAAGCAAAAAAAGATATTATATGGAGCTTATTTTTCCACAAAAATGCAAACCAAAACACAGGTTTTGCAAAGCCCTGATCTAAGTAGAAAAGAATTGACGGATCTGGTTGACTGGAATTCGAAAAAGAATTTACCGTTTCCCGCGGATCAAAGTATATCTAACTGGGAAATGCCAAAAACTGAAGATAAATCCAAAAAACGAGAAGTCGTGATTGGAGTTATGGATAGTAAATCTATAAATACTATTTATAATATTTTCACCAGAAATAATGTTCGATTACGGTTTACCAGTACTCTTCCTATCTTACTGTGGAAGACATTTATTAAAAATTATCCTGATAGAAAAAACCAGTGTAATGTTCTAATCCATTTGGGTGAGATACACACAATTGTCTTGGTAATACAAAACCATAAATTATTATTTGTTCGAGAAATTGCTATTGGAACGCATGATTTTTATAAATCTATCATGGTGCGCATTGAGACGAAAGATAAATCAACCACTGATATTGATTTTGATATGGCAAGAGATATTACGCATCAATATGGTTTTCCAAAAAATGCACAGGGATTTACGGTCGGGTCAAAAGTTAACTTATACAAATTAGCCATTTTTCAACGACCGGTTATCGAAAGAATCTCAGGTGAACTGGGTAGATCGCTAAATTATTTCAAGAAACAAAATCCTGAATTAATTTGGGAAGAACTGGTATTTAATGGAGAAGGTGCAACCTTACCCAATTTTGTCGAAACTTTAAGAGACAATCTTAATATTGATGTCAGTTTGTTAAATCCTATTCGAACATCTAAGGTTCATTATTCAAGTTTACCACCGATCCCCAAATATCTACTTCCCAATTTTGCGATCAACTTCTCATTAGTGAGTGATGAAGTTCGGAATCTGAATCTGATGCCTCCAAAGGTCAGAAGTGATCACAAAAATATCCTTTTTAGTAAAATTGCAGGTATTGCCGTTGGTATTTTTATTCCTTTTGTTGCGATTTCAACATTCTTATCAGCGTTAAAAATTGATACTTATACTGAAAGAATTAATATACTAGAAATGGAAAAAAATAATACCCTGTCACAAACGAAAGAATATATTGATTTAAAGGGCGATATTGAAATTATCCAGGCTTATCAGAATTATATTACTAATGATCGAATCGCTTCTTATAATAAAATCAAACTTCTAAAAATTCTATCCAACTCCATTCCTGATGAGATAAAAATTACAGAATTACTGTTTAAAAAGAAATACTCAAATATAAATCCGAATGATACTTTCGATCCGTTTATCGTCAGGCCTGAATATTTTATTGAAATGACAGGATTTGTGATATCAGATGTTTCCATTGCAAATATCCAACTAGCGAACTTTAGAGTTGGTCTGCAGAACAAATCTTATTTCAAAAGTATAACCGTATTACGCGAAGACATTAGTGCTTCAACAAATGGTAAATTATTGTTCACTATGGAAATAAAATATTAAATGAAAAATAAGTTTATATTTTATATCTCTGTCGGGATGCTTGTGTTTTCAGGAGTATTCTATGCTTGGAGAATACTTTGGCATAATGGCAATGAACTTTATTTAAGAACGGAAAAGTTCGATAAATTAACAAAAGAGCTGAGGGACATTACCTCAATAAGTACTGATAATACCGAATTAAAAGATCGATATGGCATACTAATAAATGAGTTCAAGGCTCTTAAAACTAAAATCCCCAATTTGGAATCCTTTGCAGAAGTTCAGGATTATATCCGTGTTATGGCAGACTCAAACCATGTCGAAATTGTATTCCAACAACCCTTTCTCGAGGATACGTTACCTCCATTAAAAGATCAAATCGTTCTTGGCAATAGTTATATAGAACGATATACAGTGCAAGTCACAACTAAAGGCGAATTTTTGAATATTGCCAATTTCTTAGTATCTCTGGTGGAGTGTGAAAAAATTATTAACATCAATGAACTAAGTTTAGAATCAGAATTTCGACCTAATGGACTACTCACATGCGAGATGAGCCTATTTACTTATATTTTCACAGAAATTACCCGGTCAGAGAATGAAAGACATTAACACAAGACAAAAAGTTTTATTGGCGGTTTTTGGTATCTTTTTTATCTATTTTCTATATGATTATGGTTTTTTATCTTTTGGCGGTGGTGTTGACGGTGTTAAAGTAGAAAATCAACAAGAAAATGTTTCAGGACTTTCTGGGCATAGCTTGATTGATATCAATAAAATAAGAATGTATGTTGCAGCATCTAGAGTGTCTGAAATGGAATTTGAGGATGATTGGGACCGAGATCCATTTTTTTATGCAGATGATGAAACTATTACCACAGAGGCTAAAAAGCCAGAAGAGAAAGAGCCTGATATTATTTTTAAACTCGTTGGAATATCCTGGCAAGGTGGATATGGATTCGCCTTAATAGGCGAGGATATTCTTCAGGAGAACGATGTAATTGAAGGTTATATCGTAGAAAAAATATCAAGCGATTATGTAATATTAAGCAAAGGGGATTCCACTATTAAATTAACTTTGAATGATTAAATGAAAAAATTTACAAATACTACAATGTTCTTTATAATCTTTTTACTTTGGTCTCAATGTTTTGCACAAGGCATTGAATGGATTCACGAATATCAGGATGGAAATCAGGGGATTGTTGAAATATTATCGGATCAACTGATAGAATATAGAGAAACAGCAACACATTCTCCACCACAATTGGTTATTACTTTGCCGACAAATAAGATTGTTGGTACCAATTTGAACAGACATGTAAACGTGCTTCCATTGTATCGTATAGTAGCAAATGAAAAGTTGTATGAGAAAAGTAAGCGTGCTGCTGAAATCACACTTTATTTTACATCTTTACCGCAATACAAGATTAGCACCATCGGTGAGAATCTACTTCGTATTTCTTGGGTAATTCCAGATGAGGTAAAAGAAAGTGAAAAATATAAACCGTCGGATGTCAAATTTGACAGACCGGTCTCCATGAACTTTCGAAATGCTAACATCGTTGATTTGTTACGAGTCCTTGCTAAACAAAATAATCTCAATATCATTGCAGGACAAGATATCCATGGTGAAGTAACGGTTTCTTTGACTGATGTACATTTAGGTTCAGCACTGGATGCAATACTAAAAGTAAATAAATATGATTGGTTCATTCAGGGAAACATAATTGTCATTAAAAATGCTGACGAAAATATGCAGGGCGAAGTAACCACAAGAATTTATAAATTGGATTATATTGACGCTTCTGCAATAGAGGATGCAATTGGCACTATTTTAACCAGTAAAGGAAAAATTCAGGCATTTTCTCCAACGAAAGGATCTGATATGCAAATTAGCGGCTCGGGAGGTGGTGCCTCCGGACCCATTGGTACAGGCGGAAGTATAGCAGGTCAAAGTCCGGATGCAACTCAATTTGGTGGGAGTGGAGGTACAGCCAGTGGAGGGAGTACAGGAACCGGAGAATACATTTTAGTAACAGATGTTTATCCTAACTTTTCAGCTATCGAAGACATGATTGATCAGTTGGATATTCCTGTAAAACAAGTCAACATTTCTGTAAAATTTATTGAAACAAAATTATCTGTTGATGAAAAAATGGGGATTAATTGGAAATTAAGAACTGAAGTAACCGGTCCATTACAAAGCAGTTCAACTGGAACGGCCGATTCGGTGTCGGCTTTAAATCTTGCAAATGTGCTAGCACTTGGTAAGTGGAATAATATGAAATTCACGACGTTGAGTATCCCTGCATTCTACGGATTATTGGAAATCTTGTCAACAGATGGTGATACAAAATTGATTCAGGAACCTCAGGTAACGACAAAAAACAACACTACTGCATTTGTGAATGTAGGAACCACGTATCCCATATTGGTTCCACAAGCCTCTGAAGGATTAATTAGTCAAACCAATACTTTTGAGGATACTGAAATAAATATCTCATTAAATGTTAAGCCCAGAATTAATAATGATCAATTTATATCATTACCTGAGTTCAACTACCAAGTGCAACTCAAAGAGTGTTTGTAGAGACAGCGGAGCTGGCTTAGAATCTCCGTATCTCTCAAAGACAAAAATGAGGTGTACATATGAGAAACTACAGCC
>JABMOW010000081.1 GCA_013204025.1 Fidelibacterota bacterium | reverse complement strand
CTGGAAATCCGGTTGCGAATTCTTCTGTGCCCTCGGTTTTAAAAAACAGCATAACAGAAGCGGATGACAAGGGGAGCATCTGATCGGATATATTGATAGTAAACGTAATTTCGTATCCTATTTAAATTTCGCGGATAGCTAAAGCTTTAATCAGAGTGATACAAACGAGTGGAAAAAAACATCGAAAAATAACATCTCAATTTTTGTTTTTTGCATTCTCGGGCAATAATCAAAAAAATAAAATTCCTCACAAAAAGGTTATTTGTATGATTGAGTACTATTCATGAAGCACTCCTGCTCAAATTGACCGCCAAATAGAAATCCCACAGAGTTTTCCAAAAATCGATCATAACGCAACTTCATTTCTTTTTCAAATTTTAGATATTTTTATAAAAGTCAAAATTTTTCTTGACATCATCATGATAATGCTTGATGGTATGAGTATAGCTTCTTTGTGGTTTTTGAAATGCGAGACTGCGTATGATTTTTCATGACATCTCGATTCGCGAAAACTGCAAATAGCACTACATGGAAGGATGGTTTCGGTCGTATAAAATTTAGTATTATCATTCGTATTTTTGCAATATCAAAAACATATTCCTTTAAGAGAACAATGACAAATATGAATTTTCCAGGAGGTAAGGGGGGAACATATCAAAGATATATTAATCTTATGCCGTCTCATGATGTTTATATAGAGAGTTATTTAGGTGGTGGTGCAATTATGCGTTATAAAAGGAGAGCAAAACGTAACATTGGAATCGAAATTGATCCAGAGGTGATGGAGCTATGGACTAGAAATCAAACAGATTTTGAACTAATCCATGGAGATGCAATTCGTTTTTTAAAAAACTATCCTTTTACAGGTAAAGAACTGGTATACTGCGATCCTCCATACATTCGCGAAACGAGGAAAAAATATTATCCTCTTTACAAATATGAATATAGCCTGTCTCAACACGTAGAATTATTGGAGGTGATTAAATCGCTCCCCTGTATGGTTATGATATCGGGTTATGAGTCGCCATTATACATGGAATCTTTGAAGAGCTGGCATACACATTCTTTTCAGGCAGCTACTCATCACGGCATGGCAACAGAATGGATATGGATGAACTATTCTCAACCTGCTCAATTACATGATTATCGCTACTTAGGTGATAATTTTCGAGAACGGGAAAAAATTAAGTTAAAGTTAAAAAGATGGTCGGTACGGTTTAGATCAATGCCTGTCTTAGAACGTCAGGCGGTACTTTCAGCCCTACATGCTGTAAACAAGAAATATTGATAGTTATTTATCCAATGATTTCCGCTTTATTCCAAATTGCTCAAAATGGAAACTTTGTGATATTTTAAGATTTTCCTTTCTTATGAAAAAAGCAGATATACTCAAAATATTAGAGAATATTCAAAATCAAGTCGTAAAGATTGAGGATAAAAAAGCGAAAGAGGTCGTATCAGCTCTATATAATCTCGTCGAAGATTTAGTCTCGGAAAACACCAGATTGTTTGAGAACAATCAAGAATTTAAAGATGAAATCAATAGACTAAAAGGAGAGCAAGGTAAACCGGATATTAAACCAAACAAAAAAAAAGATGGTGATATTTCTTCAGAGAAAGAACGGAAAGACACAGAGACATCTGATGATAAGGGCAGCAAGGAAGGTTTTAAATTAGGCAAGGCTTCTTTGGAGAAATTAAAAGAGAATCGAATCTCCGCGAAAGTTCTTGAACAATTAGAAAGTTTGACTGGAAAAAAGTACTCCAACAGAGCTGAATTTACAGAGGCAGTAGAATCCGTTATAGGAAACGATTTAACAAATCAGCATATCGATACGCTTGCAAAGTATGCCAGCTATAGAAAAAGAAACCGCAAGCCAAAACTTCCTGAAATACAGATTGATAGAGAAGAAAAATGTATCGTAGACCGGAAAGACCTTCCTGAAGATGCCCAATTTAAAGGTTACGAAAATAAAGTTGTTCAAGATTTAATCATAAAAACAGATAATGTCAGATTTAAGCGTAAGAAGTATTATTCACCATCAATGAAAAAGACCTGGCTTGGCGAGGTTCCAGTTGGTTATGAAGGTGACTTTGGTCCTCATATTAATTCACATATTATATCGATGAAGTATGTTAACAACATGTCGATTCCCAAGATAACTGAGTTCTACAATGATTTCGGGACTATAATTTCAGGCAGTTATATTTCAGAACGTCTGACTAAACATCTTGACGTTTTTCACCAGGAAAAAGCAGAGATTTACCAGGCAAGCCTTGAATGTAGCAATTATCAACAGATTGACGATACTGGATGTCGGGTTGACGGCCAAAATTATTATACTCAAATAGTCTGT
Source organism: Fidelibacterota bacterium (assembly GCA_013204025.1). Taxonomy (GTDB): domain Bacteria; phylum Fidelibacterota; class Marinisomatia; order SCGC-AAA003-L08; family JACNLC01; genus JABMOW01. Next base: position 745 of record JABMOW010000081.1, on the reverse strand, counting down.
AATTCTCTCGCTACGGTATTCTTTACAACAAAGCACAAAGACAGGTTAACGATCCTGGATGTACTGCGGAATTTTGAATCTAGAAATTTTCTGTTCAATGATGAAACCTTTAGCCTGCTTAAGCAACTTAAAGTTTCACAAAAATTGATAACTGCGCTGCATGAAATTGAAAAAGAGATTCCATTGACTGAGCAGGAAATGCAAGAAATACTGAGTAAGCTATTTCCGGATCCCAATAAAGGCAAAATTCATCGAATAAGAATAATGGAAGCTAGTGCAATTGCATACTATCATCAAGAGACCAATATGCCGATTGTAGAATTATTATTATGTGATGATGCACCCCAATTTAAACTCATTACTGATGAGCTGGCACTCTGTTGGGTTCATGATGGCAGACATTATAAACGTTTAAAGCCTATTGTCCAAGACCATCAAGACGACTTAGCAGCATTTCGTGAACGTTACTGGAAATTCTATCGGGAACTTTGTAAGTACAAAAAGAATCCCTCTCTTGAGTTCGCTTATTCCATATCTGCTGAATTTGAAATATTATTTTCGACCAAGGGAGGTTATGATGAATTGAATAGGAGAATTGCAAAGAGTAAAGCCAAAAAAAAGGAATTACTAGTAGTATTAAAACACCCTGAGCTACCTCTGCATAATAATCGGTCAGAAAATGGTGCCAGAGTACAAAAACGAAGAGAAGATGTCAGTCTTCATACAAAAACAAAGGAGGGGACGG
>JABMOW010000080.1 GCA_013204025.1 Fidelibacterota bacterium | reverse complement strand
CGATATTCACCAGTTCGAATCTGGTCGACGCCTCAAACCCGCCGAGGTGGTTGAATTGGTAGACACAAGGGACTTAAATTCCCTCGGTTAATTTAACCGTGCGAGTTCGAGTCTCGCCCCCGGCACCATGTCTGATTTTATAAATCCATTGGTCAAGTTTTCATATACGATCCTGAATCCAGATGGTACACCCCATCAAAAATCGTGGATCATAAACTTATCCTATGTTCTCTCAATCGAAGCAAGTGGTCAGAATGATCTGAAGGTATTTCTGAGCAATGATCAGGTTGTTAACATCGAATTGGGAAACGAAATGAATAACGATGAAGTTATGGATGAAATTTTATCCATGTCTGCAGCTGGAAACGATTATAGCGTATATCGGATAAATGCTTATTATAAATGATCGATTGAGCTCATCTATCGTTCAATTTGACCAAATCTTCCCTCTCTCAATTATCTGTCTAATATTCTCAAAAAAATTAAATTGTTCTAGCCAATATCGGATGAACCATATCTTGCATCTGTTATGTAAAAAAGGAACATTTACTCTGAAAATTATTTACTACACTTTAATGTTTGAAATAAAATACATTTCACCTAACTCTAAATAAAAGAAATTAGCTTTGAAACACAAAATTATCCTTATATGCGTTCTGCTTGGCACCGGATGTGTTTATTTTAATACGTTTTATAACGCAGAACAATCATTTGCTAAAGCAGTCCGAATAATTGATGAATCCTCAGATGAGGAAGAACTCCCAACTAATGCGAAAAATCTGTTAAATGAAGCTTTTGCTAATAGTGAAATTGTGATTCAAAAATATCCTGAGAGCAAATATGTTGATGATGCATTTTTTATTATGGGTAAATCCAGTTTCTTTTTGGGAGATTATGGTAACGCTGATAAATACTTGAATCGACTGATTTACGAAATTCCTAATAGTACCTATAAAGATGAATGTGAAATATGGTTAACATATACGCAATATAAAATGGGAAATACTGATTCGGCGTTGGCTCAGATTCAAAACCTTTTAGACAATCCTCCAAAGAAAAAAAACATGAAATATCTGCTTTACAAAACGGCAGGGGATATTGCACTTTCCAGAGATTCTGTGTTAACGGCATTTAACTATTTCGAAACTGCTGCAAGGTTAGCCGATAACAGTAGTAAAAGGATGAGTCTTTATAACAAAATGGTTCTGATTGCAGAGAAGAATAAGGATTATGAAAAAGCAATTTATTTGCTCGAGCAACTTGAATTATATGGAACAACTACTCAAGTTAAACAGGAAGCCAGATTAAAATGGATTGAATATAATCGAATCCTGGAGAATTACGATCAGGTATTATTAAAAATAGATGAACTATTATTAAATGCTGAGTTTCAAATTCACCATCTCACTCTAAAAGTTGAAAAAGCAAAAATATTTCTCTCGCAAAAGGATTATTCAAGAGCCACTGATCATTTTAAGGAAATTCTGGAAGATACCCAAAATGCTCGTAAAGATGCCACGTCTGAGGCAGCATTCCATTTAGGTAATTTGGCGTTAATAGATGGCTTTGATTTGGATTTATCGCTGATGTATTTAGACAGCGTAACTCAAATTATCAGGAATTCAACTTTTCGGACAAAGGCCAGTCAATTAAAAACAAAGGTGACTAAATATCAAGCATTGGTGGATGACCTTGATTTCGCCGAACAAACTGAACCTGATAATATCGAAGCAAGTGACATCCAAATTCAATCCCCTGACAGTCTTGCCTTTGTCGATGTTGATACTTTAGCTCTCCCGATTCAGACCCCAGATATGGCAATCCCGCCTGCTACGATTACACTAGCTGTCGACTCACTACTTTTCACCATGGCAGAAATGCTATTGTTTGAGTTTAACCGTCCCGAAATATCAATGGCAAAATATCGACGACTGGTTACAGAATTTCCTGATTCAAAATTTGCATCGCAAGCTTTGTATGTTCTTCATAGATTTTCAATTGATGACCAAGACCATTGGAAGTCGGTTTTAATTGATGCTTTTCCAGAATCAGTATATGCTCGCGAAATTGAAGGTGATTCACCAACCATTGAGAGTTCTGGAAGCATGATTGAAAAATTAAGAGATTTAGCATGGATGGAACTCAATGATTCGCCAACCAAGGCGGTTGAAAGCTTTGATAAAATTGCAAATGAATTTGATGATCCGGTTTCTGCTTACAATTCCGCCTACATCAGCGAAAAATATCAATATTTGTTAGAGACATCCATAGAGAGGTATCAATCCTTTTTGGAAAAATATCCTGAACATGAAATGAGTACTGAAGCAGAATCACGGTTAGAAGAGATCAAATCTGGTGTTCAGTTAGTGAGGAATGAAATCGTAGGATTGGTTGATCGATACACGAGTTTTGTGAACATATTTTCAAAATCTGATACGTTGATTGTGGAATCTTCAGCTGGAGAGATCCTTTTTTCGGCAGCGCAGGACTCTGTAATCATGGCATCCTTCAAAGACACGTTAGCGATCCATTTTGATGGCGATTCAATGTGGACTTTAGTTCCCACAGATTCAACAGCAAATAGGAATTTATTTCAAACATTGGAAATATACTCTGTTAATGATTCCCTAAACATGAAATCCGATTCTCTCTCGCTACTTCAGGGTATCGAAGAAGAGTACTTTAAAATAATAAACCTACCAGATTTTCTCAAATTATTCCCAGATTCAGATTCAGTAAGATATAAATTTTATGACACAACTGTCATCCCACATCCTGAATTAGACTCAGCATTTGTTCTTTTAGGAATGAATGAAATTGTACTTCCAGACACATCACTTACAGATTCATTATTAACCTTTGCAGCTGACAGCTTATCCCAAATGATTATTGATGCTGATACTTTTGTTACTTCACCTGGTGATTCATCGTATTCCGAGACTTTTGGACCGGAGGTAAAAGCAGAAAATCTCGCACAACCGTTGGATCAAATGGTAGACCAAGCAATTTTTAAGGCTAATACTGATGTAATATCTAAAATCGCACAAAAAGATTCAGTTATAATTCCAGTTCAAAAAGAGAACGTAAAAGAAATAGTCAATGATCCCACACCCGCTGAAGCTATTCCGGACATGCATTATTCGGATAGTCAATCCGAAATGGAATCTTTGGAGTATGTAGTAAAACCGGGTGAAAATCTACAATCGATTGCACAGGAGAAATATAATGATCCAACAAGATGGCGACAGATTTACAATTCAAATATTAATGTCATAGGTGACGACCCAAACAAAATATATCCTTATTACACTATCAAACTTGATGAATTGAGAAGTTCCGGAAAAACCTATGTGACAATCACAATGGTGGTGCAACCCGGGGAAAACCTTTGGTCGATTGCGGAAAAATATTATGGTGATCCGTTGGCATGGTCAATTTTATGGGTTGATAATAAACACATTTTAGGGCAGGATAGAGATGTGTTAATTCCTGGTTCGGTGTTGAATATCAGAAGTAAACTCTAGTCCATGCACAATGAGCTGGCCACAATAGAGTCTAACGAACAAATCTCCTCAATCTATCAGCAGATGGTATTATCAGCTCCACTCATTGCCAAAGATTGCCACCCTGGACAATTTATCAATATCTTACCAGATCCCAAATGGACACATGTGATGCGACGACCCATGAGTATTGCAAGTCAATCAAATGGGAAAATCAGCATTATTTATAAAGTCGTCGGTGAGGGTACATCAATTCTAAATAATTTGAAACCGGGTGATTCTTTGGATATTATTGGTCCTCTCGGGAATTATTGGACGGATTTCGATACTGACTACCCTGTACTTCTGGCAGGGGGTGTGGGTATTGCTCCTATTCTGTATCTGCATGATCACTTATTGATAAAAAAAATACCTCATCATCTGATCATGGGAACACGTACAAAAGATGAACATTTTTTTAAAGAAAAAACCAACGCTAGTATTGTGCTCACTACTGATGACGGTTCTTATGGAATTCGAGGATCAGTGATTAATGCTCTTGATTCCATCGTTTCAGGTAAAAATTCTTCAGTTATTTTTTTCGCATGCGGACCATCACCAATGTTGAATGCTGTTAATAGATTCGCCACTGACAAAAATATCAATTGCTATCTAGCTCTTGAGACTCTTATGGCATGTGGATTTGGAATATGTCAAGGATGTGCGATTGAAATAACCAATAATTCTGCAATTTCTCAAACCTATCGTAACCAATATGCATTAGTATGTGCTGACGGTCCCATTTTCGACGGAAAAGATATCCCATTATGTTAACCATTCGCATTGGGAACCTAACCTTCGCCTCACCTGTCCTTACTGCCAGCGGTACGTTTGGTTATGGAGATGAAGTATCTGATCTTGTAAATGTTGATTTGTTAGGAGGTATCGTCACTAAATCGGTGACATTGCACCCGAGAGAAGGAAATCCACCTCCTCGTATCTCTGAAACGCCATTTGGTATGCTCAATTCCATTGGACTTGCAAATGTAGGAGTAGAGAAATTTTGTAAAGAGAAACTCCCAAAATTTAAAAAAATGGATACACATGTATTTGTAAACATAGCAGGTTATGCCATCGGTGATTATGTTGAAACCCTCGAGCGTATTGAAGTCGAGGACTCAACTATTTCGGGATATGAAATTAATGTTTCTTGTCCTAATGTAAAAAAGGGAGGAATGCAGTTCGGGGTTGATCCGAAACTTACCGAACAACTAACTCGAGCATTGAGAGATAAAACGGACAAAATTCTAATCCTGAAATTAAGTCCTAATGTGACAAAAATTGAAGATATTGCCCAAGCAGCAGTCGCTGGTGGTGCGGATATGATCAGTGCTATCAATACCGTTGTTGGAATGGGAATTGATATAGCTACGCGTCGTCCAAGTTTGAATACTGTTTTTGGTGGATTATCTGGTCCTGCAATAAAACCAATTGCATTGGCAAATATCCATAAGATATACAAATCTGTATCTGTCCCGATTATTGGAATCGGAGGAATATCCTCCGCAAAAGATGCTATAGAGTTTATGTTGGCTGGTGCAGACCTTGTTCAGGTGGGGACTTCTAATTTTATCAATCCTGCAATTGGAATAAACATCATTTCCGAGTTAAAATCATACTGCGAGAAAGAAAATATTAAGTCATTACACGATATCAAAGGCAAACTTGAATATCAATAAACATATCGCGATCATTTTTATTATTATAGCCTGGAGTTGTGCACCAAATCCACGGTACACTTCAAGCAAGGATGCTGGAAATAGAAAAGTACCAAAGAATCCCACAAAACAAAAAACCTCAACACATTCTCAAAAAGTATTTACAGGAACTTCATCCTACTATGGGAAAGATTTCCATGGAAAATTAACGGCAAACGGTGAGATATTTGATATGTACGGCTTGACAGCTGCACATAAAACCTTGCCTTTAAATACGATTATCAGAGTAACAAACATCGAAAATGGAAAATCTTTAATCTTACGAATCAACGACCGGGGGCCTTATATAGACGGTCGCATCCTCGATTGTTCATATGGCGCAGCAAAAAAATTAGAATTCGTTCAAATGGGTATTACAGAGGTCAAAATTGAGGTTATTGAATGGGGAGACGATAAATATATGCAGCACAATTAGTGCTTCCTCCAACCCCACATTTCATAAAACAAAAAACCCCGGTTTAAACCAGGGTTTTGCGGGATGGATCCCGACATTACTGTCAGGACAACTTCCTGCGTGACTATTCTTTAGTCGATTCGCTATTAATCATATTTATGAGTAATTCTCGTCTCCATTTCTTCAATTGTCTTTCTCTTTTCATAGCATCCGATCGGGTGGAATAAACCTCCTCATGAACGACAATCCATGGACCTTTATTCCGGGTGTATTTGCACAAATTTGAATTATGTTTGATAATACGTTTATCCAGATCTTTTGTTTGTCCGATGTAAAAAATACTATTCGGATTCTGCAAAATATAAACGATGAATGTTGGTTGATTTTCCATAAAATGAAAAACCCTGGGTTAAACCAGGGTTTTGCGGGATGGACCCCGACGTTACTGTCGGGACAACTTCCGGCGTGACTATTCTTTAGTCGATTTGCTATTAATCATATTTATGAGTAATTCTCGT
>JABMOW010000079.1 GCA_013204025.1 Fidelibacterota bacterium | reverse complement strand
GTTCAATGGTAGAACGAAAGCTTCCCAAGCTTTAGACGGGAGTCCGATTCTCCTCATCCGCTCATAAATATTCCCCGTCGTGAACACAGTTTATTGACGGGGTTTTTGTTTTATACCCCAACCAATTTCATTCACTCAAAGTGGACAAATGAGGACAAACGTGGACAAATGAGTACCAAAAGGGGATACCGATTTGGGGATACCGGAACAAAAGGGGCATATGCGTACGGGATATTTAGCTGATCGTGCATCGCCACATTTTTTGAATCTATGAATTGGACAACCCTTCATTTCTGGTTTACTGAACCTCACTTTGTAAGCCGGGGGTGGGTTAGGATTCACTATGAAACAGCCGTCACTGGTCTCACACGACGCAGAATAGGCACTTCCATAGAGTAAACATCGCCTCCCCATGTAATCAGATATTTTCAACCACATTTTAGGATTATTCAACCGGATATTTACAAAATTCGACCCCCACCGGGGGGCAATCAAGGAGGGATGGGTCGCATAAATTATTGTGTTCATTCAATCTACGGGCAATTTCACAATTTTCTAAAAAAATTTTCGGTAAAATCCAAATTCGGCAGTTATTATTTAATAGGATCATACCCTAACCAAGTATAAATTTTGGCTGATTAATTAGAAAATTATTATAAGTTATAGAGATGAATATTCCATCTGATACCGTTGATTTATAACGAGCAACACATTACCCGTAGGGAAACCTGCGGGATTTTTCGTTTAACAAAAGGAGAAAGCGATGAAAAATATTATTACAATTTTATTATTTACAGGCATTTCATATGCCACCATTATCAACATTCCAGCAGATTATTCGACCATTCAACAAGGGATTGATGCTTCCTCAAATGGTGATACTGTTTTAGTTGCACCGGGAATATACTTTGAAAACATCAATTTTTCCGGGAAAAATATAATGGTTTCTTCACATTTTTTGATTGGTGAGAATCCTACAATTATTGAACAAACATTTATTAATGGTAGTCAAAATGGAAGCGTGGTTCTGTTTAATAATGATGAAAGTAACAATGCATTATTAAGCGGTTTTACTTTAACAAACGGTTCCGGAACATATTATCCCTCATCTGATTGGTATTTCGGTGGAGGAATTCACCTGGAAAGTCATTGTAATCCACAGTTATTAAATTTGATAATAACCGGCAATTCTGCAACAAAAGGTTCTGGAGTATTCTGCAGAAATTATTGTAGTCCAACGATAAAAAATGTAAAAATACATGATAACTATTCTAGCCATAATGGTGGTGGTATCACACTTTATAATAATTCTAATCCCATTCTAATTGATGTTTCAATCACTGATAATTACACGGAAAGTAATGGTGGTGGTATTTATGGTAATCTGAACTGCTACCCCATATCTGAAAATGTGACTATAGCAGGGAATAATGCCAATAATAATGGAGGAAGTGTTTGGTTTACCAATAATTGTGAAATAAATTTATTAAATTCAATAATATGGGGAAACACTCCTGGATCACATTCAATCAGTATGTCTGCTACTTATTCTGATATTCAGGGTAGTTGGGCAGGAGAAGGTAATATCGATATGAATCCTCTATTTACTTCTCCTTTAAGTGGTGATTATACCCTCCAATCTGATAGCCCTTGCATTGATGCAGGTGATCCCAGTTCACCACTTGATCCTGATGGTACTATAGTAGATATGGGAGCATTATACTTTGATCAGACTTTTGGATGCACTGATGAATCAGCAATTAACTATAATCCAAATTCAACTATTGACGATGGTAGTTGTTATTTTCTTGAAAATATTGAACCACACTTTCAACAAAACTGGGAGGGATCACCATTGAACCCAATGGAGATTTATGTGAACATTGCCAGTCTTGATGAAATTAATTTACGAATTGGTGACGAAATAGGTGTTTTTGATGAAATTGGTTGCATCGGAATTATTCAACTCACAACTGAAATTACTACTCCTATTCAAATATTCCTTTCTGAAGACAATCCAGACACACCAGAAATTGATGGATTCATTGCAGGTGAAAATATTAACTATAGATTCTGGGATGCCAGCACGCAAATAGAAGTCGTCAATGTCAATCCCACAATTTTAAATGGAGATGATGTTTTTGCGCCTCTTGGTTTTTCGGAGGTTGAATTATTTGTTACTACAATCTTTGGTTGTACAGAATTCAACTCAATCAACTATGATCCAGATGCTACCGTAAACAATGGATCATGCATTACCACTATTTTTGGCTGCACCGACCCTGATGCAACAAACTACGACTCTGACGCCACGGAACCATGCAATAGTAATAATAGTTGTTGTGAATATGAAACTCTGATCAATCCACCAACAAACCTTACTGGTACCGGCAGCGATGGTGAAATCACCCTCACCTGGGATGCAGTTGATGAAAACGGCAGCAGAACTGATGTTACACTGTGGATATCTGATGTAACTGAAGATAATGTTGAGATTTCGATGAGTAATTCGGCTGATGTGTATGGATTTCAATTTAATATTGTAGCAGATCCGACTTTAGGCTCAAGTTTTGGCAGCGCATCGGGAGGCAGCGCAGAAGATGCTTCTTTTTTGGTATCTACATCACCTGTTGGTACTGTCCTTGGATTTTCAATGACCGAATCATTCATTCCGGTGGGCGAGGGAGTGCTCACCAACGTACAATGGACACATAGCGGTTCAGATGCATATCTTGACCTATCTATCATACAAATTGCTGGTATAAATGGTACACCGCTCTCATCTGAAACCGGCGTGCCGGTCTGTTTTGGCATTTGTGATCCAACTGTGATCACCTACAATGTGTATCGTGATGGTAGTTTATTTACTCAAAATCTGGAGATAACCCAGTTTATTGACGGTAGTCTTGGCTATTCAGAAACCCATTGTTATACGGTGACCGCCTCCGGCGGTGCCAATGAATCGGGTCATTCAAATGAGGCATGTGCCACAACATATGAAATGGGTTGCAGCCTTGAACACTTCTCTAATCTGCCAGATATTACAGGTGAATTTTCATTGATTATTGTTCAAAGTGTCACTGGAATTGAAGTGGGTGAATGTGACGAAATTGGTGTTTATGATGCCAATGCAATACTCAACTATGCTACCTGTGAAAATCTTACCGGTGAATTGCTGGTAGGCGCAGGTGTCTGGGTAGATGATCAATTGAGCATCAGTACTGTTGGTTCAATAGACTATTGTGATGTTGGCGGTAGTCAGTTCCCTGGCTACGTAGAAGGTAACCCTATTATATTCAGATACTTCAGCACTGCCGATGGTATGGAATATGAAGCACAAGCAACATATATGGCAGGTAATGGCACATTTGGTGAGATGATCACGTCACTTACTCTGGAAATAGTTACATCTGTAAATCATAGAATTACGTTGAATTCATACATGAGAAATCTTTTATCCACATATATGATGGCCGATGACCCTGCAGTTGAAACTCTATTCGGAGACCAGGTCCTGATCATGGGAAATGATGGTGGGGATTTCTATGTGCCACAGTACTTCATTAACTCCATTGGTGACATAGATAATCTCGAAGGTTATTCTGCATTTATCAATGGTAGTGATGATATTACATTTGAAATAACGGGTATGCAAATTGATGTTACAACTCCGTTCAACGTGGATCCATTTATGAATAATATAATTCCATATATTAGTGATACAGAAATGCCATCATCTGCCGGTTTTGGTCCGTACAACGATGACATTTTGATAGCGTCGAATGACTCTGGAGACTTTTATGCTCCAGCGTGGGATGTCTATACGCTTACGACTCTTGTACCCGGCGAAGGTTATATCCTTTTCTTAAATGGAGATTCACCACTTGAAATGTCATATCCTGAAAATGTGTTATCCAGTCAGGTAGCAAATGAATGGGAAGCACTGAAACCTGGTTTGGTATCTCAGCAATTTGACGTAGTGAAAACAGGTGTTGTACACCCGATTATTGTAACCAGCTTGCAGGGTAACGTGGCTGTGGGTGACGAAATCACGGTTTACGCAAATGGAACTCTGGTTGGAGCAACTCGCGTTGTAGATACTGATCGTCCATTACCTGTCACTGCTTGGGGTGCAATTAACCAAGTGGGTTATGAACAACCTGGATTCCAGGTGGGTGACGCCATTGAGATCAGATACTGGAGTCAGAGCCAAAATACTGAGCTCAGAGTGACCGCAGATATTGAAGGTCAATACTTCGGTATGTCACCATTGACGACAGGAAGTCTTGTTGTTCATTCTGACTCTGCCGTACCGACACAGTTCAGAGTGCACCCGGCATATCCGAATCCGTTTAATCCGATAATGACGATAAGTTATGAGCTACCTATTGATTCGCATGTAACTCTCACTGTTTACGATCTGGCTGGACATCTGATTACTGAATTAGTCGATGAAACTCGAACAGTCGGTACATATCAGTCTGTCTGGGATGCGTCAAATCAAAGCAGTGGTGTATATCTGGTGAAAATGGTAGCAGGAGACTTTCAATCTGTCCAGAAAGTGGTGCTGTTGAAATAAATTAGCATGGTTTTTCGCTAAATCAAAAGAGAGAATAACATGACGAAGTTATTTTTGGTGATCGTTTTATTGACCTCCCCAATACTCGCTCAATGCGATTGGAATGAAGACGGAGCCCTAAACGTAGTCGATATAGTTGGGATGGTTGACTGTATCCTTAATTCATGCTGGGATGGTTCTCAATGCGACTGGAATGAAGACGGTAATGTGGATGTATTGGATATTGTTTTAACGGTGGGTTGTATTTTAAGCGATTGCTATATAAATGAAATATTAGATTGTACAGATCCAGAAGCATGCAACTATAATCCCGAAGCAGATATTGACGATGGTAGCTGTTTGTATTTTGATTGCAACGGTGATTGTGGTGGTGGTGCTTTCGAAAATGAGTGTGGTTGTGTCGGAGGAAATACTGGTTTAGAATATGATTATTGCTATGGTTGTTTAGATCCCAATGCTATGAATTATAACAACCAGATTACTATTTATAATGGATCATGTGAATATTGCTACCCCGGTGATGTGAATGGGGATTGGGTCATAAATGTATCTGATTATGTTCAACTGATTAATTATATCCTGTATGGAGGTGAATACAATCAATGCTTTGATTTTAACGGGGACGGGAATGTTGATACATTAGACATACCAGGGTTATTACATATTATCGACATTGGTTTGGGGGGTTCAGTCCCCACAATCGAATTCGGATATACTGAATCAACCCTGTGCAAGATTGAAGAATCACCTCTTGCAAGTCTGCAAATTACCCTTTCTCATGAAAATGAAATTTTAATTACAATAATTGCTGAATCATCCTCTAACTATTTTTTTGAGGATGGAAATTCGACCTCAATCCTCATACTGGATACTTATGGTAATGATCTCTTTTATACTGATCAACCATTTGTGATTACTTCTATAGATGCAGCAACTGATATTGGGGCGAATCAGGTTGATTTGTTAATTGATGCTTGTGATTTTCAGGCACCGATTTTCGGCTGCACCGATCCTGAAGCACTTAATTACAATCCGGATGCAAATATCGATGATGGTACTTGCATATACGAAAGCGATTCTCTCACACTTAGTAATGAATATGAAAATCGAATTCGATATTTATATTTTGTTGACGGAGAGAATGACCCAGTTACCATTTTGGCAGAATATTACTTTCCTGATGGGATGCCAATTGGAATTATTGGACAAGGAACTTCTATAACTTATTTAGATGGATATGGATGGTTTGGAAGCATCGTTTTCGAGTTAGATATAGATTATTTATTTCAAGTTGCTGAAACTATCACATATACTTATCCGGGGGCCAGATTAGTGGGGTGTACTAATCCAGAAGCCTTGAACTATCATCCTTATGCGAATCTGGATGATGGTAGTTGTGAATACACCGAAGCCGAATGTATCGATATAGACGGCAACGTCTACCAAACCGTTATCATCGGCGATCAGGAATGGATGGTTGAAAACCTGAAGGTGACGCATTACCGAAATGGTGATTCGATTCCGACTGGATACAGTGGTTCAGAATGGTCGAACCTATCAACAGGCGCTTATGCGGTTTACCCGTGGGATGATGATGTCGCATCTTTGGCAACATGTGGAGGAAACTGTGCTGAAACATATGGTAACCTGTACAATTGGTATGCTGTTGATGACAGCCGCAATATCACTCCTGAAGGTTGGCATGTGCCTACGGATGAAGAATGGATGGAATTAACGGACTATCTGGGTGGCTATCTAATTGCCGGTGGAAAAATGAAATCCACGGGTACCATTGAAAATGGAGATGGATTATGGTATGCCCCAAACGCCGGCGCAACCAACGAGAGTGGCTTTACTGCTCTTCCTGGTGGGTACCGCCTCGGCGGTGGTACCTACGGCCATATGGGCAATTGGGGCTACTATTGGTCTTCTACGGAGAGCGGTAGTTTCAACGCCTGGCGCCGGACCTTGTATTATCACTATTCAATTGTGAGCCGTGGCAGCGTCAGTAAGCAAACCGGGTTTTCAGTGCGTTGTGTGCGAGATGCTGATTAGAGTATGAATATTCACCTTACAAATCAAAGTTTTACAACGAGTAAAACATTCCCCGTAGGGAACCTGCGGGTTTTTTCGTAAAAAAATGAGAAAATCATGAAAAACATAGACTTAAAAAGCGTCATCATTGGTGTAACCTTGATATTAATTTCGGGATGTTCAACAGAACCAGAGGATGTCTGTGGATGTGGAGACAATATCACAGACCTTGATGGCAATGTATATGAGATCGAGCAAATTGGTGCCCAATGTTGGATGGCGGAAAATCTTGTTGTTAGGCATTATTTGAACGGAGATGAGATTCCAACCGGATTCAGTGATTCTGAATGGTCTAACCTTGAAAATACTGGGATAGGTGCTTATGCTGTCTACGATGATGATCCTGCAAACTCAATTATATATGGTAATTTGTACAATTGGTATGCAGTGGATGACGCACGAGGAGTATGCCCAGAGGGATGGCATGTACCTGGAGATGAAGAATGGATGACGCTTGAAATGCATCTGGGAATGAGTGAATCAGAAGTAAATAGTTCAGATTGGCGGGGTACTGATGAAGGTAGCAAACTGGCAGGAAATGCAGATTTGTGGATTTCCGGAGTTTTAGAAAACAATGATGTATTTGGGTCATCTGGATTTAATGCCCTTCCGAATGGGGATCGCTATGGCGACTTTGGTCACTACTATTATATGGGCTACTACGGTTATTTCTGGTCCTCTACGGCCTTCAGTAATAGCCACGCCTGGATCAGGTCATTGCATTATGATTATTCAAACATCCGCCGTGATAGCGCTGAGAAGCAGGGCGGGTTTTCTGTTCGCTGTGTCAGGGATTAGAATTAAAAAATGAATATCATTAAGCATATTAGTCTGATAATCTTGGGATCAGTAATCTTGTTGCTGACAAGCTGTAATAAGGATAGTTCAACCGAACCTAATAACAATACTGTAACTGACATCGATGGTAACGTTTATGAAACCGTTACTATTGGCGCACAAATATGGCTTGCTGAAAATCTGAAGGTTACGCATTACCGTAATGGCGACCCCATACCCACAGGTTACAGTGATTCTGAATGGTCGGACCTATCAACTGGAGCCTTTGCTATTTATCACGATGATCCAGCGAATGAAGACACTTATGGTAACCTTTACAACTGGTACGCCGTGGACGATTCCCGGGGTGTCTGCCCTGAGGGCTGGCATGTGCCGACTGATGCAGAGTGGACTGTATTGACAGATTATTTAGCTCCAGAAGGCATAGAAAGTTGGGGAAATAGTATTGCTGGTGGAAAATTGAAATCCACCGGTACCATTGAAAATGGAGATGGTTTATGGTATGCCCCAAACACCGGTGCTACCAACGAGAGTGGCTTTACCGCCATTCCTGGTGGTCAGTACAACAACGACGGCTACAATGATGATAACTTCATCAATATGAGCGCCCGCGGCTACCATTGGTCTTCTACGGGGACCATTAGTTATGATGCTGATGCATGGCTCCGGAACTTGTTTTCTGGTAATTCAGATGTAAGCCGGTACGGGGACGATAAACACTTCGGGTTTTCAGTCCGTTGTGTCGGAGACACTGATTAGAAAATGAATATCACTTTACATACAATCGTTTTAAACGAGCAACAGGTTACCCGTAGTGGTTCCATCTGGATTTTGGGAACATGTGGAAATAAGCTTTGAAAAACTTGATAAAAAAATTCGTAATCATCTTTTCAACATTAATATTTTTCATTCTATCCTGTGACAATGGAGGATACACCATTTCACCGAATGATTTTATTATTACAGACCATGACGGCAATAACTACCAAACAGTCCAAATCGGTGATCGGATTTGGATGGCTGAAAACCTGCAGGTAACACATTATACCAACGGTGATTTTATCCGTCCTGGATATTCTAATTCTGAATGGTCATACCTGAATGATACAGAAACTGGAGCATATACTATTTATAATGATGATCCTATCAAAGCAGAAATCTATGGTTACCTATACAACTGGTATGCTGTTGATGATGTCCGGGGTATTTGTCCGGAAGGTTGGCATGTACCCAGCGATGATGAGTGGATGGAGTTGGAAATTTCAATGGGGATGAGTTTTGATGAAACACACAATAGTGGCTGGCGAGGCACGGATCAAGGCAGCTTGCTTGCAGGGAATATGGATCTTTGGTTCGCCGGAGATTTGGAAAATAATCCCTTCTTTGGGTGGTCTGGTTTTCTTGCGCTTCCAGGTGGGTGCCGCAATTACAGTGATGGAAGATATGAAGATATTCGCAGATACAGCTGCTTCTGGTCTTCTACAGGAAGCACTAACGGCTTAGCCTGGAGCCGGAACCTCGGTCACCATTACTCAGAAGTTTTCCGAAGCGACGACTTTAAGCAATACGGATTCTCGGTCCGTTGCATCAGGGACTATGATTAGAAAATGAATATCAACTTACAAATCATCGTTTTACAACGAGCAAAATTTTACCCGTAGGGAAACCTGCGGGTTTTTTCGTACAATAAAAGGAAATAAGGAAATGAAGAAATATTTTTCAATCGTTATATCCACTTTAGCGCTTTTATCAGGCATTGACCCACCAGAAAATCTCAATGCTGTCGGCGGTGATCGGCAGATTTTAATCAGTTGGGATGCTGTAGAAATTCCTGATATAATAGCAATGAGGGAAGACGTGTTATTGTGGATATCAGATGCTACTAATGATTATATTGAGTTATCCATAACGACCACTGAAGAGATCAGCGATTTTAGCTTTGCTATCCTTCCGGATCTACAGTTAGAGGTAGTATTTGGAAATGCTTGGGGAGGACTCGCAGCAACAATTGATTTCGTAATCTCTGTTTTTCCATCAGGTCAAGTATTTGGATGGGGCTCTGATCCTATCCCTGAACATTTTGCTGGCGTACTGTGCTATATTTCGTGGGATGTGGCCAATACTCAAGGATTTATTGACTTAGAACCGGGATTATTCTGGAACTATAGCTATATTTTATCCTCGGAAATCGGTGAACCATTTTATTATTCGGGGGCTGATCTATACTATAACATTTACAGGGAAGGTGAGTTTTTCCAATGGGGTGTCACCGAACTTTTTTATTTGGATGATGATTTAGGTTATAATGAGACGAGGTGTTATACAGTCACTGCGGCTACGCCGGATGAAGAATCACTTCCCAGTGGAATGATATGCGCTACCACAGATCACCTTTATGACTGCAATGATCCATTTGCCATGAATTATAATCACGAAGCAACTGAAGACGATGGAAATTGCGAATATTATCCAACAGGTGATCTAAATCAAGATATTATTCTGGATGTTCTCGATATTGTAATGATGGTGGATATCGTACTGGGAGAAACTACCCAGTGATTATGAACAGTGGGCAGGAGATGTGAATACAGATGGAACCTTCGATATATTAGACATCATCGCCACAATTGATTGTATTATCAACGATTGCTGGATTGAATTTATATTTGCCTGTATAGACCCGGGTGCGAATAATTATCACCCTTATTCATATCAAGATGATGGAAGATGTGAATACAATGATATCGATGGTAACATCTATAATTCGATTATTATCGGTGAGCAAAGATGGATGGTTCAAAATCTCCGGGTTACTCATTACCGCAATGGTGATGACATCTTACTTGTGACTGAAAATAGCGAATGGGGATTGTTATCAACAGGCGCTTACAGTTATTATGGCAATATCCCAGAATTTATAGATACATATGGAAATATTTATAATTGGTATGCTGTTGGAGATGATCGGCAGATTTGTCTCGAAGGTTGGCATGTGCCAAACCAGGAAGAATATCAAATTTTGGTTGATTATCTTGGGGGGACAAAAAATGCAGGTGGTGCATTAAAATCAACTGGAACCATAGAAGGAGGAGATGGATTATGGTATGAACCTAATACAGGTGCAACCAATACTTCGGGTTTTAATGCTTTTCCTGGCGGGTGGCGTGGATACTATGAAGGTGGGAGTTTCAATTTTATGGGTAATTTAGGTATGTGTTGGTCATCGTCAGAGTTTTATTTAAGTGACGTATATGCATGGTATCTCTTGCTACATTATGATGACTCAGGTGGCATTGTTACCTGGAGTGATAAAATTCGAGGATATTCCGTCCGGTGCATGAGAGATGCTGATTAGAAAATGAATATCACTTTACATACCATCGATTTACAACGAGCAAAACTTTACCCGTAGGGAAACCTGCGGGTTTTTGTAGAGATAAGGATAAGAAAATTAAAAAAATAACAACCTTCCTTTTAATTTTTTATAATACACTCCTCTTTGGGAATATATCTTTAAATGAGTATGGTCACATCGATAGATTGAAATCGCAATCTTCAGTAGAGTATTACATGAACAATGGAGAATATTATATCGATATTAATGAAAATACGCTAATAGGTAATTCGTTATTTGAGATAGAAAATGGGTATTTAACTTTACTAACTCTTGAAGAAAATGTTCCTACGTGGTTAAGAATTTATAATCTTAATGGAAATTTGAAATTTGAAAAAATCTATACTAAAGTGATAAATCTAACAACCTCCGAAAACAAAAAATTCATTACGTTTTTTAATGGAGAAAATTTAATGGTTCTTGATAATTCTACTTTTCAAGTAGAGAAATTTGAAGGCTCAGTAATTTTCAATATTGATAATTTTGGAAATCCGATATTTACCGATAAAAAAGGGAAAATTCATTATAAAAATAAAATATACAATCTCTCGGAATTCCCACAAAAAATTATTTTCTACCAAAATGCCCCTTTAATATTTACTTCAAAGAAAGCATTTTTAATAAAGGACGATTTAAAAGAAACATTAAACTTTCTAGGAAAATTCTTTGAAGCTGAAATTATAGACAGCTCTATTTATATTGTTGAAAAGGTAAGAGAAAATGCAGATATCGTTTTTAACCTGTATATAATGAACGATATAAAACATATCGAAAAACTGGACAAAATAGTTCTGCGCCAAAATTTAAACAGAACGCATGAATCTATACTTGTACCTTTGAATTATGGTGCATTAAATTCCCCCTTTCCAATTGGGAATAGTTATGGTGAAATTCAGCAATATCTGGGAATTCCGTATCTTCATCCTGGAGTTGATTTTTTGGGAGATGATTATCAAGAAGTTTATGCAGCTCGTGATGGATTCGTGAAAGCTGTTCTTACAACCGGTGGTGACCCATATTGGCGTATTGCAATTGCCAACGAAAATATTTCCACAGAAACAGAAGGTTATCTTTATGCACACTTGAACCAGACATCCATTACAGTGAATGTGGGAGATCAGGTGTACGCCGGAGATTTATTGGGGACACTTTATCCCTGGCCCTCGTACGATTTTACTCATATCCACTTTGCCCGATTGCAAGATGAAGGAGCTCAATGGTTTGGGGATTGGTGGACGATTGAAAACCCGCTTGTTGATGTAACAAATATCCAAGATACGATACCACCTACATTTGAGAATGCTATCAATGAGGATCTTTTTGCTTATGTAAATAATGGTGGAACTTATCTCGATCCGACAAATCTATCCGGTGAATTTGATATCATTGCCAAATGCCACGATATTGCAAATTCAAATTGGCGAATAGATATATGGGATATCAGCTTTTCGCTTAATCCTGCAGATGATACCGATTCCATAGTCTACGAAAAATTCTCATTTAGTTATGATATGCCTATCGATATGTATTTTTCAAATGATTGGACCGATATTGTTCTTAACACAATTTATTCTCGGGATGCAACTTGCTATTCTATTGGGAATTATGTAGAAAGAGAATATTATCATATTATCACTAATTCTAATGGAGATACTACTATAACAGAAGAGGATGAAGCAGAAAATTTTGATTCAACGGATTTTCTTGATGGTTCTTACTGGTTGAAAGTAACAGCTCGTGATGCTTCAATGAATACAACAGTTGATTCAATGTTAGTGTATTTCAATAATGGATTAAGCGGTTGCACCGATCCACTGGCAACCAACTACGACCCCGAAGCTACCGAAGATGATGGCAGCTGCATTTATGGAATGTTGGGAGACCTAAACCAAGATAGTCAATTGAATGTACTGGATATTGTTGTTACCGTAAACATTATTATGGAAGATATCATTCCTGATGAATACCAATTGTGGGCTGCCGATTGGAATGAGGATAATTCTATTGACGTTGTGGATATTGTCGGGATCGTGCAATGTATTATTACATCCTGTTGGGACAATAGCACTACTGTAACAGACATAGACGGAAATGTTTATAATACTGTAGTAATAGGGAACCAGGAATGGATGGCAGAGAACCTAAAAGTTACCCATTATCGCAATGGCGATGAAATATCTACAGGATTTGATAATTCAGAGTGGGGAAGTTTACCTATGGGATCTTACGCTGTCTATGACGATAATCCTGCCAATACGGATACATATGGCAACTATTATAACTGGTATGCAGTTGATGATGACCGAAATATTGCTCCTGAAGGCTGGCATATACCTACAGATGAAGAGATCATGGAACTGGAGATGTATCTTGGTATGAGTTGGGATGAAGCTCATAACACGGGATTACGTGGGACAAATGAGGGTGGTATGCTGAAAGAAGGCGGGACGGAACATTGGTCTATGGAATCATGTGGTGATCCTGAATGCCCCGATGGATCAACAGGGTGCAATTGTAGCGGCTTTTCAGCCCTCCCCGGCGGGTACCGTCATGCCATCACAGGAAATTACGAAAATATGAATTACTACGGTTATTTCTGGTCTGCTTCGGACGATGGTAGTATTAATGCTTGGCGCCATTCATTGTATTTAGATTATTCAGCGGTTGCCCGTTTCGACAGCAACAAGCACTTTGGTTTTTCAGTTCGCTGTATAAAGGACGGTGATTAGAAAATGAATATTCACCTTACAAATCATCGTTTTACAACGAGCAACATATTACGCATAGGGAAACCTTCGGATTTTTTTGTTTAATAAAAGAGAATTACATGAAGAATAGTATTATTTTAATAGTCTATATAATCAGCATTGGATTTACACAAAAAACAGTAGATCATAATGCATACCATAGTAGTCCAAAAAATAATTCTGGCGAAGAATCATCTTCAATAGAATTTGGAAGAAGTCCAAACAATAGTCCCTTATTGCGACCTACTCGCGATGGTTCAATGGCTGAATATGTGTACTTTACCGATGACGAAAAAGCTGGCGGCGCTCCTTTTGTATTTAATAGTCCGGGTGAACGCAGGGCAGTCATTTTTGGTGGTTATGATGTCTTCAGTTATGGAAACGTCCAAAGTCATTCTTTTTTAGTTATGAGTGATTTTGGGTGTCCAACTTTTTTAAGTACAGTATTCGTTACGATAGATCCTGAAACCGGTGAACCGCTTTACCCAATGATGGGAAATTGTCAGGAAGGGCAGATCTTTCAGGGTGACCCTCCATTGCTTGAAGTACCCCCAGTTATCTTTCCACCGGATGGGTATGCGATAGCAAAAGATTCTGCTGACTATATTTACGATTCCACTGAATTATTTAAATATAATTACTCGTTTCATAGGGATACACTAATCATGACAGATATTGAATTTCTTCCAGATTCAAGTTTTCAGGTAAAACGGTGGTGGTTTTTAAAACCCCCATGTTTGAATGAAGATGCAAATTTAGGTGGCGCAGAATTACCAAATCCTACTTCTCCTTACTTAAACGGCGTGTCTATTTCGAATTGGGATTCATTATGCACTTCTATAAGTGATATTAGAACTTGTACGCCCTATATCGAAGCAATGGCTGATTATCATGCAAAATATGTGGTAAATGGCTACGACATGTATATGAACCCAACAGTTAACGGTCCTCATGGATTTGCACATTATGATTATCCTCAAATATCTGATAATCTATTGTCTGATGAGATTGAATTCGTAAACGAACCTACAGTGATCTATGTACACGGTGGACCCGTTCGAGTTCATGGCATTTACAGTGGTCAATATACAATCGTTACAGACGAGTATCAACCCTATCACCGGCATGCATGGCCACAAAATAATGCCTCTCCAATTGACACGCTGTGGTGCAATATTTGGATCACTGATAATCTGCGTAATGCTGACGCAGCCATTGGGAACCAATCTCCTCCCCAACCCGATGAACAATGTGAAGGCGGTAGCAATAATCGGATGGGACTCATTTCAGGTGCAAATGTCATCATAGCAAATACGTTTGCAAATGGAGCACATAATTCCTCAAATGGATCAGATGTTATCATTCATGCTGCTATCATGGCATTAAATGAATCGTTTACCGTTCAATACTGGCAGAATACCACATTCGCATATTGGGATAATCCACCACCAAAAGGCGATGGATTGAGTTTGAGTATATTTGGCTCATTGACTGCAGCTGATAATAGAGGCACTATATATCTATATGGTGGGATTGTGCAAAAATATCGGGGTTATGTAATTCGTAATTCCCCTGGACCTTATGAGGTTGAAGTGGGTTATGCGAAAAATTATAATTTCGATGAAAATAATGCTTGTTCACCACCGCCTTTTTTTCCGGAGACTAATTTTGTTGATATTGCCGGCTGCACCGATGCACAAGCCTCAAATTATGAACCAGATGCTATCATTGATGACGGAAGTTGTATTTATGGAATGTTGGGAGACCTGAACCAAGACAACCAATTGAATGTACTGGATATTGTTATTACAGTGAACATTATAATGGAAGATATCATTCCTGATGAATTCCAATTGTGGGCTGCTGACTCGAATGAGGATGATTCAATTAACGTACTGGATATTGTCGGGGTTGTACAATGTATTATCACCTTCTGCTGGGATAACGGCGAAGACACCTGCATTGACATCGATGGAAATGTCTACAACACCGTAGTAATTGGCGATCAAGAGTGGATGGCAGAAAACCTGAAAGTCACTCATTATCGCAATGGCGATGAAATACCTACTGGATATAGCGACGAAGAATGGTCCCAATTGGATGATACTGAAACAGGAGTCTTTGCTATTTATGACGATGATCCAGCGAATGAAGACACTTATGGTAACCTGTACAACTGGTTTGCAGTCGATGATACCCGGGATATCTGCCCTGAAGGTTGGCATGTCCCAACAGACGCAGAGTGGACGGAGTTAACGGACTATCTGGGTGGAGAGGATGTTGCTGGTGGAAAAATGAAATCCACGGGTACCGTTGAAAATGGAGATGGTTTGTGGTATGATCCAAACGCAGGGGCTACCAACGAAAGCGGTTTCACAGCCCTTCCCGCTGGAAGCCGCACCGGTAGTGGATCCTACATCATTATGGGTTATTCTTGTATTTTTTGGTCGTCTACGGAGAATAATAGTAATAATGCTTGGACTCGGTTTTTGTATCACAATATATCATTTGTCAGCCCTAATGAATTCAATAAACTACTTGGGTTTTCCGTTCGATGTGTCGGGGGTGCTGATTAGAATATGAATATCACCTTTTATAGCATCGTTTCAAAGCGAGCAACACTTTACCCGTAGGGACTCCTGCGGGTTTTTCTCAATCCTTTTTTCCAGGTTCCCATTTAGCAAAAACTGTGTAAATTCTCATTCCAAATTCATACCTCTTAATAATTAGGAGAACCCGGTCATGAGAATATCCACCAATCTGTTTATTGTTATTCTGGCGTCATCAATATTCCCAGCTATGATTATGGCATCACAGTTCAATTCTGATGAACTTGAACCTGGTACATTGCGAGAACTGGTTTTTGCCGGTACCGTCTTTGGTTACTTGGATGATCAGCAAAATGAGTTCGTGGTCTTGCCGGGTACTCATGTTGAGGTTATGGTGAATGGCGGAAACACATTTTATACAGAGACTTGGAGTGATGAATCTGGCAATTTCTTCTTCGATGCTGATTATCCTGACAGCAACTGGCCATTTTTCCATGAAGCACAAGCAGTTGTCACGGCTGAAGGATATTACCAGCAGGAAATCACAATTGATTTTGGTGGATGGCCCGTGCTTATAGATTTTTACCTTCTCCCGTTTGAAACGGTTAACAATTTTTTATCCGGGTATGTGTATACACTATCGGAACCGGATGGGAATCTGATTCCAGTACCTGGCGTACTGGTTGAAATATTCGATGGACTTGACGGTGGATTGCTAGCAGATTTTACTACGTGGGGGTCCGGTTACTTCGAATTTGGAAGTATAGCCTACGAAGCAGGTTTCATCATTGTGAGCGCGGATGGATTCCTACCTCAAGAAGCGCTTCTACCGGGATATTCGGATGACCCCATTGAGCTTGACTTCATTCTCCAGCCAGAATCCGATCCGTCTGATTACGGTTGGATATCAGGCGATGTTACAGCAAGTTTATCTCCAGATGGGACTGCATATCCTCTCGCTGGGGCTGTTATTGGTGCTATCTCTACGTGGGGTGATCCCATATGGTATGAGACTTCAACCAACGATCTGGGGCAGTATGAATTGAATCTACCAGCATCAGACAACTCTTGGCTGATCAGCTGCACATCTGTATTCGGCATCCAGTCAACTGAAATGCTTATCGAACCGCTGACTGAATTGGTATTGGATTTTCACTATAATGCATGGGAGTATCCGCCTCTGCCGCCACCAATGAACCTGACTGCTGATTTGTCCGAGGATGAATCAGCAGTCTGGCTAAGCTGGGGACCACCGATTGAATGGCCCTCATTCTGTGATCCACAGTATTTTATTTCTAAAAATATAATGAATGATCCAAGTCATGATTGGTTTGTTATCGGTGAGACGAGTGAAGTGGGGTGGGAGGACTTCCCGGAATCACCAGACAGTCTTGAGATGGATATTTGCTATCGATTGACGTCCTTCTGCGAAGATTTCGCATCCGCGCCTGGAAACATCAGTTGCGTTCAGAACTGGGAAGCTCCTTTTCCGCCAGCACCCAACGGCTTGACAGCGGTCCACATACTTGAACCCGAGCCAGCAGGTTCCGTGATCCTTGATTGGTACTACCCGATAATTCCTGAGCCTGGGTTAATTCCTCTGTTCCAGGTATATGCACACCTGGGTGAATTATCTGGCAATGAATTTATTTACATAGGCGAAACCACCGAATTGCATTATGAATACCAATTTGAAGATTTTGTAGAACCTGATCCAGTCAACTGTTTCCGCATCAATGCTCTGGTAGAAGAAGAATTAACTGATTACAGTAATACGGCATGTGTTTATCTGGAAAACGAGCCACCTGGAGAGTTCCAACTATATGGTAATGTTTACACGGTCGGTGAGGTGCAGGAAATGATTGCTGACGCTGTCATTCAAGCCTATGACATTATGAGTGGAGATGAGTACGAAACAATATCAGATGAATCTGGTCACTTTGAGCTACTCGTAGAACCGGGAGAATATATCATTACTTGTACGGTTGATGATGATCTACTTCAACAGCATCATCTGATCCTGGAAGAAGACACCGGATTGCATCTTGATTTCTGGTCTGGTGAATTTCCCGAATCCCACATTCTCACAGGAATAGTCTTTGGACTGGCAGCCAGCGGAGATTTACTTCCCCTGTCGGATGCAGAACTAATGGCGGTGCAGGAGGGTCTTTTCCTGTATACCACAACAAATGCAGGAGTCTATGATATTTCTTTACCCTGGAGTGGTAATTGGTCGGTTTCAGTACAGGCGACAGGGTTTGAAGATTTTTATCAGGATATCTGGTTAGAAGAAAGTGCTGAACAGGATTTCATTTTGACACCGCTAGAAGATCTTTATCCTGTCTGGCTTTTTGCCGGATCTAATACGGCTGTCCCCGGTGGTACTGTGGAGATTGAGCTGACCATTGAAAATGGAGAACCCATTAGCGATATTGCTTTTACACTTTTCGAGAACCCGCAATGGCTGACATTTATGGATTTGACCTCCCAATTGGATTGTTTTTCATCCCTTGTTAACGACAACGGAGCTGGGGTCAGTGTGTGGCTATATGCCACAGAAGACTGCGTTTTGGAGCCGGGTATCCATCAATTTGCCACACTAGTTTTTCAAATTGTGGAGTTTGCGGAATTCGGTCAGGATATTGCTTTGACATTCGGGGATGTATCAATTCTGGATGCCTATGGGAACGGATTATACATTATTTTAGAAAATGGTATTGTCATCTTGCAGTTGCTGGGGGATGTGAACCGTGATGGAGAAAGGAATGTGCTGGATATTGTCCATTTAATCAATTTTATCCTCCAAATCAATGAACCCGATGATTATCAGTTGTGGTCAGGAGATTTGAATGGAGATGAAATGCTGAATGTTCTGGATATTGTCCTTTTGGTCAATGCAATTCTTGCTGGTGATGGTATTTGATCACTCAGTAGTCATTCGTTACACCGTTTTCTTATCTCCGATTTCACAGATCTTTTTAGAGGGAAACATTGTAACTCCAAGTATGAATACCAACATTATTTTCGGAAATGACTACTTCTGGACATCTATGGAGTACCAGCAGCTACGCATGACAACGAGAGCTGTTTATTTGTAAAACAATGGCAAAACTGATCAGCCACAATAAGCAAAGTAGGTTTTCGGTCTGTTGTTTTTGGGATTAGGTGTGTTCACCTGTTAAATTAGAGTGCAATGGAGGGTGCGGTGCTCAATGTTTGCTCAAATGGAATTCCCCATTTGTGACTGTGGTTACGATGAGGATTTTATTTTATGACTGGTTGTATTTATTGAATCATAACGCGGTTTAGGTATATCCTAAACTAAAGAAGTGAAAAAGTTATAAAACTGACAGGGGTCTAAAAAGGGTGTAGGAGGGAAAGTTGGCAGCAGAGAATTCTGTGCCAACTTTCTGGATAAATGATTTCCTGGGGAGAGTTACCAGGCGCGTTTGCTTGGACGTTCTTCGCGGGGACGGGCTTCATTTACTTTGATATTCCGACCGCGCATTTCTGTATCATTCAGCGCTTTAATCGCTGCTTCTGCTTCGTCCTTATTGCTCATTTCAACAAAACCAAATCCTTTGCAACGACCAGTTTCTCTGTCAGTGATAATTGAAGCACTAACCACGTTACCGTGAGCTGCAAACAATTGATTTAGTTCATCTTCCTTGGCTTCCCAGGACAAATTTCCAACATATAATTTCATTAAGTTATCTTTCTTTCAATTTTGGCATCGATACTAATTACACTTGTTGACCCACCGATACCAAAAAAAATCAACAGTGATTTGGACTAGGTAATTTCTCATTCAGATTTGAATGCATTACTATAATGTTGAAGTAGAATTAATTAAACGCGAATTAATGCGGGTAATATCGTCTAGAGGAACAAAACAGGCAGAAATATACCAAAACTCCGCGCAATGTTAAGGGGTTATAGATCAAAATACCTAAAGAAATAATTCAGAAAAAAAATCATGATTAAATTATTGGAGTAATGGACGTGATTCAGACTTAAATTAACAAAGAATTCAAAATAAATTATATTGGATTTTAAATGAATTTGTGTC
>JABMOW010000078.1 GCA_013204025.1 Fidelibacterota bacterium | reverse complement strand
TTTGTGTTTGGTCAAGTTGTTATTACTGAAGTTCTGTTCGATCCGGACTGTCCACTTGCTAATCAAGAATTTGTTGAAATCTTCAATTTGGGACCCAACCCCGTGGACATCACGGGTTGGAGTCTTGCGGACAATCATTCCATCGATGAGTTGATCTCGGATTTCTCATGGCTGGGTGTAGGGGAATATGGTGTGGTACTGGAGCAGGATTACTCGGAGTGTTTCGATTTGGTGTTCCCGGATGAAGTAAATTATATTTTTGTAGATGACAACAGCATCGGGAATGGATTGGGAAATTCTGCAGATGTAGTCCATTTGATAAATGCAACAGGTGATACGGTATCAACGGTGAGTTGGGCTACCGGAATCACACATGGCCATTCCCTCGAAAAAATTGTACCGGATATTGATAATATTCCGGAAAATTGGCGAGAAAGCATAGATCTCCTCGGGACACCTGGCAGTCAAAACAGCATAGCCTCTCAGCTCATTGATGTAGGGATTGATTCTGTCTGGGTGGTGCCAGATCACCCTCGAGAAAGTGAAATATTTGATATCATTGCACTATTCTCTAATTCAGGATTGGTTGGCTCTCAAACCAATATCAGTGTAAATGGCGAGGTCGTTTATTCTCTATGGATCGACCCTTTTCAATCAGTTCAAATACCGTTACTGAATACCAGCAGAGAATCTGGAACCCACCAGTTTTTGATAGATGCGCTGGCTGCTGAAGATTACAACACAGAAAATGACACAATTTCAATCACGGTGTCGGTTGCTTATGATTATGGTGATATGCTCATCAATGAAATTATGTACGACCCACTCACTGGTAACCCGGAATGGGCAGAAATCGCCAATGCATCATCTTCAGAAATCTCTGTTTTGGGTTGGAGGATCAATGATAAAGATGAATTTCAATCCTCCGGAATCTCTACATCGGACACGATCTCGGTTTTTGGATTTGCAGTCGTCACAAAAGACACCCTTAATCCTGACAATATTTATCAAAGTAACTTTCCTACACTCAATAACTCAGAGGATCATGTGTATTTGTTCGATCCGTCCGGGAAAATGATCGATCATGTATTTTATGAGTCCTGGTGGGGAGGTGGGGACGGATTTTCGCTGGAGCGGGTAACGCATTTTCTGGATTCTAATTATCCTCAAAACTGGGGAACCTGTGTCTCTGATTCAGGAGCCACACCTGGAATTCAAAACTCACTTTTTGCAGAACAGATCACATCAGACGGAGTCATTACGGTTCATCCAAATCCATTTTCTCCAGATGGGGATGGCTATGAAGATGAAACGATCATTTCATACCGGGTTCCCTTTACCCAGGCATATATTCATGCAGTGATTTATGATGTTCGGGGCAGGGAGATCGATACGTTATTCGATCAGGTATCTGCGGCTGAAGGGATCTTCCGGTGGGATGGTAAAATGAATTCCGGATATCGTTGCAAAACAGGGCAATACATACTGATTTTGGAAGCATCAGACAGTTGGACAAAATCCGTGTGGAAGGGAAATGCCCGGATCATCGTTGCGAATCACTTGAAATAAAAAAGGGCACCCGAAGGAGCCCTTTTTTTTAATGCGTCGCTAATGAGTTTATCTAAATGTAAAGCTCACACCCAGATTGTAAGCGTCATAATCACCCATATTGTATTCACCTTGAAGTGAGAAGAACAATAATTTCATTCGTACTCCAGCGGTAATTCTGGATTCATTTTTACCATCCATGCTGAATTTAATGGGTACAGTACCAAGTAAATCACCTCCATCCCAAGTATATTCAACATCCACACTACTGGATTCCATTCCATATCCGCCATACACGGTTAGAAATAAAAGTTTTTTACTGATTTGTAAATTGGTCATCGTATTTTTCATAGAGATGACATCACCAAAGTCCATATTAGTCATGTAGTAACCGAAAGAAATACGGGGTAAGAGTCCAATATTAAATGGGATGAATTGGTTCAGGCCAATCTTCCCACCAAAACCTATCATTGAAACCTCGCCCACTTTGTCAATGTTTGTTTTAGGCATCATTCGAGCCATGACATCTATATCCAATGGTAAACCCACAGAAATTTGTGGCATTACAGCTCCCATGGTGCTGAAGTCAAAACCACCTACCATTTCAAATGTAGGAATTTCACCCATAATATTTTCACTTAATATTTGAGCTTCCGCATAGGATAGTAGGAATTGATCTTCAAGCGCTTCTATTACATAGTCTTGATTAGGAGAAAATGTTTTTTCTTCGTTGGTACCGAAAATTGTGGATGCTGTGCGGTCGCTGGGATACAATTCATCACTGTTAAGTTGAAGATTGTAATTATAACCATCAAATGGGTTATAAAATGCGATCGGTTCAAGAGTTGGGATAAAAAACTGAAATGTCATATCACCATCTGGTATTGGAACATAGGCGAGGTTTGCAGTGATATCAAACCCGAGAAATTTATGAGTTGAAGCAGAGTAATATGTTCCTGAATTCAGCGCAGTACCAAATGAGGAAACAAATGGAAGTGCATATCCACGGGCATTTTTCTCTCCCATATTCTGTATGTTTGACAATAAATCAATCGAATAACCAAACGTAAACAGACTTAAAATTATGGTAAACAAAACCTGTCGTTTAAATCGAATTAACATTTTTTCTCCTTCGTTTTGATGTGTGTATTATTTATCGATTTTAATGGTGAAAATTTATGATTCAAATCACCAATTAATAAGAAAATATTTTATTTTGAACCAATTATATGATTAAAAAGCAAGATTTAGACTCGATGTTAAACCGAAATGATGTCATCCAAAATTTCCCATGGATTGCAGAAAAAGAGCGCCTGTTTATCACATCTGCAGACTATGACGGACTTATATGTGCGGTTTATTTACATCATGTATTAAACTGGCAGCTTGCAGGATTTTATGATCTATCCACTATCTGGATTTCTGATGCAGGTATACACGATAGGAAAGATCTAATTTGGGTGGATCTGAATATCCTTCCAAAACAGGGTAAAGCGATTGGAGGACATATTATTTCTATTGATGGGGAACATCCTTCAGGATTCGAAACATCGTGTAATCCAAATATCATGTTAAAACTAACATCAGATAATTTTCAAAATAAATATCCATTTTCAACGCTTCTATTTTTATTTTGGTTACATGGTTATTCTCCAAAATTGAACGATTTATCTAAAATGCTGATTCTGCAAAGTGATGCATCATGGTTAAAATTTCAGACATATCCCGAAAACTCAAAAAAATGGATGAATATTCTATCGGATTATCCCTGGGATCAACTATTTCGTCAAGTGAATACAAAAAGGTTCGAGGGAAATGTCCATAACAAATTATATCCGCGATTAAAAGAAACCGGCGCTATGATGAATAGAGGCAAAATTCCAGGAAAATTTAATAATCGTAGTTCGTACCAGATTCAGGTAAATCCAGACTGGGATACGGACGTGATTTACAGATTGTTCACATTGATTGGTAATGCTACAGGCTGGACGCCTCCGAAAATTCCCCGCTTTGAAAAAGTGATCGAAGGGAAACGACACAAAATTGCTTTAGCATCTGTGGTACGGAGAGGCCTCAATGCTTTTTTAAAAGAGAACAAGGTCTTTTCTTATGCCATTACATCACCGAAAATATTAAACTTCACTTCATTTGGCTCATCAAAAACACCGGTCACTAAATAAATGAAATCTCTTCATGCACTTGTTTCCCAGTTTGGTGAACCCTCTGCATTGGTTGACCATCAAGAGCCTAATTCGAACTGTTTTGCCATTTGGGACTGGACGGATACCATTGAACTATCGGGGGAGAAGCTGACTGTCTCCGGGAAAGTAATGGAGGGTGACGCACTTCAGATTTTACAGAATCAGTTGGATCGATGGAAAGAGCAATCGGATGGTATTTCTGCGATCGGATTTATCAGTTACGATGCAAAAGATATTTTTTATCCGCACATTCCATTCAAAAAAGCCATCGGTAGCGTACCAAAGATTTGGTTTGGGAAACCAAAAAAGACGAGAGAGTACACTCCAGGAAAAGGGAGCGATCCGAAATGCGATCATCCTGCAAGTCTGAAAATTACGGGTGGACTGATTACAAAGGACAAATACTTCAGGGATTTATCCACTATCAGGATGAATCTTTCAAAAGGGAATGTGTATCAGGTGAATTACACATTTCCCAGACAATTTCATGTAAATACAGACCCATTTTCCCTTTATCTAACATTGCGTGATC
>JABMOW010000077.1 GCA_013204025.1 Fidelibacterota bacterium | reverse complement strand
GAATCTGAATGGTATGTTGATTACCGTTACCAAGTAAGGGGGGTTGATGATAATGATATATTTGTTGTTGGCTACAATTCAGAAATAATGCATTATAATGGTGATACGTGGGAACAGATAAACTATTTTGAAGGAGACTATTTGGATAATATTCAAGTTACAGAAAATACAGTTATTGTCGGAGGGCACAGATTCGAAGGTGGGGCATCAGTACGTGCACTATTACTTCATGGAACTCGGGGAGAGTAGGGCAAAACTAATATCACAATCATCAGCCTGTTCGTTTTATCGCTCGTCTTCCGACCCCGACCCGCTTGGGTGATGTGAATCAGGATCAATACACTAATGTTTTGGATGTTGTCCGAATCGTCAATGTGATTATGGGTGACTCACCTGACGACTATGAACGATGGTTTGGTGATGTGAACAACGACGGAATTGAATTGGTTCAACTGGTTGACATTATTTCAGGATCGACACCTATAAATATTCTACCATCATTATTAAACTAAATCTACCTCTAAATCCATTGGGTGCCATTCCCGGCTCATCCTAAATTTTCCCCATGAAAGTCGTTAAAATTATACAATGGGACATGGGGCATCGGGTCCTGAATCACCGATCGGTGTGCAAAGGGTTACATGGTCATCGCTACCGTGCAGAAATCTGTTTTAAAGGAAATTTGGTTGCTGAAGAAGGATCATCCGAAGAAGGTATGGTGGTGGACTTCTCCGATATTAAAAAACTGGCTTTGTCGTTAATTCAAGACAAACTAGATCACGGATTCATGGTCTGGGATAAAGATGAGGAATTGATGGAATTCTTTCGATCATCTGAAGGTCATAAACCGGTATTCGTTCCCTTTACACCCACCGCCGAAAATGTGGCAAAATTCATATTTGACCAGCTTGACGGTAAATTACAGGACATCTACGGAACCGGGCTTCAGCTTCACTCCGTGAAGTTGTGGGAAACTCCGTCCAGTTGTGCCATATTTACACGCAAGATGCTGTGATTTTATTAATATAAGCAATCATTAACCATGCCTCTTGAGATCGAACGTAAATATTTAGTCCCGGATTTGGGTTTTACCCAAAATGCACGCCATTCCACTATCACCCAGGGATATTTGTTTTCTGACTGCCATTCCGTCCTTAGAGTCAGAATATCCGATGACACTGCCACTCTCACGGTGAAGAAAAAAATATCGGATATGGAACGACTCGAATATGAATATCCAATCCCTCTTGAACATGCCAAAGAACTCATAACACACTTTTGTGAAGATCGTCTCATTGAAAAAATACGATATTTAGTTGATCACGAAGGCAAGACCTGGGAGATCGATGAATTCCTGGGCGCTAATGCAGGACTGATTGTGGCTGAAATTGAATTGAATGATAAGAATGAAAAATTCTCACTTCCCCCCTGGGTGGGTGAAGAAGTGACACACGATGGTCGATACATCAATTCCAATTTGGTGAAGCATCCGTATTCGCAGTGGAAAATAGTTAAGGAAAAATGAACACGAATCAGCTTTTTGAATATGAAGAGTTTTTGGTTTTAGTCCTCATCCGTTTCTTCGATAATCACCAGTGGTAATTCGCATTCGGGGCAGACAGTTTCATCACCGACTTTTGTTCCACAGGCGGGGCAGCATCCCGCTTCCATCAGTTCATCCGCAGCCGATAATTCAGGAAATTCCTTATACTTATACTCTTCAATCAATTGATTAAATCGGGGTACGTCTTTTTCGTCCAGCATCAAATGAAAATCCGAATTAGGACTCATGCCTTCTGTAATATGTTTAGACAAGTCTATCCTGAATTTCAAATCGTTCTCTTCCAGAAGTTTGACAAGAGGCTGGATATTTTTCACCGATCCCATAGCAACTGAAATGAGGGTAGCATCTTCCGGGAATTGGTTCGTTTCATCTGTACTACCAGATGCGTCCTGAATTAAAGATGTGTTGCAATCCACACAAATCTCAATATCGGCCCGATATTCAGCACCGCAGGTTGGACATTGTTTTTCATTTGCCATTATAGATCCTTTTCATTTTTCTATGGAGACGCTCTCTCGGTAAATTTCCACGATTGTACGACGCCAAATTTATGAATTCCATTATCCAATTGGAGGATCTGATTTGAACGAAAAAGATAAAAAAATTATCCTTAAACAATTTTCTTATGGCATATTTATCATGACTGCCACGTATAATGAGGAATATTGCGCTTCGACGGTTACATGGGTCAGCCAAGCTTCATTTGATCCACCGTTACTTTCTGTGTGTATCAAAAGGGATTCTAAAAGCTATCAAATTGTATCGCAATCAAAATCATTCATTCTACACAGCTTGGATTCAACTCAAAAAAAAATGGCATCAGATTTTTTTAAACCTACTCAAAAAGTAGGGGAGTTACTGAACGATCATCCCTTTACGCTTCTGGATTCATCTTCACCCGTATTGACAGAGTGTCCTGCATATTTGAGATGCACTGTTAAGGACATTTTGGACTATGGAGATCATCCCTTGTTTTTAGCGAATATTTTGGATGCGGTGGTCATCAAGGATTATGATGCACTAGATTTGAAATCAGCAGGATGGAGCTATGGTGGATGATATAACCTGTGCTAATTATATAAATACGAGAATCAATTAAATTATAATGTTAAATAAATTGATCGCGAAATATGCCAACTGAAATCGGAAATTGGACAGTTCATCCTCTTGAAACAGGTGACTTCCGTTTGGATGGTGGCGCCATGATGGGGTCCGTTCCCAAAGTATTATGGAATAAAACAAATCCTGCGGATGAGTATAACCGAATTGACCTGTCGCTCAGGTGCCTGTTATTGGAAAACGGTGTTCATAGAATACTGGTTGAGACCGGGATGGGAAGCAAACTATCATCCAAATTTAAATACATGTTTCATGTGGTGCAGGATGACGATCCGCTGACAAACGCGTTGCGAAAGGCTGGCTTTGAGAAAAACGATATCACGCATGTAATCCTAACCCATCTGCATTTCGATCATTCAGGCGGTGCAACAGAAACAGATCAGAATGGCGAGATCATCCCAAGTTTTCCCAATGCTACATATTTTATCTCCAAACGAAACTGGGATGCGGGGATGAATCCGAATCCAAGGGATCGAGCCAGCTATTTACGTGAGAACTACGAATGCCTGATGAACAGCGGTCAACTTCAATTATTGGATGATGATTCCCTCGTTGTCGAAGGGATATCCACCATATCTGTAGATGGACATACTGCAGGACAACAGCTTGTTAAAATCCAAGATTCTGGCGAGACACTGGTGTTTGTTGCGGACCTGATCCCATTAAAATCTCACCTGAAATTGCCATGGATCATGGGATATGATCTGAACGCACAACTGACTCTGAAGGAAAAGGCAGTATTCCTTGATCAAGCAAGTTCAAAAAATTGGTGGCTTTGGTTTTATCACGACCCTGCATCAGTGATGGTGAAAATAATAAAGGATGAAAAATATTTCACGGTTATCGAAGAAATTATTCGAGAAGGTAGCACACAGGAATCATGATTTCAATCATCGCATTAACAGAAGATTGGTTATTATCTGCAAGATTAGCGAAAATTTGCAGTGATTTCGGGTGCAATCTGATTATGCCTGGTGCAGATCAGATACATGAAGTCTGTCAGAATAACTGCTCTGGGATCATTATTTTCGATCTAACTGCACAAGCAGAGCAATTTATAGAAATTGGAAGTTCGATAAACAAAATATGCCCGGTAATGATTCTGGGAGTGACGGATAATAATATTAAAACCGTCAGAAATCAGGCAATCGAAAATGGCTTTCAAATGGTATTCACAAAACGAGGGTTTATTCGGAATTTAGCTCTGATCATTAAACAGAGGATCCAAAATGAACCAGGGAATTAACCACAAAAAAAAGATCTTATCAGAAGTGCTGAGTCGGTTAAAGCGTGAGTATCCTGATTCTGCATGTTCGCTTGTACATCACGATCCATT
This sequence comes from Fidelibacterota bacterium, assembly GCA_013204025.1. Lineage (GTDB taxonomy): Bacteria > Fidelibacterota > Marinisomatia > SCGC-AAA003-L08 > JACNLC01 > JABMOW01. Next base: position 27,787 of record JABMOW010000077.1, on the reverse strand, counting down.
TCAACTATTGATCTCAACCATTCTTTCAGCGCAATGTACCGATGAAAGAGTCAATAAAGTGACGGGTCCATTGTTTCAAAAATATCCAGATGCACATGCATTTGCTTCACTGTCAGAAGTAGAAATCGGGAAACTGATCTTTTCTACCGGTTTTTACAATAATAAAGCCAGATCCATAAAAGCAACGTCAATTGTCATTCTTGAGGAACATGATGGCAACGTTCCTGCAACATTAGAAGCGTTAGTTAAATTACCAGGTGTCGGCAGGAAAACAGCCAATGTGGTGTTGGGTAATGCATTCGGGATTCCCGGAGTCACCGTTGATACTCATGTGACACGGCTTACCAACTTGCTGGGATTCGTGAAAACCAAGGATGCCGTGAAAATTGAAAAAGAACTCATGATATTGATGGATAAAACCGACTGGACATTATCGGCTCATTTATTTATTGACCATGGAAGAGCTGTTTGTATCGCCAGAAGACCTCAGTGTCAGGATTGTATCCTGAATGATGTTTGTGTCTCCACCACCGTTTGATCGATTATACTACCGGTTTGTATCCGGTTTTTAAATTACAAAAAAGTATAGCAGTAGGAATATGATCATCAGAAATGACGTAATAATGACGAATGTTAGTTTAATCTTTTTTTCTCGGGGTAATAAGTCAGTCCAGCGGGTCGATTGATCCCATTTCTTTCTATTTACAATACCGATGATAAAAAATATCAATCCAGTTGTCCATAAGACTGTAATATCTGATATGAGTCCCATTGGTAACCAGGTAAGACCTAAAATAAACAATGCCTTGAAATTGGGTGTTCGATTCATACGAGATTTTCGCAGCCAAATGATTGAAATAAGAAATACAACCAAAATAATCACCAGGATTATCTGGATCAGTGTTAATGTAGTCATTACATCTCCCTCACGTAGTATGGCTAAAGTTTAATGAACTTATCCCAGCCTCTTCAAACCAAATATCGGGTCTTGGGATTGATGTCGGGAACATCTATGGATGGTCTGGACTGTGGAATATTTAGTATCTCAATAGATAAAGATTATCATTTTCACTGGGACTGCATCGATTTTAAAACCATCCGGTATAATGAGAAGGTCCGATCTATTATCCGTGCTTCACTCGGTGGGGACTATCTCCGGGGGAAAATCACTGACCTAATGTTGGGGCAGGTATTTGCAGTGTATGTTAAGCAATTCCTAAACAATCGGGAAATCGATCTCATTGGCAGCCACGGTCAGACCATTCAACATAACGATGGAAAATTCAGTCAGCAAGTCGGGGATCCTCAATATCTCTACGGTGAGGTAGAGGTACCCATCGTACACGATTTTCGTCAAGGAGATATTGAAGCCGGGGGGAATGGTGCACCACTAATGCCTTTCCTCGACTGGCTTCTATTCAAGGAACTAGACGAAAACATCATTACGTTGAATGTGGGTGGAATTTCCAACATAACATGTATTCCGAAGAATGGCAAACGAGATGATGTCATTGGTTTTGACACCGGACCCGGGATGGCAATGATCGACGAATGCACCAGAATATATTTTACAAGAAGTTGTGACGAAGACGGAGAATTATCGAAAAATGGAAATTTGGTTCCGGACTTGCTCGAGGAGCTAATGTTACATCCATTTATTTCTCAACAACCGCCAAAATCAAGTGGAAGGCATGAATTCTCTGGTGAACTGGTGAAATCAATGAGAAAAAAATACAGTCAAATTTCCATCGAGGATTTCTTGCGGACATTGGTATCATTTACTGCGAAAAGCATTTCTTACAACCTCGATAAATATGGTAATTTTGACATTTCTAATTCGAAACTGATTGTAAGCGGTGGTGGAGTATTTCATCCAGTATTCATGGATGATCTGCGCCGCTATTGTCATGTTAAACAGATTGAAAGTAGCATTGAAGTTGGAATAGATCCCAATATGAAAGAATCTCTGTTGATGGCTGCTTTGGCAGTGGCCAAAATAAATAACTTACACTCTAATATGCGACAAGTAACCGGGGTGACAAAATGGGTGTCTTTGGGAAAAATTTATAAAGGAAATTGATGAATAAAAATATTTTTAGAGAATATGATATACGTGGAGTTGTGGAAACCGACTTTACAGATGATGTAGTAATAAATCTGGGTAGAGCGTTCGGAACATTTGTTATTCGTTCAGGTGGAAATTCAGTCGCTCTCAGTGGTGATGTCAGATTAACAACTCCAAGTTTGATCTCCCTTTTTACACAGGGATTATTGAGCGCAGGGATCAATATTACTCATTTGGGAATAGTACCAACTCCTGTGAATTACTTTAGTATGTATCATATGAACGTGGACGGCGCTGTGCAAATCACAGGAAGTCATAATCCACCAGAATTCAACGGTTTCAAATTCTCACTGAATAAGCGAGCGTTCTATGGTGCTCATATTCAGAATCTCCGCCAATTAATGGAAACGGAAGATTATGAATCGGGTGCAGGGACAATGATGGAAATAGATATCCTACCGGATTATCATCAAATGTTAAAACGTAAAATCCAATTACAGCGTCCGTTAAAAATTGTAATGGATTGCGGGAATGCATGCGGAGCGATCACCGGACCTGCGATATTCAAGGAATTGGACGTCGAATTAACCGAACTGTATTGTGATGTTGACGGTCGATTTCCCAACCATCATCCTGATCCCACTGAAGACCACAACTTAAAGGAGATCGTCTCTGTAATCAAGGGTGGTGATTTTGATATGGGATTGGCATTCGATGGGGATGCTGATCGGGTTGTTGCTATTGATAACCAGGGACAGATTATCAGAGCCGATAACATGATGGCGCTTTTTTTACCCGAAATTATCACTGATGGAGACGGAATCGTATTTGATGTCAAATGTTCACAGGCTTTGGAGGATATGATTCTCCGGTATGGTGGAAAACCGATTATGTGGAAAACCGGTCATTCTCTTATCAAGGAAAAAATGCGCACGGACAATATCAAATTTGCCGGTGAAATGAGTGGGCACATCTTTTTTGCAGATGACTTCTACGGATTTGACGATGCTGTTTATGTGGCACTGCGGTTGGCACAAACCCTATCCAGGACGGACAAAAGACTTTCAGATCTAACAGCAGATATCCCAAAATATTACTCAACTGCTGAAATGAGATTAGAGTGCCCCACAGATGAAGAAAAAGTTCGAATTGCTACACAGGCGGAGGAGTATTTTCCTCAACATTTTGACTGTATCATGGTTGATGGTGTTCGGATCAAATTCGGTGACGGATGGGGTCTTGTCAGATCATCTAATACCCAACCGGTGATAGTGTGCCGTTTCGAAGCGAATACACCTGAAAGGATGCTGGAAATAAAAAAATTAGTATTAGATAAATTGACTGAATTTGGAGATATCTCACTGCATGAATGAACGGGACATACGGGAACTCCGTTCCCTGATAGATTCACAAATCACAACGATTTATCCCAGCGGACCGAAATCACTCACCCAAACCATACGATATGTGTTGGAAGCGGGAGGGAAGCGATTGAGACCAATATTAACATTGCTTTCAGCGCAAACCTTCGGAACAACGATCACACGGGCATTACCCGCAGCAATTGCAGTAGAAATACTGCATAATTTTACTCTTGTACACGATGATATCATGGATGAAGATAGTACTCGTCATGGACAACCTACCGTTCACGAAAAATGGGACCTGGGAAATGCAATTCTTACCGGAGATGCCATGTTATCCCTTGCACTACGGATTCTTCAAAATAATGGTGAATCTCACGATCTAATGACCGTTTTTACCACAGGACTGCTGCGTGTTTGCGAAGGCCAGGCTCTGGATAAAGAATTTGAAACAGATAAAAACGTCAGTCTGGAAGATTATATTCAAATGATTGATTTAAAAACCGGACATCTGATTGGACTTGCTTCGGAGATGGGCGCCATTGTTGCAAACGCCGATGCTAAAACCCGAATTGCAGTAAGAGACTACGGACGATTGATCGGGAGAGCATTTCAAATTCAGGATGATCTGTTAGAAATATACTCTGATTCGGAAATCATGGGAAAAAGCCTTAAAAGTGATATCATCCTTGGTAAAAAAACGTTTCTTATGATCAAAGCACGAGAAGTATCTAGCATAGAAATAGACAAGGCGGTGAAACAAACGCGGGAAAATTTTGCGAAGGGAAAACAAGAAATCCAGAATATTTTAAATGATATGGGAGTCACCCGATTAACTCAGGATTACATAGCTGAAATCATTTGTTCAGCAAATGAAAAAATCGCAGATATCCCTCACGATATGACGGATATTTTATATTTTAGTGATATGATAACACGGAGAAACAATTGAGTCAAAATAATATAACTGAACTGATTCGGCAATATGATAACGGAGACATGTTTGAAGCCATACGGAGCTTTCCTGCACAAATTATACATTCTGTAGATCAGATGAAATCCTGGGAAGCAAAAAAACATTTTGAAAATATTCAAAATATATTAGTGTTAGGAATGGGCGGCTCAGCGATTGGAGGTGACATTGTTAAAGTGATTGCTCAAAACGATTGTAAAATCCCTATAATCGTTAATCGATCGTACCGGGTTCCATCTTGGGTAAGCCAAAATACTCTGGTGATAGCATCTTCGTATTCCGGAAACACGGAAGAAACCTTGTCTGCATATCAAGATGCCAAGGATCGTGGTGCAAATTTCATTGCGATGACCACAGGTGGGAAATTAGCAGAACTTGCAAATTTGTCAGAATATGACATCATACCCATGATATCTGGTTTACAACCTCGTGCTGCAGTGGGATATTCCTTCACACTCTTGATAGGTATTTTAATCAGACTTGGTTTTCTACTTACCAGCTATTTTGATCTACTCAGTGCGGCAGCCCAGTCTATAATAGATTACACAGGCTTATTAAGCGATTATACCGTGCCTAACCATGCTTTGGATGTGAGCAGACAATTAATGAATACCATTCCCGTGATTTATGGTAGTGAAGATACAACATGGGTCGCGGCACTTCGAATGAGAGGACAATTGGCGGAGAATTCAAAAATGATGGCTTTTCATCACCACATTCCTGAAATGAATCATAATGAAATTGAAGGGTGGGGGAGTTATCCCGAGCTTTTAAAAAACTTTAGTATTGTTTGGATTCCGGATGAATCGGACCATTCACGATCGCTAGCCAGAATGGATATTACTGAAAATCTATTAAGTGGGATTTCCGGTGCTCAGATAAAACTGAATTGCGAGGGTAACAACAGATTGGAAAGACTTTTGAAATTAATTCATTTAATAGATTGGATTAGTTATTATTTAGCACTGCTCAATCAAGTTGACCCATCACCGGTAAATAGAATTATGAAACTTAAATCCAAGATGAGTGAGATACGCTAGAAATGACTTGGAATGAATCAAGTCAGATGATTATTATAAGACATTAATTGGATAAATGATGATTAAAGTAGATGTAACAAAAATAGCTTATTTTCCACCCAGCAAAGGGTATGCTGTCATTCTGAGTGAATGGGATGGCTCCAGAGAACTACCTATTGTGGTTGGAAGTACTGAAGCTCAGGCGATTGCATTAGCTTTGGAAAATGTTGAAATGCCTCGTCCACTCACACATGATCTAACTGCCAACATAATTAATGAACTTGATGCTTACATTTCAAAAGTGTCCATTTATAAAATAAAAGATGAGACATTTTTTGCGCATATTGAGATGATATCAAATGGACAAGTGATAAAAGTTGACAGTCGCCCAAGTGATGCGGTAGCTATTGCTCTGCGAACGGATTCACCAATTTTTGTTGCAGAAGAATTATTAAATCTTCAGCGAATTGAGTTTAAGGATGATGCTGCTGATGAGGAAGAAAATATCGATGATGATACTGAAGACTTTAGAGATTCAACAGATGATGAAAAAATAAATAATTTGCAATCCGCTTTGGGTAGAGCTATTGAAGATGAGAAGTATGAAGTTGCGGCGAAATTGAGAGACAAACTCGATCAATTTAAAAGAGTGAAAAATCAACTATAAATAATTTAACAAAGATGCTCTAACGCCCGTTTCGCGGCTTCCTGTTCTGCTTCCTTTTTGGATTTTCCCTGCCCGAAAAACGTTTTATCCTTACCTAATTTCAATTCCACATTAAATATTTTTTCATGTTCCGGTCCTTTGGGGAAGTGGTGCATAAAACGTGGTCCTTCCAGTTGACTTTTATGACAATATTCAATCAACCTTCCTTTATAATTATTCTCATGATTTGCAAAATGAACATTGTCAATAATCGTTGAAATAATCACTTTTTTCGCAGCTTTGAAACCACCGTCGAGAAATATTGCTCCGATGAGCGATTCATAAACATCAGATATGATGTTATTTATCACTTTTTCATCTTCCAGATTTACGCTTTTGTCAACCTTAATATCTTGGTCGATGTTTAGTTTACAGGCTACGATAGTCAGGAAACATTTATTGACGAGTGAAGATCGTTGATTTGTCAGATATCCTTCATCGGAATCTGGATATTTTCGGTACAACCAATCGGTGAGAACGCTTTCAAGTATTGAATCTCCAAGAAATTCCAACCGCTCATAGTTCTCCGAATTGTCTGACTTTAGAGATTTATGGGTTAGTGCAACGTTTAAGTAATTTTTATCTTTAAATCTATATTTGAGCGCAGATTCAATGTTAGTAACGTCTGTCCAACGATTGAATAGGTTTTTAAATATAAGCCGAATCAACTCTTGTACTTTTTAAATAGGAGAGTGGCGTTATGACCACCAAAACCAAATGTATTGGATATGGCTACGTTGATCTCGCATGTACGGGAAAAGTTCGGGATATAATCCAAGTCGCAATCAGGGTCAGGAGTAGAATAGTGAATCGTGGGAGGTGCCTTTGATTCCAATATACTCAGAATAGAAGCAATGGCTTCTACACCACCGGTTGCACCCAGTAAATGACCTGTCATCGATTTTGTAGAACTCACAAGTAATCGATCTGCATGATCTCCAAATAGTGCGCGAATTGCTTTGGTTTCGGTTGAGTCATTATAAGGAGTTGAAGTACCATGGGCATTAATATAATCAACGTCCTCTAACTGGACATTTGCATCCTGAACTGCAAGTCTCATCGATCGAATAGCACCATCTCCCTGAGGATCGGGGGTTGTGAGATGATATGCGTCTGCGGTTGCGCCATAACCCGCAAGTTCACAGATTATCGGAGCTCCCCGCTTTAAAGCATGATTTAACTCCTCTAACACCAAAACCCCAGCTCCTTCGCCCATAACAAAGCCATCTCTGTTCAAATCGAAGGGTCGGCTTGCAGTATCGGGATCTGGATTTTTCGTTAATGCTTTCATATTAGAAAATCCGGCAACCGACATAGGATTAATTGAGGCATCAGTTCCGCCTGCGATTATCACATCAGCATCTCCATAAGAAATGAGTCGGTGAGCATCACCAATGACGTGGCTTGCTGTGGCACAAGCGGAAACAACCGCATAATTGGGTCCTTTGAATCCATATTTTATAGAGACTTGTCCGGCAGCGATATCAGTGATCATTGCTGGAATAAATAACGGACTCACCCTCCGAGGATGATTCAGTAGCCGAGTATGCTGTTCAGTAAATGTATTGATTCCACCAATCCCAGAACCCAGTATCACACCAACACGATTTTTATCGGTGGTGCTAGATTCAATGAGAGAAGATGAAATTGCTTCACCAGAAGCAATCATCGCAAAAACCGTAAATCGGTCCATACGATTCAAATTCCGACGGTCAATGAAATTTTCGGCTACTAAGTCTCTTACTTCTCCAGCGAGATGGATATTAAAATCGCTAGTGTCAAAATGTGTGATTTTGTTGATGCCATTTTTTCCACTAAATAGACTTTTTCGAAATTCGGGAATACTGTTTCCAATCGGAGACAATATTCCCATTCCCGTAACCACTACGCGACGTTTATTATCCATCTTCAGCGAGTGTTAACTAACTTTAGAATTTATATAATTTACAGCGCCGCCAACCGTTGTCAAGCCTTCAGCATCTTCATCAGGAATTTCAATATTAAATTCTTCTTCAAACTGCATGATTAACTCAACAGTATCCAATGAATCGGCACCTAAATCATCAATGAATTTTGCTTCCATTGTAATTTTGCTATCTTCTACACCCAGTTTGTCAATAATGATCTCTTTAACTTTATCAAAATGATCTGACATTTTATCTCCATTTATTTTTATTACATAACCATGCCACCGTCCACATTGAAAACCTGGCCAGTGATATATTCTGCCTCATCCGAAGCAAGAAACATAACCAGATTTGCAACATCATCGGTGGTACCTAATTTACTCAAAGGAATTTGTTTTAATAGTTCATTTTTTACTGATTCTGACAGGTTTCCTGTCATGTCGGTAATGATATAACCAGGTGCAACTGCATTTACCGTAATGTTTCTAGAACCCAGTTCTTTTGCCGCGGCCTTAGTGAGACCAAAAATACCGGATTTAGCAGCAGCATAATTACTTTGCCCTGCATTTCCGATGAGTCCGATAACCGAGGAAATATTAATAATTCTGCCTTTTCGGGCTTTCATCATGGGTTTTGTAACGGATTTAATTCCGTTAAATACACCTTTTAAATTGATATCAAGCACATCATCCCATTCATTTTCTTTCATACGAAGAATGAGATTGTCCTTCGTGATACCGGCATTATTAATCAGAACATCAATTTTGCCGAAATTAGAGTCAACGTATTTCATTGACTCTTCAAATTCTTTCATAGAAGATACATCGAATGGTTGTATTAACGACACACCTCCCGAAGATTCAATTTCTGTTTGTACTGCTAACAGAGATTCTTTAGTCCTGCTAATCAGTACAACTTTCGCACCAGAATAAGCAAACCGAGTTGCGATAGTTTTGCCGATCCCTCTGGATGCACCGGTGATAACAACGACTTTATCTTGAAAGTTAAATTGCATATTCTTCCGTTTGTTTTAGTGTACCAAGACTGGATACATGAGAATCAGGGAAAATGCGCTTCTGCAAACCTTGTAGTATTTTGCCAGGTCCGATTTCAATAAATGAGGAATGCCCATCAATTTTCATGTTCTGAATGGTTTCTACCCATCGAACCGGAGATTCCAATTGTAGCAAGAGATTAGATTTGATGATTTCAGGATCAGTTACAGGCTGGGCAGTTGCATTTTGATAGATGGGTACAGTTGGTGCATTAAAAGATAAAGATTCAATAGTATTGCTTAGCGCGATTCTGGCAGGTTTCATCAAGGGTGAATGAAATGCTCCTGATACATTTAATGGTAAAGCACGCCGAACACCTAATAATTTTGCAGTCTCAATTGCGGCAGATATTGCTGGAATTTCACCTGATATGACAATTTGCCCCGGAGCATTAATATTTGCAACAACAACGACCCCATCTTGTTGACAAATTTTCTCAATCTGGTCATTATCTGCACCGATGATCGCAGCCATCGTTCCAGGCATTATCTTTCCGGCTTTGGCCATTTCCTGACTTCTTACTTTCACTAAAGAAAGAGCATCTTCAAATGTGAGTACACCAGATGCAACTAAAGCCGTGAATTCACCAAGGCTGTGTCCTGCAGTGGCGTCATATGAAATACCAATTTCCTTCAAATAGGTAAATACGCAGATACTGTGTGTAAAAATAGCAGGTTGAGTATTTTGAGTTTGACGAAGTAAATCTTCGGGACCGTTAAATGATATTTCCGCAATATCAACACCTAGAATTTCGTTTGCAATTTTGTAATAGGATTTTGCGGAGGGTAATTTTGTATAAATATCCAATCCCATACCAACAAATTGAGAGCCTTGACCTGGAAATAATAAAATATTAGAGGGCATGATTCATACCCCACTTAATATACATGGCTCCACAAGTGAACCCTGCGCCAAATGCCGATATGATAAGGTTATCATCCTTTATCAATCTACCTGATTCGAAAGCTTCTACTATTCCAATAGGGATGGTTGCAGCGGTGGTATTTGCATATTTATCAATATTAATAAATACCTGTTCGTCGGATAAACCTAATCTATTTGCAGAACCATCAATGATCCGTTTGTTGGCTTGATGTGGGATAAATAACTTGATATCTTCACTTTTTAGATTATTTCTTTCAGAGATATCGAACGAGATGTCCGCCATTCCTCTAACTGCAAATTTGAAGACACTCTTGCCATCCTGAAAGATGTAATGCATTTTATTATCTACAGTATCGTGTGAGGCTGGATTCAAACTTCCACCGGCTTTCATATGAAGGTATTTACCTCCTGATCCATCAATTCTCATTTTTGCATCGATGACACCATATTTACATGAAGGTTCAAGTAAGACTGCTCCAGCACCGTCACCAAACAATATGCATGTATTGCGGTCAGTATAGTCGATAATTGAACTCATCGTATCTGCACCGATTACAATCACTTTTTTATACCGACCAGTTTCAATCATTTGAGCTCCGGTCTGAAGCGCAAAAAGAAATCCGGAACAAGCGCCTGATAGATCAAATCCCCAGGCATTTTTAGCACCAATATTATTTTGAACTAAAGCGGCGGTCGATGGAAACATCATATCCGGAGTTACGGTCGCAACAATAATGACTTCAATTTCTTCAGCGGATATTCCTCTGGCTGCTAACAGCTTATTTGCCGCATTTGTTGCCATGTGCGAAGTTGCTTCACCTTTTGCCACAATTCTTCGCTCTTTGATACCAGTTCTCGACTGAATCCATTCATCGGAGGTTTCTACTGTCTTTTCCAGTTCAGCGTTACTTAGCACATATTCAGGAACGTACATTCCCATAGCGGTAATATTTGCTAGTATTTTATCAGGACTTTTGTTCATTTTGAAAGTCATCCATTAAATCGAGGTGAGCAGAAATTCTCTCGCCAATATTTTTTATTAGTTCACGTTCACAAATCTTTTGAGCAGATATAATTGAATTTTTAATGGATTTGCTGGTTGACGAACCATGCGCTTTTATAACAATCCCATTGATACCCAGAAATGGTGTCCCGCCATATTCTTCATAATCCAGGAGCTTTTTCATATCTTTAAAAGCCGGAGCCATTAACGGGAAAGAGAGCCGGGAGATAGGGTGATCATTGATGCTTTCTTTCAGCCAGGTCATCATATGAGAGATAACCCCTTCGATAAACTTTAAAACCGTATTCCCGATAAAACCATCGCATACGACAATATCCACTTTTCCGTCGAGGATATAACGAGCTTCAATGTTACCTACAAAATTATTTACATGCTCTTGCATAAATGGGAAGGTTGTACGGGTCAGTTCATTTCCCTTTTTTTCCTCGGATCCCACGTTTAGCAATCCAACAGTTGGATTTTTCTTACCCAGAAAAGCTTCCATGTATGCACTCGCCATAATACCAAAATGTACCAAATGGATGTACCGGCAATCCACATTTGCGCCAGCATCGCACAGAATAAATCCACCATTATTTGTAGGTATAAAAGGTGCCAAAGCAGGTCTGCGAATTCCGGGAATAGTTCCGACGAGGAAAAGTGAACTGGAAAGTAAAGCGCCCGTATTGCCAGCACTAATCACAGCATCTACACGACCATCCTTCAACAACTCAACAGATTTCACCATCGATGAATCGGGTTTTGTTCGGTGGATTTTGGCTGGACTTTCATCCATATTAACCACATCTGGAGCATGAAGAACAGAAATTTTACTTGAAAACTCAGAAAATTTGCTCAGAAGGGGAGTAATATCATTTTCATTTCCAACAAAAATGATTTCAGTGGAGCTGTTTTCATTTTCCTTAAAATACTGAAATGCACCTTCGATGTTTGACAAAGGTGCATTATCACCGCCCATTGTATCTATGGCGATTTTCATCAAATTAGTATGCTAAATTCCCTTTGCAGCGATGACTGGACGATCTTTATAGTACCCGCAGGATGGACAAGCTCGGTAGGGTAGTTTAGCTGAATTGCATTGAGAGCAAACACCGACCTGTGGTACGGTTGCCTTCCAATGTGTTCTTCGTTTTCTTCCGCGTGTTTTTGATATTTTTCTCTTTGGTACTGCCATTAGTTGTTACCTTAATTTTATTTACAGCTTTGTTACTCTGTCTAAATTACTTATTTAAATTACCAGTAAAGCCTAATAATTTAAAATTATATCAAATCTCAATCCAATATTTGAATTACTGGTTATTATCACTGCAATATTGATGAAAAGTGAACTTCATTTCCATTTCAATCACCCAGATTGAAGCAGATTAATCATAATACTTTTAATAACTCGATGTCATTTTCCATTTTTTTCAATCGAATAAACAAAATTGTTTGGGATGCCGTGAATGATCCGAGAGCGAATGCCAGGGCAATGGTCATAAATATTAAATACCATAAAACCATGAACCGTTCTGGAGTGGACAAGTGAATAAACTGAGCAAAAATGTTTAAGCTATTGAAAATGTACAAAGAAAAATCAGGGAGATGTGAATTTACATCAATGATATTTAAATTGATAAATATCCGTTTCAATATCCAGAATCCACCTGAAAACAGATAAATGGCACAAAGAAAAGAGATTATCATATTCCAAAGCGATATTAAAATCCCGGTAATGGTCATCCATGGCCTAGACCAAATAATTGAAAAAGCCTGAAAAATAATTCCTTTAACATCAGAATCCCAGGTCGTTGCAATCGATGGGAAAAATAGAATACCAATGATGGTTGCAATCAAAATAAAAACAACGATAACTGAAATTATCCACACTATTGGAATAACCAGTCCCATCAAATAGTTTCCTATGTAAGGTATCTTTACAAAAGAAGCGAAAATACCAATAATACCAAACAATAAAAAAACAAGCAGTAAAAATCCTATAGGTGTAAAGACAATTGTGAAAATATTATCTTTGATATATTTCCTCATATGTAAGATTTTAAACTCCCTGTCACCTTTTAATTCTTCAACAATTCTAGCAGCAATACCCAAGGCCGTTGCGAGCAATGCAATAAGGGCAACAGTATAACCCACAAATAAAATAAAATTAGCCAGAAATGGCAAATCCCTGTGGGGAAGAGCTATCGGTATTATCCCTGTAAAGTGAATTATTTGGTAATGTTGAACAAATAACTTCATCATCAAGAAGGAACTAATCAACAAAATGAAATAGGAGAGGGCGATCCCAATGAGCCCAATGTAAATAATTTGAAATTTGAGTGCGAGTCGTGGCGCAGAAAAGAGGTCTAAAATGCTATCCCGAGACCGAAGTTTGTGATAATACCGGTTAATTTCCTTTCTTGACATCGTCAATCCAAAGGTGTGCACCAAGTTTTGGTGACAGAATTTTGAGGGCGGTCCCAGCATCAGAAAGGGTAGAAAAGTTACCAACTCTAACCCGGTACCAGACTTTATCTGAATCTGATAGGTAGACCATGTCGATACGACCGTTGATTCCAAGCGATTCTAGCTTTTTTATTTGTTGGGTAGCGGTTTTCATTGTTTTCCATGAGGATATCTGGATTGAATACCTGCCGGTTCCTTGCGAAGGAAATTGATAGGGTTGAATCGTGTCGTTTACATTTTCCTGTGGAAAATCAGTTTTGATATTAGAATCGGCTTGGCTTGAATCTACCTGTTGGCCCTGTACATGAACCACTTCTTGGATATTTTCATTGAATGTACTTTGAGTTGTGGATTCAATTGCGATATAATGAAACACTTCTTGATATATGATCTGATTTTCAGAATTGATCAACGAACAAGACAGAGAATAGCTTCCATTCCGATCCGGAGTAAAAAGTGCTTTATCATTTTCTACCAGCAACATGGCTGTACTGGAGTCCGGTTTATCATTAAACTGCCAGTAATATGTAGCGATCTCTGAGCCAGTTGGGATCATTTCGGAGCGTATTTTCACTGTTTTTCCGATGTGGACTGTTTCAATAACAGGCTCGGAAACACATGATGCCCCGAGAATGACTAATACCCATAGATAATATTTTGAAACTGTATTCATTTATGTGAAATTGTAAGTTAAGAACTTCAGATAAGTTCGCTCTCTGAAAAGAAAAAAGCAATCTCTTTTATGGCGTTTTCATCTGAATCGGATCCATGAACTGCATTTTCGCCGAGACTTGTGGCAAAATCCTTACGAATTGTGCCTTCAGCAGCATCTGCAGGATTTGTACTTCCGATAGTCGTTCTCCATTCATTGACAGCATTTTCCTTTTCCAATGCAAGAACCATACATTTCCCAGATGACATAAATTTTGTCAACTCTCCAAAAAATGGACGACTTCTGTGAATGTCATAAAAACCTTCTGCTTGAGCAAGTGACATTTGGATGAGTTTAGCACCCTGTATGCCAAATCCTGCTTGTATGATTCGATCATAAATATTCCCCGTGAAACCGTTTTTGACGGCATCGGGTTTAATGATCGCAAAAGTTTTATTTCCCATATTAATCCTTATTCAATACTTCTAATGTTTTTATGCCAATGTCAGCTACAGATTCACATACGGTAATACCACACTCTGCAAGTATCCTCATTTTGGCTTCTGCAGTATCATCTCCACCAGAGACAATCGCTCCCGCATGACCCATTCTTCTTCCCGGTGGCGCTGTTTGCCCAGCAATAAATCCGACTATAGGTTTAGTCATGTTGGCTTTTGCCCATCTGGCTGCGTCAATTTCCATTTGGCCGCCAATCTCACCGATAAGTACCACTGCTTCAGTTTCTTCGTCTTTTTCGAATAACTCAAGGATGCTTCTCATATCAGTACCGATAATGGGGTCTCCACCGATTCCGATGGCCGTTGTTTGCCCCAAACCGACCTTCACCAATTGGTCAATAGCTTCATAGGTTAACGTACCAGATTTTGAAATGACACCTATGGTCCCTCGACGGGTTATAAATCCGGGCATGATACCCAATTTACATTCATCTACGGTAATGATCCCGGGACAGTTTGGTCCGACCAATCGTGTTCCATTAGCATCGATAATCTTCTTTACTGTCACCATGTCGTGTACAGGAATGCCTTCGGTTATGCAGACGATGACTTCAATTCCTGCATCGGATGCTTCTATAATTGCTTCAGCGGCAAAAGCAGGTGGGACAAAAATGATGGACACATTGGCGTTTGTTTTCTTACGTGCTTCTTCCACGGAATTAAATACAGGAACGGCTCCGTCCAAAGCAGTCATTCCGCCTTTTCCGGGTGTTACCCCTCCCACAATGTTAGTACCATACTCCATCATTTGAGTGGCGTGAAAGGTTCCTTCTGATCCGGTGATACCCTGAACAATTACTCTTGAATTTTTATTGACTATTATTGACATCTCTACTCCTGATTACCAAGTGCGGCGTTGACTACTTTTCGAGCTGCATCCTGCATACTATCTGCCGGGATAATTGCCACTCCTGAATTGAACAGTATCTCTTTTGCCTCAACGGAATTTGTACCTTCTAACCGTACCACCACCGGAACTATTAAATTCAACTCTTTTACTGCTTGTATGACACCATTCGCAACTCGGTCACATCTGACAATTCCACCAAAGATATTGATCAGGATTGCTTTGACGCTGTCATCCGAAAGGATAATTTTAAAACCGTTTTTTACGGTATCAACATTGGCGGAACCTCCAACATCCAGGAAATTTGCAGGTTCACCGCCTGCAAGTTTAATGATATCCATCGTCGCCATTGCTAGCCCGGCGCCATTGACCATACACCCTACATTGCCATCCAGTTTGATATAATTCAGATTAAATTTACTGGCTTCAACTTCTGTGGGGTCTTCCTCGAACAGGTCGCGCATTTCTGTAATTTCATTTTGACGATATTGTGCATTATCATCGAAATTGAATTTTGCATCTAATGCTAGTATCTTATCATCAGCAGTTAACACTAAAGGATTAATTTCAATAAGCGAAGCATCCGTTTCCTGGTAACATTTGTACATTTTAAGGAACACTTTTATCGCAGTCTTTAATGCGTCACCAGTAAGATTGAGTCCGTATGCTAGATTTCTTGCCTGAAATGTTTTCATTCCAACAAGCGGATTAATCCAAACTTTAGAAATCTTCTCAGGTGTTTTTGCTGCAACAGTTTCGATATCCATTCCACCTTCGGTTGATACCATAAAAATATGTTCACCACGAGATCTATCAAGTGTTAATGCGGCATAAAATTCTTTTTGGATGTCAATGGCCTCAGTAATAAAGACTTTTCTTACTATTTGACCAGAGGGGCCAGTCTGATGTGTAACAAGGTTCATTCCCAGAATATTCTTAATATTTTCAAGAGCTTTTTCTTTTGTGGAAGAAAATTTCACACCTCCACCTTTTCCTCTGCCACCTGCGTGGATTTGAGCTTTGATAACGACAGCTTCAGTATTGAACTCTCGTCGCACCTGATCAACCACGTGTTCAGCATCACTCAAATTCTCGATCACAAGACCATCTTGTATTGGGATCCCATATTTTTTCAGTATGGCTTTGCCCTGATATTCGTGTATCTTCAATTTATATCCTTCATATTTGAATTATATTAATTATTTGTAATTGTAGAACCCGCATTTCCTTCAATTGCATCAAAAAGCGAGGAGATGGAAGTAATCACAACTTTTTTACCATGATATTTTAAAAAATATAAAGCAGATTTAATTTTGGGTTCCATTGAGCCACGATAGAAATGTCCGGCTTCAAGATATGAAGTGATTTCACTAGATGTGGCTTTCAATATGGGGCGTTGAGTAGGTTTTTTGAAATCGAGATAGATTTGGTCCACATCAGTGACAATAAACATCTCATCTGCCTTTATCACACGGCCCAATAAGGATGCAGAAAGGTCTTTATCAACGACGCCATTTAACCCTTCAAGAGAGCCGTCTTCTTTTAAGTACGTGGGAATTCCACCTCCACCTGCTGCAACAACGATAGTGCCAAAATCCACCAGATGTTTAATGGATAGACCATTGTAAATGTATTTTGAAACTGGTGAGGGTACGACTCTTCGCCAAACGCCGCGCTCCTGCTCTTTTACGTCCCAGCCGTATTTGTCGTGAAAATCAGTCGCCTGTTTTTCTGTTAGACTTCTTCCGATAAACTTGGAAGGATCCTGGATTGCAGGATCATCACGATCCACATTCACCTGTGTGATAAACGTGACTACTTCACGATCCGAACCGGCTTTATATAAAGCATTCTGCAAGGATTGCTGGATCATATACCCAACTGCACCCTGAGTATTGGCAACCAGAACACCTAAGGGGAGAGGTGGCGTGATATCAGCGCTAATTTCATTCCGGATAAGTTCAGCACCAACTTGCGGACCGTTCCCATGTGTGATGCAAATATTGTATCCACGATCAACAAAATGAAGCACTGCTTCAAGGCTTTCTCTTGTATGTCTAAATTGGTCTTGGATGGTTCCTGCTTCATTCTTTGGCGAAAGAGCGTTGCCACCTAAAGCGACGATTACGGTTTTTTTATAGATGCTCATCGATGATTAAACAAGGAGCAGTGATAGGGGTTCACTGCTCCAATTTATTGTTTTCAAATTACTTCGTATATTCGCTTAGGACATCGTCCAATGAAGGTCTACCAATTTCCTGGAGGTCGTAGGTAACGCGTACTGACGGATGTTTGATGTCGATAATTCGTCGAAGATCGATAGGGGTTCCAATGATCACCACATCACACACAGTGTCGTTGATGGTGGTTTCCAAGTCTTTGATCTGCTCATCTCCGTAACCCATCGCTGGTAGAAGTGTACCTATATCTTCATATCTCTCAAAGGTTTCGGATAATTTTCCAACGGTGTAAGGTCTGGGGTCAACCAAATCGGCTGCACCAAATTTCTCCGCTGCAACCACGCCTGCACCGTACTGCATTTCTCCATGAGTCAAAGTAGGACCGTCCTCAACGACCAATACTTTTTTTCCGGTGATCAGCGACGAATTTTCAACTGTAACTGGCGAAGCGGCTTCGACAAAAATCGCTCTTGGATTTATTCTACGTGCATTTTTACGAACATCGTCAATATCCAGTGGATCTGCAGTTTCGATTTTATTGATCAACACAACATCAGCTAATCTAAGGTTGGTTTCACCTGGATAGTAGGTATCCTCGTGACCAGGTCGATGGGGGTCAACGATAGTGATTAACAGGTCAGTTTTATAAAATGGCATATCATTATTTCCACCATCCCATAAGATAATATCTGCTTCTTTTTCAGCTTCTCTGACAATCGCTTCATAATCAACACCCGCATAAATGATGGTTCCGCTGGTAATGTGCGGTTCATACTCTTCCATTTCTTCAATGGTGCATTTATGTAGTTTTAAATCTTCAATAGAAGCAAATCTCTGGACTTTTTGAGCGACCAGATCACCATAAGGCATCGGGTGACGGATTGCAGCTACTTTTTTCCCTGCGTCCTTTAGAATTTGTGCGACACGTCGGGTAACCTGGCTTTTACCACATCCCGTCCGTACAGCACAAATGCCAATGACTGGTTTTGTTGATTTGACGGATGTTCTGTTAACGCCCATCATTTTAAAATCAGCGCCGGCAGCATTTACTAACGAGCCTTTATGCATGACATCTTCGTGACGGATATCTGAATATGAAAACACAACTTCATCTACCTGATGTTGTTGGATTAATCCTATCAGCTCTGATTCATCATGAATGGCGATACCGTTTGGATATAACTTTCCTGCGAGTTCAGCTGGATATACTCTTCCATCGATATCCGGGATTTGGGTTGCTGTGAATGCAACCACATTGTACATTTCATTATCTCGGTAGTAGGTATTGAAATTATGAAAATCTCTCCCTGCCGCGCCCATGATCAAAATATTGATTTTTTGCATTACTTCCATTTTCCTTTTCTATTAATTAATATTGAAATTTAATCCGGTCAATCCGGAATAGGTATGTATCCGTTATTTTTCTTCCAAAAATGGATACGTGTAATTCAACGGTGGTACGAATGTTTCTTTGATTGTTCGTTGAGATACCCATCTTAAAAGATTTAGAGGTGATCCAGCTTTGTCGTTTGTACCGGAAGCCCGGCTACCCCCAAAGGGTTGTTGCCCAACCACTGCACCTGTTGGTTTATCGTTAATATAAAAATTACCAGCAGAATGTATCAGTAGTTCCAACGCCTTGTTAATCGCCTGCCTGTCCTTTCCAAAAACTGCACCGGTCAAACTGTATGGTGAGGTGCTGTCAACCAAATTCAAAACACTTTCCCAATCAGTATCATAAACATAAATCGTCAAAACCGGACCGAATATTTCTTCTTCCATAGTTTTGAAATGTGGATTGGTAGTCAAAATGGTGGTAGGTTCAATAAAATATCCCGTGGATTTATCATAATTCCCGCCGGTGATGATTTCTGCCTCAGGGGAGGATTTGGCATAATCGATGTAAGAGGCAATACTATCAAATGCCGATTCATCTATTACTGCATTCATAAAGCAGGTGAAATCCTGAACATCGCCCATCTTAATTGTCTCTATCATATTTGTATAATGATCTTTCACTTCTTCCCAAATCGATTTTGGGATATAGCAACGTGAAGCTGCAGAGCATTTCTGTCCCTGATATTCAAATGCACCTCTCACCATAGCAGTAGTAAGCGCAAGAGGATCTGCGGACTCATGGGCGACGATAAAATCTTTTCCGCCTGTCTCACCAACTATCCGTGGATAGGTTCGATAATTGGCAATATTATTTCCGATTTTTTTCCACATTTGATGAAATACTGCTGTAGAACCGGTAAAATGTATCCCTGCAAGATGTTCACTTTCCATGACAGGATTTCCAACCTGCCCTCCTGGGCCGGGGATAAAGTTAATTACTCCGTCGGGAAGTCCTGCTTCTTTGAACATCTTCATTAGGAAATATCCAGAATAAACAGAGGAGGATGCGGGTTTCCACAAAACGACATTTCCCATGAGCGCTGGTGCTGTGGGTAGATTTCCTGCAATTGATGTAAAATTGAAGGGTGTAACAGCAAAGACGAATCCTTCAAGAGGACGATACTGAACCATGTTCCAAATCCCCTGGGGAGAATGTGGGGGTTGCTGCTGATAAACTTCCTGCATAAACATGGCATTGAAATTGAAAAAATCAATTAGTTCGCACGCAGAATCGATTTCTGCCTGGAAAACACTTTTACTTTGTCCCAACATCGTTGCTGCATTCAAGATATCCCGGTATGGTCCGGCAAGGAGTTCTGCCATCTTTTTAAATATTGATACGCGAGATATGTATGACATGGAAGCCCACTCTTTTGAAGCTTCCATAGCAGTTTGGATTGCAAGATCGATTTCAGCTTGACCAGCTTTATGATATACGCCAAGTACGTGGGCATGATCATGTGGCATGACACAATTCGAAGTTTGGCCGGTAAAGATTTCTTTCCCACCGATAATAACAGGTATTTCCATAGTGTTACCAGCTAGTTCTTCAAGCTTTAATTTAAGTGAAATCTTTTCATTTGAACCTGGCGAATAATTTTTAATAGGTTCGTTTATTGCTTTGGGTATATTAATAATCGTATTGTTCATTTAGCATTCCTGCATTCTATAATTGTATGAAATCAAACATAAAAAGCCCCGAAATTTATTCCCTCCTCCGTCATTGCACCAAGCGGTAAAGCATGGTAAAAACTCACAAGCACGGTTATTTGTTCTTCTCATCTGCAAACGTGAGATTGTAATTAATTTAAAGTTAAGAAAATAACAAATTTTGATCAGTAATTTGGTGAAGGCTGATATTTTGAAAGCAGGTTCAGATTAAGTAAAAAGTGTAAATTTTACCAAAGTCAACTACCAATTTTGAGGAAAAAATCGTGATCATTTCAGTAAATCCAGTAACAGGAAAAATCTTACAGAAATATGAGCAATATTCACAGCATGAAGTAAATCAAATACTTGAAAATGCTAAAATAGCTCAAGAGGGTTGGCAACTCACTGCTTTTGATGAACGCCGGAATCTATTCGAAAAATTATCAAACCATTTGACTGAAAACGAGCAACATTTCGCAGAGTTGATCACAAGCGAGATGGGCAAACCGTTACGAGAATCTAAAGCCGAAGTACGTAAATGCAGTTGGGTGTGTCGATATTATGCAGAGAATGCAGAATCCTTCATCAGAGATGAATTGATTAAAACAGAAGCGACAGAAAGTTTTGTGTCATTTGCTCCCCTTGGGACAATTTTGGCGATCATGCCTTGGAATTTTCCTTTCTGGCAAGTGTTTAGATTTGCTGCTCCAGCATTAATGGGTGGGAACAGCGCTATTCTGAAACACGCATCCAACGTAACCGAATGTGCGCTTGCAATAGAGTCATCGTTTAAAGAAGCGGGATTCCCTAAAGATCTCTTCAGGACCCTCATCTTATCTTCGCATGATATGCAGGGAGTGATTGAGAATGATACCATCAGTGCGGTCACTTTGACTGGTAGCGAACGAGCAGGTAGCGAGGTGGCATCCACTGCAGGATCGATGATAAAAAAAACGGTTCTTGAATTGGGTGGATCAGACCCTTTCATTGTACTAAATGACGCTAATTTACAGGAATGTATCCCTACAGCAATCACAGCCCGGTTTTTAAATACAGGTCAAAGCTGCATCGCTGCTAAACGGTTTATCGTTGAGGAAAGCATCCTTGATGAGTTTACCAACGGAATATTGGAACGAGTACAAAAACTGGTAGTGGGGGATCCGATGGATGAAAATACTGACATTGGCCCACTCGCACGGCCTGACCTTGTGGATGAATTGCACTACCAGATCAGGGAATCGGAGTTGCAAGGCGCTAAAATATTGTTGGGTGGAAAGAAATTTGACAGATCAGGGTATTTTTATGAGCCAACCATTATAACGGGAGTAACTCCGGAGATGACTGTTTTCAGTGAAGAAACTTTCGGACCTGTTTTTGTCATCATTCCTGTGAAAAGTGCAGATGAAGCAATCCAGCTGGCAAATGATTCTCAATTCGGGCTTGGCGCGAGCCTTTGGACATCAGATATTAAAAAAGCCAAAGAGATGGCTAAAAAAATACAAGCCGGGGCTGTGTTTATTAACGAGATGGTAAAATCCGATCCAAGACTTCCATTTGGTGGCATAAAGAAATCAGGATTTGGTAGAGAATTATCCCACTATGGAATTAAGGAATTTCAGAATATCAAGACAGTCTGGGTTAAATAAACTATCTAATCCCCTTTTAAAATTGTTCGTATTGGAAATGGAATTTCAATTCCATTCTCGTCAAACCGCTTCTTCAATAATTTAATATACTGGCTTTTCACCACGTGTTGTGATGTGAAGTCAATGGCTTGCATAATTACTGTAAAATCAATACTTGAATCATTAAAAGAATGGAATCGTAAATTCGGTTTGAAATCGCTTACAGCGCCATCAACCGTTTTAAGAATATATTTGGCCGTTTCAAGGGCGATCTGTTCTACCTTTTCAAGATCACTATTGTATGCAACTCCGCAATCAACCTTTACCCTGAGGATATTATTGGGGATACTGTAATTGACGATTGTAGAGGCTGCCATTTCCGCGTTTGGCACTACAATGGTGTTATTGGATCGATCTACAAGTGTGGTATTTCTGAGTGTAATATCTGCAACAGTCCCTTCGAGTCCTGAATTTATCCGTACAAAATTCCCCATTTGTATTTGTCTTGACATCAAAATTTGAATACCAGCAAAAAAATTCGCAAGAGTATCTTTCAAGGCAAATCCGGCAGCCATACTCCCAACGCCAAGAGCGCCCAGAAGCGGAGTAATTTCCATGCCAAAGGTTTGAAGCAGAATGAGTATCGCTATCCCAACGATCAATCCCCGTACGATGATCATAAGAATGCCTAAATTGAAAAACTGATTATTATAACGACGGGTATAGCTTGAAATAATTGCACCAACGAGGCTGGCAGTAGCCGTTGCGAGAGACAACACAAATACGACCAGAACCACTTTGTTTGCTGGTTCTGTAAACGCTTCTGGGAATACGCCTGTTTCTAAGGCAAGAAAAATACTCCCAATCACCAGCCAGAGTGTGATGTATTTTTTCAGTATTTTTAACACGATATCATCCGCGGTCCAACTGGTCATATCGGTAATTCGTTTTAATTTGTGATAAATTATCCGGTTAAAAATCCAAGCAGTCACAAAACCCGCAAGTAATAGACCGATGGGAAGAATAAAAGGTTGAATGAATTTAATAGATTCCATAACTGCTCACTGTTTTAAAAGATTTTTAAAATCACTTCCGGTAGGATTTTGAAATATCCTCAAATCAAATTCAGAAATCGCAGCCAAAATATGATCAAATATATTGGACTGAATCTCCTCATATTTAATCCAATCTATGTCATTGGTGAAAAAATATAACTCAATTGGTAGTCCGTTTTCAGTGGGCTGTAATTGACGAACCAGCAATGTCATTTCCTTATGAACATTGGGATGTGCTTGTAGATAACGAATGATATAATTTCTGAATGTCCCGATATTGGTCACTCGTCTGCCATTGATCAGTTCGGATGTATTTATTTCATGTTCAGTATTATACGTTTCCACCTCCTGAAGTTTTTGATCTAAATAGTCTGAAATGAGTTGAATACTTTTATACTTGTTCAACATTGTAGGCGTACAAAATTGAATGGAGGATACATCAATATGAATGGATCTTTTCACCCGTCGTCCACCGCTGGCTGACATTCCCCTCCAGTTTTTAAAGGATGAATCAATCAGTTTGTACGTGGGGATCGTTGAAATGGTTTTATCCCAATTCTGTATTTTAATATGATGTAATGCGATATCAATCACATCCCCGTCAGTGCCATACGCAGGAGCCTCAATCCAATCACCTACTTGCAGCATATCGCTGGAAGATATTTGAATACTGGCAACAAATGACAGAATGGTGTCTCGGAATATCAACATGATTACTGCTGTCAGGGCACCAATTCCGCTTAATACTCCCCAAGGAGATTTTCCAAGCAGGATGGATACAATAGTGATTCCACCCAGGACATAAAGGACGATTTTTACAATCTGTAGATAGGATTTCAATGGAATCTTTTTCCCAATTACCAAATGTTCATATATTTTGTTAACGGAGGAAATGAGACTCCCGGTTACGAGTAACAGGATCAACACAATTGACGCTAGTAATAATTGTTGGAGGAATGACGTATGAATCGGAAGATATTCTTTAAATTGATAAAAAATTATGATAGGCACCAAAAATGCGAGTCGATTGAAGACCTGTTCTTCAAGTAAAATATCATCCAGATCTGTTTTAGTCTTTTTCAAAAGCGACGTAATAGCGCGGATGAGAATTTTCCGGGTGAGGTAGTAAGATATCAAACAGACAAATAACACAATTATCAAGTAAATCCACCCGGCGAATACCGGATAGGTCTGAAACCAATTTGCTATATTTTCAAAATTCATGACTTTCCTTTATAGGTTGTGAAAACGATAACTACTCCGTTTGGGGCTGAAATAGAAAATTTATCTGAAATTGACTCATTCAAAGTTCCACTATGAATTTCAGTCAATGGAATTTTATCAAGCGGATATTTTAATCCAACCGATTCAATCAATAGATTGGGATCCGGGGAAAAAACAGATACCTGTTGTCCCGGAAAGCTGGTGAATGTTCCCTCATCTGATATGGGCTGGAATACTCCAAAATCAGTCAAAAGACGGATATCTTTGATTTGACTACCAAATTTTGTCAGTAGAAAGATATTTCGAATGGTATGGTCTTCTCTTAAACCAGTAGCGCCCACGATATCAATTTTGCTGATGTTTTGCGAAAGACTGTAGAAAATCGCTTTTTCAAGGTCGTTGCTATCCTGATCGGTATCCTGAATTAATATGTCTCGGTACTTTTCAACCATGGTTGGAGAGATTGAATCCATATCGCCAATGATTTTATGAGGGGTCAGTCCATCTGAATCTAACGCGGCAATAGCGCCATCGCAGCAGATAATGAAATCAGACCGAGCAAGAGATTTATGGGCAATCGGATGTTCGGGATATTTCCCGTTGGCTAAAATCGTGCAATAATGGGGGATAGTTGACAAATGGTTTAATTCTCTATTTTGGCAGGGGACTCTGATTCCCAAACGTCACGCAACCAGATAGAATACAAATTCTTCTTCTCTTCTTCAGGGTTTTCGATTTTCACAATTTTATATTTATTTTCAGGTGATTCAGCAGGCGTGATCTGGATGGTGCGTATTATCCCACGACGCGAAATCGTCAGGGAAGAAGGTTTATCCTTTGAGGCTTCATTCAAATGTTTCTGTGCATTATCACCCGTCAAACGGATATCGCCTATGGCAATTAATTCATCGTTGACATTGATTCCATCACGGAACGCTGGTGAATCTGTCAAAACCTGTTTTACTTTCAGATTCCCATTGTTGAATTTCATCCCAAACCAGGCATGGTTTTTATCCTTCTCATCGGAATATTCTTTATCAAGACGAAGACCAAAGCTTTCCAGATAATCGTTGAAATTAATTTCATCCACACCATGAACAATATTCCAGATATCTGTCAGTGGATTACCGGCAACACTTTCACATGCAGTTATAAAATCGGTCTCGGTAAAGCCATCACCGGTTTTGGAGTAATCTTTCCATAGCTGACGAAAGACATCATCCATTGAAGATTGTCCCGAAGTTAGGTGTCTGATTTGCAGGTCCAGAATAAGACCAATCTGACTGCCTTTGAGATAGTATGACACCGTACTGTTTACCGAATTCTCGTTTGATCGATACAATTTGATCCACGCATCAAATGATGATTCTGCCACGGACTGTATCTGTCTTCCGGGAGTCCCATCCAATTTCAGGATATCTTCTGCCAAGAGATTTAAGTATTCTTCAGAAGTGGCAATCCCGGTACGACGCAATATGTGATTGTCATAATAGGCAGTGAAACCCTCTGAAATCCATAATAGATCGGTATAGTTTTCAGCCTCGTAATCAAATGGACCCAACTGTGCGGGACGGATTCTTTTCACGTTAAACACATGAAAGTACTCATGCGAGACCAAACCCATGAATTTGAGATAATCGGTTGGGAGCGAGAATTTCCATGGATCCCAGATCAAACTACATGAGTTTTTGTGCTCAAGACCTCCGTATCCACCATCGGTCAGGCAGAGGAAAAAAGTATAGTGATCGTATGGCAAACCGCCAAAAATGGATTGTGCAGATTCAATCACTTTTCGAGTATCATCAATTACGTTGTCAAGATCATAATTTCCGGTATCAGTAAAAGCAATTTCATGAGGTACATCTAATACATTAAAGGTTACGGTCCGTTGATTTCCCAAAAGGATGGGGGAGTCGATGAGGTGATCCAGATCATTGGCAACATAAGAAAAATGATCGCCTTTATACTTTGGTAATTCGGTGGTGATCTTCTCCCAACTCATATGGGGTTCGAGGGAAACCCGGATTTTTCGATTTTCATATCCTTCGGGGAGGACGAAGATACTAGCCCCGTTGAGAAACGCCATATCCTGATCGACGAAGCTGGTTCTAACGGTGTATTCAAACGCATATATCTGATATTCAATGGCAATGGTGGAATTACCATTTAAATACACGCGCCACGTATTTTTATTCTGTTTTTCTACCGTCAGAGTAGTAGTTTTTTTATGTGCATTGAAGGTGATTACATTTCGTGAAAATTCTCGTACCAGATATGAACCGGGTGTCCAAACCGGCATATAAAAGTCATGATACTCACCGGTGAGCCCGGTTACTTCAACCGAGACATCAATGAGGTGTGTATGCGGATTTTCAAAACGAAGTGTATAGTGAACGTCTTTCGAGGCCATAAGTACTCCAGATAATATGCTGATCAATAAATAAATAATTCGATGTTTCATGTGAATTCCAAATGTCTATGGATAAAAATTGACGGGTAATTTACACTAATCGGCTATTGAGAATTCAGGTGAACAAATGGGGGAGATAAAAGGAATGACGCAGAACCTCTAATGGGTTATAAGTGATACGGGCTGAATAAACGCCTGTTTTAATGGCGTTTATTTTTTGTTGGTAGTAGTTCATTATTCTTATGTGTTCTTATTGATGTAAGTCTGGATATTTTATTAAAACGAATAACCGACCGATAGTCCAAAGTAAATGGAATTTCCAAAAGAATCTTCACCTGGTTGATCAGTTCCTTTTTCGGCATTATAAATATACATAGGTGTAGCTCGAATGAGCAGACCTTTTGAGCCTTGGAAGCGATAACCTCCGGTGAATACGATAAGTCGATCAGTTTCATTCATGAAATGGGTATA
Organism: Fidelibacterota bacterium; assembly: GCA_013204025.1. Taxonomy (GTDB): domain Bacteria; phylum Fidelibacterota; class Marinisomatia; order SCGC-AAA003-L08; family JACNLC01; genus JABMOW01. The sequence goes on along the minus strand of JABMOW010000077.1, from coordinate 314 downwards.
TCCTACGCTTGTTTCAAAAAAGTGTTTAGGACCACCAAATAAAATACCCGTTGCGCCTATTAAATTGAAACTTAATTCATCATTACTCTCTCCATGATATTCATTTCCTCCAATTCGTATAAACATCGATAATTTATTCTTTAAGGGCAGAATTCGATCGTAATTAATTGAGTACAATGCACCGTTTCCTAAAATCTCAAAGTAGATGGAATTCTTCCTGATTTCTTTCATTTCTGAATAATTATTGTTAATGTTCTGTGCATTGATTGCACAAGAGAAGGGAAAATATATCAGGATAAAGAAAAATATATTTT
>JABMOW010000076.1 GCA_013204025.1 Fidelibacterota bacterium | reverse complement strand
TCATTTGTATCGAGCAAATGGATTATATTGAAAGCGTTACAATTGAAAGGCTAAGAAAGGTCATTGAAGGAGAAGATGGTGGAATAAGTAAAGCCGTAAAATGGAAAGGTGGAGGTTCATTTTATTTTGCTGAACTGCTTAAGTCAAACGCAATATTTTTAGATGAAATAGAAAATGTTCAGTCGAAGAAAATATTAGCAAAAGTATTTGAGAAAATGAAAGCGTCCGGTTTTCTGAGTTACCAGGTAGATATTACGCATATTAAAGACCAAATGACATTGTTTAACGAACTTTCTTTAGACCAACAAAAGCAGGTTCTTGTAGAGCTATTGGATAAAAATATGCTATACGTGAATTATTCGGAAATCGACAACAAGGATTATGCTGTTTCTGAAAAGGATAAAGCTCTTAATAAGAGACTTTATAGCAAATTGTGATGGCAAAAGGCCAACTACATGAGAGGTTATCTACCGGAGCCACATTCTTGGGTAGCGAAGACTATTTTCAGGCTTTGGTGCCAAAATTAATCTGGGATAATCTCCGACCTGATTTTGGGAAAAGAACTTATCAGGCAGAAGCTCTCGGGCGGTTCAAATATTATCTGGATGACTATCCAGCAAAGCCAAAAAATGTTCCGATCCACCTGCTATTCCATATGGCTACAGGGTCTGGAAAAACACTCATTATGGCCGGGCTAATGCTGTTTCTTTTTAGCAAGGGTTACCGAAATTTTCTGTTTTTTGTAAACAGCACTAATATTATAGATAAGACGAGAGACAATTTCCTAAATTCCATTTCCGCAAAATATTTGTTCAACAAATCAGTTCAAATCGCAAGCAAAAACATTAGGATTAAAGAAGTGAACAATTTTTCTGGTACAAGTCAAGATGATATAAATATTGTTTTTTCTACCATTCAAGGGTTGCATACCAGGCTCACCAATCCACGTGAAAATACAATCACATTTGATGATTTTGAGAATCAGAAAATAGTCCTAATCTCAGATGAAGCACATCACATTAATGCGACGACAAAAAAAGGAAAGGATCTTGGACAAGAAGAAATTTTTGAGCTTACAAGCTGGGAACAAACAGTTACCAAAATTTTTAATGCGAATCCCTCTAATATTATGCTTGAATTCACCGCAACGGCAGATTTAGCTCACCCAGAAATAGTAAAGAAGTATATCGATAAAATCATTTTTGATTATCCGTTGAAAGAGTTTCGCAATGATGGGTACTCTAAAGAAGTTAAGGTTTTGCAGGCGGATTTACCCGATTTTGACCGGGCACTTCAGGCGGTAATTATGAGCCAGTACCGTCTAAAGCTGTTCTCTGATTATGGTAAACTTATTAAACCAGTAATACTATTCAAGTCTCGGACTATTAAAGAAAGTGAGGCATTTTTCACAGAGTTCTTAGAAAGGATGAGAAAGTTAAAGAGCAAGGATCTTGCAGCCATAAAAAATCACCCAAATATTGATCCACTTCTCGAAAAGATATTTTCCTATTTTGACCAAAGTGGAATTAACCTTCGAAATTTAGCACTTGAATTGAAAGAAGACTTTTCTGAGGCCAAATCATTGTTGATTAATTCTGAAGACATCAATGCAGAGAACTCAATTCTTGTAAACACTCTCGAATCAGATGACAATCTTGTGAGAGCCGTATTTGCTGTAGCGAAATTGAATGAGGGATGGGACGTTCTAAATCTGTTTGATATTGTCAGATTGTACGATACTAGGGATGCAAAAGCTGGAAAACCAGGACGAACTACTGTATCGGAAGCTCAACTGATTGGGCGTGGGGCAAGATACTGTCCTTTCCAAATTTCTAATGATCAACCCCTGTTCCAACGTAAGTTTGATATCATGGGAAGTGAGGAAGAGCACCGTCTCAAAATATGTGAAGAGCTATACTATCATAGCTCTTACAATCCACGCTATATTGATGAGTTACATACCGCTCTTGAAGAAATTGGGATGAAAGCCTCCGAAGTACGCCAAAGAAAATTACGATTAAAACCGCATTTTAAAGAAACCACCTTCTTCGAATCTGGGTTGCTATTTCTTAATGAACAGCAGAAGTACAGCAGATCAGATATTCAAGGCATACCATCAAGTTTTATCAATACCGTGCACAAATATTCGTTAGAAACGGGATATACTCTCACCACGGGAGCCTTTGACGACACTCAACAGATTGTTATCAATAGGGTACAGAGGGATTACCAGCTAATTAATTTCGGTGATTCGGTTGTCAGAAAGGCCATCAATCGGTTACAATTCTACCAATTCTCAAATTTAACAGGATACTTTCCCAACCTTGATTCAATTACTCAATTCATATCGGATAAGAAATACTTGGGTGAATTAGGTGTGGAGGTCTCAGGTAGAAGGGAAGATGTAGAGTCCCTGACACAACATCAAAAACTCAATATTGCAGTTGATGTTTTAGAAAAGCTGTCAACAACGCTACAGACTGACAAGATTGATTACAAAGGGAGCAGAGAGTTCAAACCGTATTTGCTTAGAGATAAGATTATCGACAAAACGTTAAACTACTCTTATGATGGTTCAGAAAGCAAGGAAGCAGGCATTGGACAAAGTGAAACGACAGATTCGGCGTTGGCTTTGGATTTAAGTAACAAGGATTGGTACGTATTCAATGAGAATTATGGTACCTCGGAAGAGAAGCGTCTAGTTAAGTATATAGATAAAGTGTATGAGAAACTTCAAGAACGTTTTGATCAGATATACCTTGTTCGGAATGAACGCCATTTCAAAATATTCTCATTCGATGATGGACGAGCTATTGAACCTGATTTTGTACTATTTCTCTCTGAAGCCGGTTCAGGTAAAACATTTCACTACCAAGTTTTCATCGAGCCTAAAGGTGATCATTTGCTCTTGACTGATGCGTGGAAAGAAAAATTCCTTCTTGCCCTCAAGGAGGAGCATGAACTGGAGCAGCTCTGGTCGGACAAAAAGTTTATTATCTGGGGAATGCCATTTTATAACTTCAATCAGAAAGTAAAAGAGTTCAGCGAAGCGTTCCAGGACTTGCTACCAAAGGATGTTGATTGACACACGCTACCCAAATAGCAATCGAGTATGGTTTCCAAGTAAAAGCGAAACCTCTCCC
>JABMOW010000075.1 GCA_013204025.1 Fidelibacterota bacterium | reverse complement strand
TGATTTGTCAGTTGCGTCCCGGATTGTAATCTTGGTTGAAGCTGGTATGTCTTTACACAAAGCTGTATCAGTGACGCTTGAAGCCGGGAAAAAGCGTAATTCCCAATTTGGTGTTATCGCAATTGATTTGAGAGGGAATCTGGAATTTGGAAAAACGACTAATAATTTGTTCTTTTCCAAACATGACGGAGAAAAAGCCACTACATTTTGCCAATGAGAGTAAAAGTTATCTTCAGGAAGTAAATTAATCTCATTCCAGGGGTTTTCTTCTAAAGTGAAAGTTAATAAATTTGCCTCCAATTTACCGACAGCTTATAAAGTGTTGTTGAGCGGTTTTTTATATAATTTTATTTGAGCAAGGGTTTACATATTTTAAATATGGAAAAGAAAAAAGATTTGATGACCATTTTAATTGTTGACGATAATCAAGATAATCGTGAAGTAATAAAGATATTGCTGCATGAAGAAGGATATTCAGTTTTAGAGGCAGACAATGGCGCTGAAGCGTTGGAACAGTTAAATAAACGATATCAAGAAATTAAACTGGTGATTTCTGATATTTTGATGCCGATCATGGATGGGTTTCAATTCTGCGCGAAAATGCGTCAGGAAGCTAAATTTGATAATATTCCATTTGTTTTTTTTACCGCTACCTATACAGATGCCCGGGATGAAGAATTAGGATACAAACTCGGCGCATTTAAATTTTTGCATAAACCAATGCATCCTGACAAAATTCTTGAAGAGATCAATGCCGCTATATCCAAGTATCATCCTCACACCGTAAAACCATTATCTGTAGATGGGGATGATGGAGCACACACGGATATTTTCAGTTTATATAGTGAACGATTAGTGAATAAACTGGAAAGAAAAAATATTGAACTTGAAAACGAAATTAAAAAGCGTAAAAAAATAGAAGAAGCGCTTCTTGAAGCTCACCGTATTGCACGCTTTGGCAACTGGGAACACAATCTGGAATCCGATTATATTTATTGCTCTGCTGAGATATACCGAATATTAGGTCTTGACCCTTCAAAAATCGATATTACATTCACTAAGTTCAAAGAATTGATCCATTCATCCGATCGCAGTTTGGTTGAGGCAGACTTAAATATGCTTATTGATCATGATGTCCCCATGAATGTTATTCACAGGTTGGCATTACCTGGCGGGATTGAGAAATATATTCATATCAAGGCTGAAAAATTGACAGACAGCGAAACAGGCCTTATCCGTTTGGTAGGTACTCTCCAGGATGTGACCGTCATCAAGCTTGCTGAAAATGATCTTAAAACTCTGAATCAAGCAATCGAGCAAAGTCCCACTTCGGTAGTGATTACAAATGTTGAAGGTATCGTTGAATACGTGAATCCGAAGTTTACTGATGTAACTGGATATTTACCTGCGGAAATATTGGGTAAAAATGCCAATGTTATTAAATCAGGTATTCAGTCTAAGACATTCTATAAAAATATGTGGAATGTGATTCTGGCGGGGAAAACCTGGAATGGAGAAATGTGCAATCGTAAAAAGAATGGCGATCTTTTCTGGGAAAACGCTAGTGTCTCACCTATTTATAATGAAAAGAATGAAATCATACATTTTATTGCTGTGAAAGAAGATGTCACCGCTAAAAAATTTGCTGAACTTGAGAGAGAAAAAGCGTTGGAAGAAGCTCGCAAAGCCAATGAAGTAAAATCTCATTTCATGGCAAATATGTCACATGAGCTCAGGACGCCATTGAATTCCATTTTAGGTTTCTCTGATCTGGTAAAAATGGAAGTCATGCATCACTTGGGTGAAGAACAGCTGGAATATTTTGAAAATATCGCCATCAGCGGTGAGCGCCTTAAACGGACGATGCATGAAATACTTGAAATATCAGAATTGGAAACCGGCATAATCAACCTGCTGGTTAAAGAATTCGATCTCGCGGAATTGCTCGAGACGATTCTTCCTCAATTTGAATTGGTTGCGAAAGATAAAAAGATTAACCTGAATTTTATTAATGACAATATGTATTCTGCCAATTTTATTGGTGACAAACAATTAATTCTGACATCTGTAGAGCATATTATTGACAACGCAATTAAATATACGGATAAGGGCGAAGTCTCAATCCAATTATCAGGAACTCCTGAAAATCAGATATTGCAGATAAAAGACACGGGGATTGGAATGTCTGAAAAATATCAACAGGAATTATTTGATGTGTTTACGCAAGAGAGCAGTGGTTATTCAAAGAAGTATCAGGGTGTAGGTCTGGGGCTATCACTCACAAAGCGCTATCTTGATCTGAATCATGTTGGAGTTACGATTCAAAGTGAACAGGGGAAAGGCACCATGTTTACTTTGCAATTTCCCCATGATAATCGTTTTCAAGAAGTTATAAAAGAAAACTAAACCTGAATCTAAAAATCCTGATTAAGAATGATCTGTACCATGTTTACAATATCAGTAATATTTATCTCACCATCACTATTCAGATCCCCTGCCCAGAATTGATAAGGGGATCCATTTCCACCAGATAGAACGATTGATACGAGAGAGACCACGTCCAGAATGTCAATGCTGCCATCATTGGTAACATCGCCTAAAGGAAAATCAATCAAAACACATTCACCGGGGATCACATTTGCTTCTGTACCATTGGGTCGTGTTATGACAACATTATTGAGACAAAGTTCAGGATCTCCCCACCCGTCAAAATAAAGATTGAATAATATACCGTCAGGATTCGCAGGTAGGACATCTCCCAACGGTGAGAACCCAATGATAATCTGCGTCTCGGGGTTGAATTGCATGACAAATCCATATTCATCAACCCATCCACCTCGTATTCGGTCTATCGTCAAATTATCACCAGTGATCTGTAACTGAAAACCAGAAATATCTGTTTCGCTGGAAATGCTCACTTCAACTTTTAATGAGTCCATCCACAATTCACCAAATCCGAGATTAACGTCGTCAAAAGCCGATAGCACCGATAAGATAAATTCCTGTTGATTCTGATACAGTCCATCAGATACCGCTACAGTAATAGTTGCCGATCCGTACCATTGGGGAGCAGGAGTCATGTTTAATGTATCTCCCTGAACACTTATAGCAATCGCATTAGTATCAGTCTGTGCAGAAAAATAGATCAATTCGTTATCGTTATCAACCGCATCTAAAATAATGGAAACTTGTTGGTTCTCATAAATTTCCTGATCCCCTGGATTTATGAGTTCGGGAGGATCGGCAATAGGCAATACAACCAAAGTAAACACTTGTTCATCTGAATACACTCCGTCGGTCACTGCAACTGTAATATGGGCAGTACCAAACCAATTAGCGTCAGGGACAATCATTAGTAAATCGGTGGTAACTGATACTGAAACAAACAGCGTATCGCTGGTGGCGGAAAAGTAGATTTGCTCACTGTCAATATCTTCAGCAAACAGGAAAATCTCCAAACTTGTATCTTCGTTTATGGATTGATTTTGAATGGGTAAAAGTTGAGGTGCATATTCGCAAGTCCCATCATCATAGAAGGCATCTGGGTCAAAATTTGCAGCGTTACTATCTGTACATCCCCAAAGGTATTCGCATGAGTCGTCATCAATGGTAGCATCAGGGTTGTAATTAAATGCATTTTCGTCCGTACAACCGTAAATGGAATGAAATTCATATCCACCCATGTCCGGACCAATCCCATCGTAATCCTCTGGCATTAGGTTCACAAGCACATTCCCGTCGGTTGAGTAATAAGTCGTACCGGAATCGATGCAGGGTGAGCCATAAGTTAACTGTAGGTCGCCGGTTTCAATATCTCTGAAAAAAGGATCCGAATTGATATTGCCTGACTGCCAAATGATTGAACCGTTGCTATTGGTAAAAATACCGTTCATACCGCCCTCGATATCGGAATAGGCTACTGTAACGGTATTGAATGCCCCACTGATGTTACAGTAAACCTCATGGGGAGGATTATCCCATAAAATGGAATTGACCAAAGTAATTTGAGATTCCCACAAATAAATCCCTCCGGCGTTTCCATCAGCAGTATTATCGTAGACAGTGACTGATATCAATTTGGGGTGAGAGTTGAAATAGGCGATAACTCCACCACCGTTATAAATGGCATGGTTTCCCGTAATTGTCACATATCGGATTGTGGGACTGGAACCAGAACAGTAGATTCCTCCACCATTATAGGTGTTTCCGTTTGTTAGAGTAAAACCATGAATAATTGATGATGATCCTTCTTCATTGTTGAACCGAACAACACTTCCGGTATTATTTCCATTAATGATAGTGGATCGAATGTCATCATCATTATTAGATAATAAGTGCGTGGATGTCAATAAAATGGCTTTTCCGAAATAGTTGATATTTTCAAAATATTCTCCAGGTTGAACCAATACCGTATCCCCGTCTATGGTGGCGTTTATACCAGCTTGGATCGTTGAAAAATTTCCCGGTACTTGGATCGTCGTAGCAAAAGAAATTCCAAATATGAGAAGTAGTATAGGGATAAACTTCATTTTTATCAGCTTTTCAAAATAAAAATCCCCGTTGAATTGTGCCAACAGGGATTTTTATTTTCAATTAAATGTCCTTACTTGAGGAAAATAAGTTTTTGTGTTTGGGAGAATTCAGGTGTGATCATTTTAACAAAGTACATACCGCTTGAAATATCACTGGCATCCCAAACTACCGAATGATTACCGGCAAATTGTTCACTATGAGTCAGGACTTCTACCTGGTTTCCCAGTATGTCATAAATCACGATTTTAACCACTGTTTCAGTCATGAGAGAATACTGCAATGTGGTTGTCGGATTAAATGGGTTTGGATATGCTGGTTGCAATGAGAATGTTAGAGGAATTCCTATGACATCCGCTGAAACCGTATTTCCGCTCCAATCCGTTAACAGGGTTGACGTAATATTAAAATTACCCGTAAAATCAAACAAATGATCTGACTGAAGTTCTTCACTACCGAAGTTGAATATGAGTAATTTTTCTGCGGATTGGTGAATTTCCCATGATTCCGGTAAATATCGTTCGGTGATAATCAAGGTGCCTTCATAGTCAATTTCAATTCCTGCAATCGTACCTTCGGAATCTAGCATGAACTGACTCTGATTAAAAGAAATGTCGGCGCTCATCAGATCACCATCTCGAGGCACAATCACGCCAAGAATGACTTGGACGATGTACACAATATCCACAACATCAATGACGCCATCTTCATTAGAATCACCTGCCCACAGCTCGAAAGCATTCGGAGTAGCTAAACCCAGAACATAATTGACGATAGTCACAATATCACTCACATTTACCAATGCATCCTGGGTAACATCATGGCGAATGTTGGAACCCCATCCTGCACCATAGGTTATGCAGGTATCAATCACTGCAACCACATCCTGTGCCAGTGTATCGGATAAAACCACATTCTGTAGACAGATTTCAGGTCCACCTGCCCAAGCACCTGCCGCGAAAGGTAAATAAGTCAGGGCACTATCTCCAGGCGCATATATTGATATGGGCGGTAAATTAGTCGTCATATAACCCAAAATAGTATTATTGTTAAGTGTAAGGTTATTCACCCAACCCAGATTTGCAGCTCGCCCACCATATGGACCGGTCACGGTGATAATATCGGGTGATAATTGAAATTGAAAACCGGCAATAGGCATCGGATTATCCATCATAATGGGAATGACGTGGTTTGCGAAGTCGATCACACCAATGGATAAAGATACATAATCGCCAGTTGGCATATGGGTCACTGTAAATGTCTCACTATCTATTAAACCGCTTGCATCGGTAACCGTTACAGTGACATCACCAGTCCCTCCCCAAAACTCTGTGGGAGTAATGGTTAAACTGTTAGCAACAAAAGAAAGAGTCAGAAATGATGAAGCCGTCGTGGCAGTAAATTCAAGTATATCATCAAGGTCATCAATATCCGTGCCTGAAACTGTTATAGTCAAAGGTGAATTGAAAACCATGGTTTGATTACCAATTGCAGTTAAAATAGGCGCATCATTAATTGCGGTTATGCTGAAATACACAAATGCAGTATCTGATAATAGATATTGGCTGTCATCGGTAACAATATAACTAAGCGTATCTAAACCATAATAATCCGCGCTAGGTGTATAACTTCCTGTTGCGATTGCAGGATCTGCGATGGTAACGATACCGTTACTGGTCTGTGTGTAAATTGTATAGCTAAAAGTATCTCCAACATTTGCATCAGTTACGCTAAAAGCAATCGCTGAGGGAGTATCTTCTGTAACACTCACGCTCACATTGGCTGCAACAGGGTAGTACTCGCAAACATTCCCGGGATCGCTGTATGCGCCAGCGTCATAATTATAAGCTGTGTTATCCATACACCCCTGTGTCGGAGCAAAATAAAGTGCACCCATATCCATAGGCGTTCCATACAAATCATTTGGAGAAGCAGGATTAGCTGCATCGATACACGGGCTTCCACCGGAAATATTATAATCTCCGTTTGTTGCATCCACAAAAGTGGGGTCGGCATTGATGTTACCAGTACCGGTATAAGTTGAATCTGTTGGTGATTCAACATCTGAATAAGTAGCGGTAAATGAGTTGTTTGAAATACCGTTTGGAGTATTGGTCCAGAATATTGAATTACTGATAGTCAAAGTTGAATTCACCTTGTCGATGCCACCACCATTATTTACAGCAGTATTGGCAACCACTGTCAAATTGGAGAGTGCAGAGGTGGAATTCAGAAAATATAATCCTGCACCAGTAAAATAAGCATTATTGGATTTTATCAATAGGAAATTTAACGTCGGGCTGGCATTTTGAACATAAATCCCACCTCCGTTAAATGCATACCCGTTTTGTACGGTAAAACCGGTAAGTACTGCACTGCTGGTTTCGCTGCTATTAAATATGACCGCAGATCCGTTATTGTTTCCACTGATGATAGTACTTTCAATATAACTTGTGGAGTCTGATAACAAAAATCTTGAACTGACGACAATGTTTTTGCCGTTATAGTTTAGATTTTGGGAATACGTACCTGGAAACACCAGAACCGTATCGCCATTTGCTGATGCATTGATCCCGGCCTGTATTGTCGAATACGTTTGTCCGGAGCCTACATTCAACGTGACTCCAAAAGTCATTGATATGCCTATGAGAATAGTAATGATAAATTTCATTTTCTTTGCCTCTCTTTTTCCTGTTAATCTTTTTTAGAATTTAGTCATTTTTGAATTAAATATTAGTAAAATTTTTAGATTATTCTAATTAAAAATACTACCGATGAAAAATCTAATGGTTTGTTGGTCTGATTGAGAAAATCCTGCTGCCGGATCGTTTTGATCTATGGGAACAGAATAGTACAGTTTTATCTGGTATTTTTTCGCAAAATTATATGCGAACTCGGCTTCGAAGAAGTAATCATTGTCCTTATCCGAGAATGTTCTCTGATCTGCATTTACAGCCACATTTCCCAATCCCTGATAGAGATACTGGGTGTAATTTTGTCTCCCAAAATAATAAGAATGAATAACACCTGTCCTAACTGAAAATCGTTCAAGTGACAACGCTAACCCGGTGGAAACTGGAAATTCGTAAAAATAATAAGTATTATGCTGAATGAACTTATCAAATCCTGAAATGGAGTTTTCATCAGGAATGGTTGATTCAACGTCCCCTGTAATTTTTTGGAAATGAATTCCTGAAGAAAAATAAACAAATCTAATAAAGCGAGTATAAATGAAATGAGTAGAAAATAATCCTTTACTGCTCAAATCAGACCAGCTGTCATTTTGTGATGGAATTCTTACATTGCCCGCACCTATACCAAGTTCACCTGCGTAAATTTTTGAATTATAAAAATTCCAGGTTAGTTGATAAGCATCGGTTTCGATTGGTATATCACTTAAGATTTTTTTCTGAAAACTGGTTTGAATCCCGGTATACGAAAACTCTAATTGCGCTTGAGATTCACTTACAAAAATCACTAAAAGGAGAAAGATCGGAAATACCGCTTGAAATTTATTCCAGATTCTGATCATGGCAATGTGACCTGAATACTATTTTGGACCGGACCAGCAGTCACAGTGAATGATACATTGGTACCGCTAAATTGAATTGGATATATAAATTGAGTATTTGCTTCCCCATCTTGATTAGTAGACTGAGTTGAGTTTGAAAGTGATCCAATCGCAGGTGGTGTTACAGAGAAACTAACATCGTAATTAATTATTGGGTTGGAAGAAACATCAGTAAGTGTACTTGAGATTGTCAAGGAGGAATTATTGTCAATAATTCCGTTATAATTTGAATTTAATAAAATTGCGAAAGGAGTGGGCTGAGGTAATAATTCAACTGTAATTAAACCTGATAATGGTATTTGTCCCCCTCCATATATCGCTTGAACTGTTGCAGTACCAACATTATTTTGAGCATGTAAAGTAGTAATTGCTTCACCAGTTGAATTTGTTATTGATGATGGTGGCTCAATTATTCCCAGATTTGTTGCCCAGGTTACAGTTTTTTCGACTAATGGATTTCCATTTGATGTCTCTTTTACCTGAGCAGTAATGGTCGTAGTTGAAAATTCGTTCGCAATAATGGCAGGTTCGGTAGAATTTACAGTAATAGTAATTCCTCTGAACATGATGTTCGACAATTCTGATACCGACGGATTTTCGAATGATGATACAATGACGTGTGCGGGCAGATCAAACATACCGGGTTGACTTTTGAGAACCGCCTCGGCTACTCCGCTTGCATTGGTTATCAGGTGAATTTCCTGTTGGTCGTTAGAAAATAATCCTGCGTCTGTAGTAAATCGGATATTGGCATCCTCCACCAGACCACCAAGATCATCAAATGCAGTGACAATCAAACTATCCGTTTCTAATCCATCAGCTAAAATGCTGGTGAATTGCGGTACAACTGAAATACCAGCCACCGCCAACGTAATAAGATTGATTGTTGCAGATGAGAAAATTTCCATGTTGCCAATATGAGCTCTCACTAGTGCAGTCCCTGTAAGATCAACATCGGAGTACAGGACCGTGTGTGTATTTCCAAGAACATCAGTCATTGTAGTTGTATCAATATTCCCGAGAGTTGTGGTCCATTGGACAGTTTCGTTTGATATTGGAGTCAAGGACGTAGTTTCAAATATGTCAGCGTATATATCCAACGTACTGACCCCATCAGATACTAATAAATTGGGTACTGGTGTAATCACAGTTATGGAAATACCTCGAAATTGGATATCCACAGAATCCGATAATCCAGAGTTTCCAACAACCGATCAGGTAACCGTTGTACTGATATCGAAATTACTCACAGGGCTAACCAATTCAAAAGTAGTGAATCCCTGGTTGTCTGTAACACCATAGGTGGTGGTGATCGTCCCAACGCTATGATTTATACTAACACCGATCCCCTCCAAGGCATTTCCTGTGGCATCAGTCACGAAGGCAGTAATCACTGATGAACGTGCACCATTTGCAAGGATGCTGGCAGAAGAAGCGCTCATCGAAAGATTGCTTGCGCCACCGTGAACAATAATGACGGGCGTTGATCCTGCAAGACCATTTCCAATATTTGCGGTAATTTGAGCAGAACCACTGATGCCAGTACTTACCAGGTAAGTTTCAGCTTCTCCGCTCAAATTTGTAATACTTTGTCCCCCGATATTCCCCAATGTGGTGTTCCAAGTTACAATTTTATTAGGGATGGGATTTGATGTTGTGGATTCGCTGACTAAAGCAATCACTCGGGTACTGTCATTGGAGGATTGTATATAATTAGAGTCAGTCGCGAGCTGGACACTGATACCCAAAAAGTAAACTGAAATACTATCTCTTTTAGATGGATTGTCAGCCACCCAGCATCTAACGACAGAAGAAATATCGTCTCCTGTAGGGACACTATGTAAAATGCCATAAGCGAACCCGGTGCTATCTGTATAAACAAGAGCATCACTCATGTACCCGAAATCTGTTGAAAGGTAAAGTCCAAGATCCGAAACATTCCCCGCGGTACTGATGGGACGAGCGCTAAGTTGGAAAACCGACTCTCCATCACCAATGATTGAAGTCATATTAGCCGTTAATTGGATCGATGTAATAATAGGGATTACAGTAATCATCAAAGAATCTGATACCGTCCCGGAACGTGCGGTAATTTGAAAATCACCATAATTATTGTCAGGAGAAGTATAATATGCACTTACGCTACCGATAGAATCCGATAAGGAGTAAGCTAGATCATCGGGATATGAAATGGATCCGGAACTATCGTGCGGGACTTCGAAAATAACTTTAATGCCTTCCAAAGTTGAACCGGAGGCATTCACAACTGTCGCCGATATCAGACACGTATCTCCACCTGATTCTAAAAGATAATTAGAAGTGGACAAATTTTGTATGATCAACGAGGTATCGGGGGTCTCCATTGGTAGGATAAATGAGTCCGAGTCCGCTGAACATGTTAAGAACATCGCAGCGGTAAAATAGATCAAACTGATAATAACTTGTTTTTTCATTTAAAATATCTGTACACAATCAGAATTAGCTAACAAAATTAATGATATTACAACCGCTCATAAAAGAACATTTATAGACGTACAGATGTTCTTGAAAAAGATAGGGAGTACTTTTTGTTGCAGTGTGTTCAATATTTATTTACCAATGAATAATAAGTGGTTCTAATAATTTATAACTGCGGTGATAAATCCATCGGTCAGAATGATTACTTATCACTCTCACTTTTAAATGGATGTAAACCGGTCATCCCTCTGACGAGAACAAACTCGGTGCTGTCTGGAAAAGTGGGACTGATAGTATAATACCAGATACCCTGTATTTCATTTCCAGGATCATACTCTATTCTCCCAGTCGCTTCATCCAGAGGTTTGTAACTCCAGTTCACATGTCCTAATTTCAGAAGTCTGTCCAGAATGGAGGACTGGGGATCAGGAAATGTTCGTCTCCCTGTATCAACGACTTTTTCGGCAGCAAATAATAGGAGTGCCGATCGCAAATTACCTAAAAAAACCTGTTCAGAAGCGACGGCGACTGCAGTTTTTACTTCCATATATTTTCCCAACATGACGGTAGAAAATATTCCGAAAATAGCCATGAATAGAATTAATTCCAAGTTTTTTCCTCGGGTCTGGAAAAAGTACAGGAGACGGCCTTTTGTTTTGCCTACTTTGTATTGTGGGTTCATATTTCCTTTATTGTAGTCTAATGAAGTTAGATATTAAACTTGTTAAAATTATGAAATTCCGTATCATCGAAGGAAGGAGAAAATAATAACACTTATCCAAATACCCCAAAATTTTGCCAACGGCCATATGATTGTCTGTATCAGGGACGAAACTCTATTAATGAACGGGGATAACAATATAACTTTCCTCTCTGAATGAGTAACATTTTAACATTATTGGAACACAACCCGTACCACGCTAAGATTTTCAGGGATGCAGGCATTCTTGGGGATCAGCTTGGATTTCCCGTCTATTTGGTAGGTGGTTATGTGCGTGACCTTTTTCTTGGAAGACCAAACAAAGATATCGACCTGATGGTCGAAGGAGACGGGATTGCATTCGCACATCAATTTGCCACCCGACTGGGAATTCATAATATTGTCGTTTACGAAAAATTTAAAACTGCCCTGATTCCATATGATGGAATGGAAATCGAAGTGGCAACCTCCCGGACAGAAATCTATCATCCGGATTCACGGAAACCGGAAGTTACAGCAGCATCTGTAAAGGAAGACTTATCACGTCGGGACTTTACCGTGAACGCCATGGCTGTGTCTTTATCTCCAGGAAATTACGGTGATATCAGTGATCCTTTCAGAGGGATTCAGGATATACAAAAAAGGGTTCTCCGGACACCATTAGCACCGGATGATACTTTTTCAGACGACCCCCTCAGGATGATGCGTGCCGCCCGATTTGCCGCCCAACTAGAATTTGAAATTGTTCCTGAAGTATTTCAGGCTATTTTAAGACAGAAGGACCGCCTGACCATCATTTCCCGCGAACGGGTCACCGAAGAGATTATCAAAACCTTGAAAACGAATACTCCCAGCCGTGGATTTCTGATTATGAAAGAAGGTGGACTTTTACAAACAGCTTTTCCTGAATTGGATGTCATGTCCGGTGTGGATGTAATCGATGGAAAAGGACACAAAGATGTGTTTTTGCATACGCTTCAGGTAGTGGACAATACTGCAAAACTAACTCCGAAAATGGAAGTTCGGTTTGCTGCGTTGGTCCATGATATCGCCAAACCTCGCACAAAACGATTTCAAAAAGGCAAGGGCTGGACATTCCACGGGCATGAGGAAATCGGTAAACGGATGCTTTTACACGTTGGAAAACGAATGAAGCTCTCCAAAGATTTACGCGATTATCTGATGAAGATGACCAAACTACACCTTCGTCCCATTGCGCTTGCAAAAAAAGAAATTACCGATAGCGCTATTCGCCGAGTAATGTTTGAGGCAGGTGAGGATATCGACGATCTGATGATATTATGTCGGGCAGATATAACGACAAAAAATTCAGCGAAAGTGAAACAGTATATCGCAAATTTCGATCGGGTGGAGATCATGATGCAGGATGTGCAGCTTCGGGATGAGATGCGTAAATTCCAATCACCGGTGCGAGGTGATGTGATCATGAAAGAGCTGAAACTTCAACCCGGACCGATAATCGGAAAAATTAAAACCGCAGTCGAAGAAGCAATACTGGATGGTGTGATCGAAAATACATACGATGCGGCATATCAGTTTATGATAGAAACCTGGAGAAAAATATCTAATCCCTGATTGTCTCTATTTCCCCATAAAAAAACGGAGCAAAAGAAAGACTTCTTTTACTCCGTTTAATATATTATAAAACCCGTTTAGAATTTTACATCGATAGGCGCAGCACCTGAGTGGTCTCCACCTGAATTATCAGTGACTGCGAATGACATCTGATATGTGTTGCCAGCAACAAATATGACATCATCACCAGCATTGTCTGTATCAAGTAATCTTTTGATTTCTAAAGTCCAGAACCCGTTATTCCAGACACCTTTAGCTTCTACATCAGCACGGCTTCCATCAGCATTTTCGTTCAGGATATAACCTGGGATGGTCATAGCTTGTGTGGTAGCATCGTCAACAAATGCTGTAAATCCACTTACATCACCACCAGCTGGGATAATCAGAAAATGACCATCAGTGAGAGGTCCTGAATATAAAGGCAATCCGTTATCTTTATTGTTAGAATACATACCGATTGTTTTGGCATCACCGTGACGTCCGCCATCACTACCAATTTCAGCATCAAAGTATTTGTCATCAAGATGTCCAAGAGGATTCGTCCGGTGAGCTTTCCAATGCCAGACGTCTACCCAACCACCACCGGTAGTATACATCTGTCCATCACCTACATGGCACATGGTAGCACAATCGGCACCTTCTGTACCGTTAAAACCTGTGTCCCACATCATGTAAAGACGGTCTTCACTTTCGGATTGACTCCAACCAGATGAATGATAGCTCCATTGGCTTTTGCTAACGTCTTCATCAGCATCAGCCCATGAGGCCAGGAAATAAACATATTGATCATCTTGTACAGCTTTTAGAGTCACATCGATTTGACCAAAAGCGTTAGTATATTCACCAGATGTTCCTGTTTCCATGATAAAAGATGTGGCATTATCCCAGGCGGCATCACCACCAACACCATCTATTGCCGGACCGGTAGTAACAGTTGCAACTTCTAGCCCAACAAATGTGGATCCATTATCATCATCGCTTTCGCATCCCCAAAACACAAACGTCGTAATTAGGGCAAGTGCAATTATGCGTATCATAAAACTCCTTATTTTCTTTTTAATTATTTGATTTTTTCTTATTATTTGAATTCGAACAGACAGTAATTAATAGAAATACCTACATATTCTGCATCATAAAAATTGCCATTATTGCGAACTATTGTCATAACAATTTTAATAATGATATCCTGATATCCTGATATCATTTATATTCATTAAGAATTGACTTTGGACTGCAAATTACATTTAATTTTGTCCAATAAAATATGACACATATTGCTGATTTGGATACCTCCAGCCCAATTGGTAGTTTTTCTGTTTATCAGATAATGAAACGTAATCAAAGGAAGTCAGCGAGACTTGATCTTTTATCTTTAAAATATTGACGGAGGACTACATGGATAGCCAATACGATTCGAATAATAAAAATCGAAGTTATAGATTATCAATACCAATCTGGTTGATCATCTGCATGCTCGGGATCATCGGTGCTCAAGAAACGATATCACCCACCCACAGCCGGGATTCCCTCCTTACCGCTGCCCGTGAACTCATGGAAGCGTCGCAGTATTGTGCCCTCATCACCATTGATGATACAGGCCATCCACAGGCGAGGACCATGTTCCCGTTTCCACCGGATGATAATATGGTAGTATGGTTTGGCACCAATGTCAACAGCCGGAAGGTGAAGGAAATCAGTCATGATCCTCGGGTGACGTTATATTACGAAGCTCCACGCGGAAATGGATATGTAACTATTCGGGGACTAGCAGAACTGACAAATGATCCTACTGAAAAAGCAAATCACTTCATGACAAGCTGGGAAGAATTTTATCCGGATAGGTCAATGTTTATCCCCTTCAAAGTGATACCAGAAAGACTGGAGATTGTTAGTTATCCCCATCAAATTATTGGCGATACTCTCACTTGGGCAGCACCGGATGTGACATTCCCAACAAAGTGATCAGACGGTTTGGACAGACTTTGTGCCAGCGTTACGATGAATACAAAAGTGAGATTGGTTAACCATAAACGAATTTCATGCTGTTAACATTTTATTTAGAGAGGTAAACTGGATGCAATTCTTTGATTACTTTCAAATCTTTGGAATTTTGTTTTTCCTTCTGGTATTTGGTGGCAGGACGTTATATCTCCGCTTCTGGAAAAATATCAACACCATTACTCTGGGTGTGGGTAAAAAAGGGGTTCGGCAGATAGTAGAGATCCTTTTCTTCTTTGGGTTGGTTGCGTGGACTATAGAAGTACTTATGTATGCGTTATCTGTCAAATTTCATCTCTTCCATGGATTCTTAGAAGTTATTTTATTCGATTCAATATTCGTAAAAGGAGTTGGATTATTACTCATTGCCCTATCATTTGTTTTGTTTGTGTGGGCATTGGTCTCATTTGGAGACTCCTGGCGCGTCGGGATTGATACCCAAAAACCTGGTGAACTTGTGAAGAGTGGGGCGTTCGCGGTTTCCAGAAATCCGATATTTGTTTTCTTAGATCTTTATTTCATCGGGACATTCTTGGTGAATGGAGCCGTAGTGTTTTTGCTGTTTGCGGTATTAATTGTGCTGGGACTGCATTATCAGATTCTTCAGGAGGAGAATTATCTCAAGAAACGGCACAGTGCAGCTTATGAAACGTATTGTGCACAGACAAATCGGTACTTTGGCTCACACAGGTAGATACCGGGTTTTAGTGCAAGTCCAAACAATATGAATCGTCTGACCATTTCTTGACCCGGATAGTACCATTGATGATATGGGCATGTTCTTTTTGATCAGGAATTCTGCATCAGCTATAACCAAGTTGATATCAAGGTTATCATTAATTGGATTCTAGACGAATAACTCTCGGAATTTTATGAATAATAAAAAATGCAGGAAAAACGGTTGGTATAAAATCAATTGAGTACCAGAACTTTAAGTGTAATTATGAGGTAACTTTGAATACCCACACACTCTTCAGCGATAAATCTGAAATCTATGCAAAGGCTCGTCCTCGATATCCAAAGCAACTGTTTGAATGGCTGGCTGAAGTCTGTCAATCTACTGAAAAAGTTTGGGATGCCGCATGCGGAAACGGTCAGGCAGCCGCAGATTTGCAACATTACTTTCACATCGTTGAAGCCAGCGATATCAGTCCTGAACAAATAGCAAATGCCCCAGAATATGACCGAGTCAATTTTTCGGTTCAGGCATCAGAATCCACACATTTTGACGACAACAGTTTTGACGCGGTCTGTGTTGCGCAGTCCCTTCATTGGTTTCACTACAATACGTTTTGGCCGGAAGTAAAACGTGTACTCAAACCGGGGTGTGTGTTCGCAGCTTGGGGATATACCTGGCCCAGACTCGAGACACCGTTAGATGGTATCTTAAATGAAACATTTTTAAAGATCATCAAACCGTACTGGGCACCCCAAAACAGACTATTGTGGGACGGATATACCGATGTACATTTTCCATTCACACCACTTCATCCACCCACATTTCACATGTGCGTGGACTGGGATGTGAACGATTTTTTCACCTACCTTCACAGTTGGTCAGCAACGCGTCGCTGTATGGATGATGTAGGTAAGGACTTTTTCCACGAAAGTTATGAGCAAATAAAATCCCGTTGGGGCGATGAGGAACGTCGCAAAGTATCGATGGAATTCTTTTTTATTGCCGGACGAAATGAAACCTAATGTCGGTGTGAGCAAAATTTATCAACATGTCAATTCCTCACATTTCGACAGGTGGTATCCCGAGCCAATCAAGGGGCTCAACGTGACACATTTCAACAATTGTTACAACTTCCCGCTTCAAATATCTTCATATTTCTAACTTCACACTTCTGACTTCTTTTCCCCAACTCGTTAACTTTTTCTAGCTTCCGTTTTCATTTGCTCCATTCGTGGTTACTGGATTACAACGGACTGATCAACTTCGGTAACTGCGAAGATGAATATGGAGAAATTCTGGTCGGTGCTGGCATCTGGCAGGGTGAACCGCTTGAGATCACCACATACTTCCACCCTATGACGTGAATGGGGATTACGCACTGGATGTTCTGGATATTGTGATCGTCATAGAACATATACTGGATCTGACAGAACTGACCCCTGAACAGTTGACGACCGTTGATACAAATTTGGATGGGATTCTGGATATATTGGATGTGGTGACGATAGTAGACACCATATTGAATAATTGACAAAATTGACTGTAATATTTGAGACCGAATTTTGCAAATACTACTCAATCTGTATACTTCTTCGAATGGTTAAACCTGGGTTCTCTATTTTGATGTTGGGATGAAATATTGAAAATGGAAACAACAAAATATGTACTAAATAAACAAAGGAAGAGAGCTACGAAATGAATAGATTTATTTTCAAATTAACACCATTCCACCAATTATTAATTATTATTTTTGTTTGTGGACTCGGGGCACAAAATACCCCGCCAGAAATAAGTAATATATCTCCGGTTGTTGACATACAAAATGATGTCGTGATCATTAACTATGACCTATTAGATACTGAAGGTGATCCTATGTCTGTAACACTTAAAATTTCAAACGATGATGGACAGACGTATGTTTTTCCTGCAGATTTGTTAGAGGGAGATGTTGGTTATCCGGTTCTGTCAGGCAATCAGAAACAAATTTTATGGTATTATCCTCCAAGTGCTATTGATTCATCCAACATTTTTAGAGCCAAAATTGTAGCTGATGATTTATTTGAGATTGATATAGCAGAATTAGTAGAGGCAGTTGATCCATCAAACTTAATCAGCGACCTGATATTTCTTGAAGGTGTGAGACATCGATTTACAGGGTTCGATCATCTGGAAGAAACGAAAGATTTTATTGAAAATAGCTTTATCCAAAACAATTTGCAGGTGAATCGACATGAATTCATGTTGGGAGGTTATGAGGCTGCGAATATAATTGGTCAGTTACCCGGGCAAACAGAAGAAGAGGTTATTTTTATCATTGATGGTCATTTCGATACTGTCGCAAACTCTCCGGGAGCAGATGATAATGGTTCCGCCGTTGCTGGTATGCTGGAAGCCATGAGAGTTTTAGCAGCATATAATTATAAACATACTATAACGTTTATCGGATTTGATCTTGAAGAACCCTCTCCCTATATGGTAGGAAGCAGCCAGTATGTCAGTGAGGCCATACCAGATGGTGGACAAATTGACGGTGTATTCAACTTCGAAATGATCGGCTATTACAGTGATGAGCCCGGGAGTCAGGGGGTTCCTTACGGTTTTGATCTTCTTTGCCCAGAGGCGTATGAAGAAATTGAAGCCCAGGATTTTCGTGGAAATTTTATCGCAAATTTTGCCAATGAAAATTCAAGCTTTCTCATGGCTCAATTTGATTCTTGTGCTGCAGTTTCTGTTCCTGAACTTAGGGTGATTTCATGTGCTGTACCAGGTAATGGTGAGATTGCCCCGGATTTTAGAAGAAGTGATCATACTCCATTTTGGGATGCGGGGTATAAGGCTGTATTTTTTACAGACACTGGAAATTTTAGAAATCCTTATTATCATACATCGGTTGATTTGATGGGTACTTTGGATTTCAGTTTTGCAAGTAATGTGGTCAAAGCAACGGTTGCAACGGTTGCTACTCTAGCGGAGGTGATCCATTGCGGTGTAGCTGTGAGTGACCCATTTGTATTCCTAATCAGTCTGCCTGGTGATATCAACCAGGATGGGCTGCTTGACGTCCTTGACATTGTTATTGTCGTTGGATGCATTTTGGGCGAACCATTAGAGAACTGTGAACTGGGTGATGTGAATGAAGATGGCAATATTGACGTTATTGATATTGTGCAAATCGTAAATATAATTTTAGAGAATTAGACTTTAGGATAATTGATTTAATAAGTAAACATCAGAAGGAGAGATAAAATGAAAACAATATTAACGCTTTTAATGTCAATGACATTACTCATCTCCGGTACTGCCACCGTCATGTTGAATCCATCAAATCTGCATCGTTCTGCATCAGCTGCACATGAATTGCACCTGACCATTGATGCTGATGCTACCGTAATGGGAGTACAGTTCGACCTGCAGTACAATCCTGGAGAGTTGGTCTTCAATGGTGCCGCTTCATTGCTGGATGAGTTCATGTTTGAGTATCGGGATAAAGAAAATGGCATCGTCCGGGGACTGCTATTCAGCATGTCAGGAGCGGTGATCAATCTCAATCAATTGGCGGATATCATCAGCTTTGATTTCAGTCCAGTTGATGGATTCAAAGGTGAAAGCCAGGTTGAGTTTGTTGACCTGATCCTTGCCGGGGAGCATGGTGTCAAGATTCCGGTGATTACCAGTTCAATTGTTGTATCTTCGGATATTCTGGTACCGGATGAGACCAGACTGCAGTCCTGCTATCCTAATCCTTTCAATCCTGTGACGACCATCAGCTATGATCTGGCAATCGCAGGTCAGGTGGAGATCATGGTTTACGATATTCTGGGCAGACAAGTTACCAGTCTTGTGAACGATTATCAACCAGCAGGTAGTTATGAAATCATTTGGAATGCATCCGACTACTCAAGCGGTTTCTATCTGATGCGAATGCAGACAGAGGGTTTTCATTCAATTCAAAAGGTATTGCTGATGAAATAAACCGTGTTTGCTGAAACAAATTTCTATACTGCGTCATATTTAGCCTGTCGAAATACAATATGTATCGACTGATTCAATGTGACAATCTGGCCTTTACCAGTTAGAGGTTGGTTTAATGTCCGTCTTGAAAATACGGTAATTTATAAATTTTCACTTTAATTCTTACTTTTCCCTTCTGACTTTATAAGAGGAGAATTTTAGCGACCTGAAACAAATTTTATCAGATTCGTTACCAAAACCATCGCGTCTTCAAGTGTATGTTAATCTTCGAATTGAGCCCATATTTACATGATTGGAGTCATTATGTTGTGTAAATGTACGAATATCAAAACACAAACCCATTAAGTCCGTTGATCAATCTTCAATGAAGTCACCTGCCTTGATTGTTAAAAAAAAGGAATTAATATGAGTAATTTAACATTTGGAGTCATCGGAACCTCAAGAAAAGAAGAAGAACAACGAATGCCCATCCATCCGGAACATCTCGCCCGTCTTCCCATCGAGATACGTCGTCAGTTGATATTTGAAGAGGGCTATGGAAAACAATTTAATATTTCGGATTCGGAAATTGCGAGTCTATCCGGTGGGATTGCATCCCGCCACGAATTATTTGCCAGCCTTGGTCGGGTGATCATCCCCAAACCGACGATAAATGATTTACTGGAATTGCGAGAAGGGGGAATCCTCTGGGGTTGGGTACATTGTGTCCAACAACGATCTCTCACGCAGGTAGCTATCGACAAGAAACAAACGCTAATCGCATTTGAAGATATGTTTGTTTGGAGTCCTCATGGCGTAATGGGTCGTCACACTTTTTATAAGAATAATGAAATGGCAGGATATTGTGCTGTACTCCACGCTCTCAGATTAAAGGGGATCGATGGTCATTACGGGAACCAGCGAAAAACGATAATATTCAGTTTTGGTGCGGTTAGTCGTGGTGCTATTTACGCCCTCAAGGCGCGAGGATTTAGAGATATCACTATTTGCATTCAACGGCCGGATCACGAGGTTCGTGAGGAGGTATTGGATTGTAATTATGTCCGTATTCGGGAAGGCAATGAGGGTGAATCACGCATGATGATTATAGAGCATGACGGTTCTTGTAGGCCGCTTATTGATCTGATCAGTGAATCTGATATCATCGTCAATGGAACCTTCCAGGAACCTGATGATCCTATCCTTTTCTTGGCGGAAGAGGAAAGTTCATCTCTCAAACCAGGTTGTCTCATTATTGATGTCAGTTGTGACGAAGGCATGGGATTCTATTTTGCAAAGCCAACCACATTTAAAGATCCCATGTTTAAGATTAAAAATGTCGATTACTACGCCGTGGATCACACACCGAGCTATCTTTGGGAAAGCGCATCAAGATCGATCTCTGCCGCGCTCATCGTCCATTTACCTTCGATTTTAGGAGGCAATGAAGAGTGGCAGAAAAATGAGACGATTCGTCGGGCAGTGAATTTAAATAAAGGAGTGATACAGAATCCAACAATTTTGTCTTTTCAGAATCGGCAAACGGACTATCCACATGAACCCATTGGTATGTGAATATTTAAATAATGTAAACATCACAATCAAGGCAGTCATGTAAATGGGGAATAATTGAGTCTAAAAAAAGATCGTCGGTAAAAGTAAAAGTCAGACAACCTGTTTGATCATAATTGAGAGCACAGAGATGACGGAAATGTGTTTGCTTTCAACTTTCAATTTCTTCCTTCACACTTCGTACTTCTACCTTCATCTCACCATTTCCCGTACATGGGATTCGGTAGAACAAACCAAGAATATCCGAAGTCCGGGTCTTTCTT
>JABMOW010000074.1 GCA_013204025.1 Fidelibacterota bacterium | reverse complement strand
TAATAATGACCGCCCACAAGATTTATATATAAATGGGAATTGGCATTGGAATTATAAAGGTATAAAATTAGCCGCTGAAGAAACAGGAAGATATTTAATTACACATCATTATTTTGAGTGATAAGAATAATTAAATAGTTGAAAAAATAATCTATTGCAACGAACTACTCTGCCGCTAGCAGCGGGGAATTAACCTGAAGAGATTAAAAATGATATTATTAAATTGAATGTCGGATTAATTGCCTGAATTTCAAATTTATTTAATAGTTATTTCGGTAGAATCATACGCGATTCTAAAGCCGACAATAGAGATTTTCATTTAGCACGATCATTTGGATATTTTTCCTCAATAAGTTTTTCAAGATAATTTGCATAAAACAGGTGCCCCTTTTCATTAAAGTGAAGATCATCTTGTTTATACAGTTCAGGACTCATATCTGGTGCATTATACGGAATACCGTCAAACAGATGAGGTATGGTTGATGCTCCGTCAAGATTGCCTTTATTCAAGTTTGGAATTACGCTTAGTATGAATTGTGTTTTGTTCCTATTACAAAACTCTAACATCCACTCCAATTCATTATTACAATACGGAATTTCAGGTCTATCAAGAACGTTCTCAAATTGAGGGTCATATACCCCTATCTGAACAAGATAATTCCAGACAATGGTACCCATGGCTGTAGAAGCCGCCATCCTATTAAGCACGGTCACTTCCGGAATGTTCATATGATGAACCACCATGGCATACGTACTTTCCATGGTAGAGTATTGAACACCATACTGAAAACTATACAAGTTACCCGCATTTGTATTGTACAAAATGGGCGAGTCCTGCTGTGGAATACGATGAAAATATTCCACATCATTACCCATATAAAAATTTACAACCACCACATCTGGGTCAATCTGCTCAAAATACGTTTCAAGGATTCGCTTGTATTGTGCTACATCCGCACCACTTACACCTGTATTATATACAATATAGTCACGAGCCAAAAGTATATTTGAAAAACTGCCTGTTTTATCAAGTGATGAATGTCCCCATGTGAATGAATCGCCAAGGAGCAGAACCTTGGTTCTATTCCCACAATGGGTACTAAACGGGATGCTGTAAAACCCATCGTCATTAATGGGGTTGTTCTGATAATGGATGAGAGTACTGTCAAAGCAATCCTTTAGTTGACCAGTTTTGATACCTCTTATCCTGTTTTGGAATTCGTTTTTTCCTGTGTTAGTATTATTATAAACTAACCAAACCTCTGGTATGATATTTTGTTCTACAGAATTAAAGGTTGAGGAATTAAGGATATCGGGACTGGATTTACAAATCTTTCCAACTATATGGGCAATTGAGGTATCGACTTTGAAAATGCCGTTAGTGTCCGTAGTAAATCCATCTACTAAATGCAGAGAATTTACAGGGTGAAACCACTGGCTGTATTTAACCTGCCCCGGCATCCAACCTATTAGACGTAATGCTACTTCTGCTACAGTTAGTGTAATGATCAAAGAAAAACCCATCAAAGCAAGGTTTTGAGCAGAAATCTTACCTAAACTCTTAATTGCCGCAAACTCCCGTAGGCTCATGGCTGTTAACATGAGTATCAATTATAGTTGCCTTTACATCTCTTTAATATAATAGTCCCTGATCTATGCTGTGATTGTAACTATCTATCGGTAATTGTGTATTAAAAAAGGGATGTAATGTGGACCAGCTTTCAATTTTCATATGTTTCACCATCTCCGGTTTCGAATTGTGGGAGGGTGCTTCTCTTGATTTTCCAGGGAATGGATTAAAATTTTTTCGACAGGCTGTATAGCAATATATTTTGATTCGTGTGTCACGGTAGGTGAAAGCTACATCTTTTCGAAACAAGTATCCAAAAAATTGTATAACGATTGTCTAAAAGTTACTATTATCCCTGTATTGATGGAGCGATGGTGTGTATAATCTTACTTGTTGAACTTAATATTTGAGTTCTAGCAAGTCCTTTGACTTAGCCGTATTGTTCGAAACATCTTCAAAGTTACACTTTCCCCGGTTATTATAAACTTCACATCTGGTAAAACACTACGCAATAAAGTGACATAAGAGGACATGAAGTGACAAAATAAGCTTAAAATCGGTATTTATACATTTATATTTACGACACTGCTCTCTCGACTGAAAATCGAAAAAAAGTGACGTATAGGTATGCCAGAAATTATTCAAAGTATATACACTAATTTACGATAATTATAGAAGGTGTTGTAAATAAATGAGTTATACGAAAGTGTGCCCAAATCTTGCTACCATTTATATTTGACAAATAACGGAAATTTGTTAAAACCACATGAAAATGACCTTCGATATGAGTTTGTTGGCAACCTTCTGTCTACGTATTTTTTATTTGGAGTGAATAATGAAATTACACACTATTCAGAGTTATTTCTGGAATCAGCGATTCAAAATCCAATTCATTTTTCCAAAGATACCATGGCAAAAATCTTTGAACCCTTCTTCACAACTAAATTCACAGAGAGAGGGTTAGATTTATCTACTGTATTAGGCATTGTAAGAGGGCATCACGGGATGGTCAAGATCTATTCTGAAGAAGGCAAGGGAACGACTTTCAAAGTATTATTCCCACTGTATGAAGATATTGATGGCAGCAAATCACTCACAGATAATTCTCTTTAGAAAGATAATGAGTGGCAGGGACAGGGTACCTTTTTGATTACCGATGATGAGGAAGCCGTCCTGACCGTTGGCCAACACATGTCTTAAAAAACTCAGCTTTGATGTGTTAACCGCAGATGATGGTCATGAGGCAGTTGAAATATTCAAAGAACATGCAGATAAAATTGTAGGTGTACTATTAGATCTTACCATGCCCCATAAGGATGGAATACAGGTTTTCCGCGAGATTCGCAAGCTAAAACCCGATATAAAAGTGATTCTCACAAGTGGCTACAATGAGCAAGATGCTACCCAGCAGTTCGTAGGAAAAGGACTGGCTGGTTTTATCCAAAAACCCTATGTATCCAAAGACTTGATAGAAAAGATCAAAGCAGTAATGGGGAAAAGGTAAAGCGGAGTAATCAGGCAACTTGACAATGAAGTTTTAGGAAGCTAAAATAAGTGTCCGAAAGATTACCGGAATCACTGTCAGAAACTTCCGGAATTATCAATTTATGACAAAGATTAAATACTTAACCAGCAGCCTTATCATTCTGTCGGTTTTATCGGCTGACAATGGTCTATCGGCAGAATTTGAACACATTACCATCAAGGATGGGTTGTCCCAAAGCACCGTAAATTGTATCATTCAGGACAGCAATGGCTTCCTATGGATTGGTACCCAAGACGGATTGAATCGGTATGACGGATACAATATTAAAATATTCCGTCACGATCCTGCAGATTCAACCACTATCTCGGCCAATTATGTGAACACGATTTTCGAAGACAGTCAGGGTAGATTGTGGATTGGCACTGAAGGTGCTGGTATTGCTGTTTATGATCCTGGCCTTGAACGTTTCACAAACTTTCGGTATACCCCCGGTGATTCAACTAGTTTGAGCGACAATTATATTTATTCAATTATTGAGAGTGCTGATGGCACAATCTGGATTGGTTCATCTGAAGGACTTAATAAATTTATTCACAACACAAACCAATTTGAACATTATGCACGATCGAACCGTGATTCAATAGACAGCTGGATTTATTATATTTTCAAAATAGCGGAAAGCGCTGATGGTTTTCTCTGGATCTGTACTTATGATGGACTGAGTCGCTTTGATCCTGAATTAGGTCAATTCACTAATTATAATTTGAATATCAATAATAATATTGATTCGATTGATACGGAAATAAACACTTTTATGGTAGATGACAGCGGGATTCTTTGGCTGGGCACTAATTCAGGGCTGGTAAAACTGGATACGAAAACGGGCGACAGGATAATTTACCAGCAAGACCTGCCACACACTGAAAGTACGGCAGGTAATGGAATAATTTCGATATTTGAGGACAACGCAAATAATTTGTGGTTTGGAAGCTATAATGGACTAAATAGACTTGATATTGGAAACGGAACAATTACCCGTTTGGTAAATGATCCTGAACATCCAAACACCATAAATGATAATTATATCCCCGCGATATATCAGGATAATGCTGGAGTAATCTGGGTCGGTACCGGCTCTGGCGGATTGAATAAATATGATCCGGGAAAACGCAAATTTCCCCACCACTTCTATTTTCCAAATGGTTCAAACCAGTTGAATAATAATTCAATCTATGACATTTTTGAAGATAATTCCGGGGCAATCCTGATTGGGACTGATGGTGGTGGTGTTAATAAATATGATCCAGCTAACAACAGTTTTACATACATGATGAACATTCCTGATAACAATAACAGTATTGCCAGTAACAGCATTGGTGCTATTGGTGAAGACTTGAACGGCAATTTATGGATAGGATTCGGCGAAGGTGTCGACTTGTATAACCCCCAGTTGGATGAGTTCAGGCATTTCAAAATGGTTGAGACTGATTCATCAACATTCGGGCTGGACGGAGTTTTTTCCATTTGTCGCGACTCGGCAGGAACGATGTGGTTCGGATCCTATGGAGGGGGATTAAGTAAATACGATCCAATAAAGGATACTTTCTATAACTATACATATTCCCCAAGCGACACAAATAGTATAAGTGGTGATTATATTAGTACAATATATTGCGATAATTCCGGGGAACTCTGGATTGGTACAAGTGGTGGCGAAATAAACCGTTTTGATTATGAATCTGAGCATTTTATCAGGTATCTACCACTTGATAATCAGATAGATATATATACGATTCACAATGACGCACGGGGGAAATTATGGATCGGTACCCACGGTTACGGTCTCGTTCAATATGATTTGGAATCAAAAAAGAAAAAATATTTTACCACTAATGATGGGCTGGCTAGTAATGTTGTCTATGGTATCCTGGCTGACGCAGAAGACAATCTATGGCTAAGTACTAATTCAGGTTTGTCAAAATTTGATCCTGATAAATTGAGCTTTCATAATTTTGATTATCGGGATGGACTTCAAAGTAATGAATTCAATCAGGGTGCAGCATATAAAACAAAATCAGGAGTCATGTACTTTGGTGGTATCAACGGATTCAATGCATTCAGACCGTCTGAAATCAACATCAATCCATTTGTACCAAAAATCGTTTTAACAGATTTTTATATCTTCAACGAGCGTGTGAAACCAGGCTCTGATTCCCCTCTGCCCCATGTAATAACAAATTTGGATAAGATTGATTTAACATATCAACAAAATGCATTTTCTATTCATTATTCTGCACTGAATTTTTCAATTCCCGAAAAAAATAAATATAGATATATCCTGGTCGGGTATGATAAAGATTGGGTCAATGCAGGCAACAGCCGCGTTGCAAAATATATGAATCTTCACCCCGGTGCTTATACATTTCAAGTAACAGGTTCTAATAACGACGGTATATGGAATGATACCGGTGCCAGAATAAATATATTTATAAAGCCCCCATTCTGGCAGACAGCATTATTTCGAGTCTTCGGATTGCTACTTGTATTTAGTTCTCTCTTTTATATAATTAGTCGAAGACTAACCAACATCCGGCGACGGAATCAGCGACTTGAACAAATCGTATTACAGCGAACAAACGAGTTGAAAAAATCAAATGATTTAAAGAATTTATTATTGGATATCATCACCCATGATTTAAGAAATCCTATCGGAACTGCTCAAGGTTTTGCTGAAATGATTGTGCATGCACATTCTGATATCGAAGAATTGTTATACATGAAAGACTCTATTGATCAATCCCTTCATATCATTACCAATGTCACAAATCTGGCTAAAATCGAAGTGGGGGATCAAATAGAGCTGACAAACCTTGATGTATCCTTGATGGTGCATGAGGTCCTTTCACGGTTTAAAAGAACTTTACAATAAAAACAAATTATTGTAGACAATCAGATTCAGGAAAAGATCGAAATCCGGGCTAATCCTATTATATCTGAAATTTTCGATAATTACATCAGCAATGCCATTAAATATGGTGGCAGTGCGAAATCAATTACTTTGATCGCAGAAAAATCTAGTACTCACATCACTATTCGGGTGAACGATCTTGGACAAACGATTGAAGAGAAATTCAGGGATAAAGTATTTAAAAGAAAAATTCAGCTTGAGGGATTGTCAAAGGGAGGCGGGGGCCTTGGTCTGGCAATCGTGAAAAAAATAGCCGATGCCCACCACGCTGATGTAGGTGTCGAGCCCAATAATTCTCAAGGCAATTCATTTTTTGTACGGATTCCCATATAATTTCGCATCTGAATTTTGCATATTCAGATTGAAAATCGACTTCAAAATTTTGGATTCACAGTGGCTTTCTATTGTGGAGATGTTGTGGACGGCCAAATCTTTGTGGAACGAGAAGCATGTATTCCCAACATATTAAACGTACTTTTTAACACAAACCCCAACCCCCAGTTTTTATAAGTACACTTCTCGCTCGACGGAACATCGAAAAACAATTACGTAAAAGTACACAAGAAATTATTCAAAGTACATACTCTAGTATATTATTATCGTTGAAAGCGTTGTAAATACAGGAGTTATACGAAAGAGTATCCAACTCCTGCTATCATTTTTTATTGGACAAATATCAGAAATTTGTTAAAGCCACATGAAAATGACCTTCAATATGAGTTTGTTGGCAACCACCTGTCTATGTATTTTTTACTTGGAGTGGATATTGAAATTACACACTTTTCAGAGTTATTTCTGGAGTCAGTGATTCAAAATTCAACTCATATTTTCAAAGATACCTTGTGAGAGTCTAATGACAGATTTTAATTATAAAGGTCAATGGAAAAAATAATACATATTTTAATTCTCGAAGATTACCCTGCTGATGCACTATTGATGGAAAGACAAATTAGAAAAGTGTTAGGAGCAGCGGACTACATCAAAAAATTCAAAAATAACCCATTACAAAAGACCATGTACGGACTATTAGAGATATCTGTAAATTGAATTCTTTTACTTCAGACTCGCTTGGCTAGATCGATGTTTCAATGGATACACAACACAACTTTTAGGTCGAAGACGTCCAATCGCTTTGACTATCCACAGATAAAAAGCATTTTAGTTAGAAATGGGGAATTTAATTTGTAATGGATTATCTACCAAACATACTTATTGTAGATGACACCGAAGCCAATCTGACCTTTCTTGAAGTAGTCCTTAAGAAAACAAAAGCTAATCTGATATCGGCGCGTTCTGGGTATGAAGCCCTGAAGAAAATTAAGGGAATTGAACTTTCATTGGCAATCATCGACGTTCGGATGCCCAGTATGAGTGGTTATGAACTGGCGATAAAGATGAATGAAAAAAGATCCGATAATAAAGTACCAATCATTTTTCTTACGGCAGCCGGTCCCAACGATATTGGTGTGATTGAAGGGTATAATTCCGGGGCAGTCGATTATATCTTCAAACCAGTCAACTATCATATTCTACTAAGTAAAATCGAAGTATTTCTTAATCTATTCGAACAGAAACAGATCATTGTCAAGGACGCGTTGGCACTGAAAAAATCTGCCGACGAATTGACCAGAATTAACAAAGCCCTTGTAAGGAGTGAAGAAAAATATCGGAGTTACGTTGATAATGCTCCTGATGGCGTTTTTGTTGTAAATGAACTCGGGAAATATATCGAAGTGAACGAAGCAGCATGCAGAATAACCGGGTATTCGAAAAATGAACTTTTAAAAATGTCAATCTCGGATATGAGTACGGAAGAATCGTCAAAAGATGACTCGGTTCAATTCAAAAAAATACGTGAAACCGGCGCAGCAACAGCAGATATGCGGTTCAAATATAAAAACGGGACCACTCGATGGTGGACTGTAGAAGCCATTAAACTTTCGGAAACACGATTTCTTGGCTTTACAAAAGACATCACCGATCGCAAGCAGGCGGAGGAGGAAGTAAAAAGAAAAAGCGAGTTCCTTGAACGTCTCATACAGCAGTCACCGCTTTCCACTTTTGTGTTGGATGACAATGGCATTCTATTGGTTGTTAATGAAGCGTTTCTGAAATTTTATGCTGTTCCCGATAAAGATTTAATTCTTGGAACAAACGCGCTTACTGTACCACAAAATATTGAATACGGTGTTGATAAACATATTAGGGAAGCATTAAATGGGAATGAGATAGATGTACTCGAGCAAGAATACATTTCACCATATAACAATAATAAAATTTTTGTTAAAATAAAATTTTTCCCAATATTTTCTCCTGAAGGCAAGGTGACAAACGTTGTGGTGATACAGGAAAATATCACCGAACGCAAGCAAGCGGAGAAGGAACTTATCCAGAGCGAATTGCAGTATCGAACTCTCGGTGAGACAATCGACTATGGGGCCTGGACTACAGATGCCACCGGCTATTGTACGTATTGCAGTTCTTCGTTCCTTGAAATGACCGGTATGACAATGGAACAAATACAAAAATTTGGCTGGCTGAGTTTATTACCACCTGAGGATGTTGAACCGACAAAAGATCACTGGATCAGTTGTGTCGAAACTGGGGCAGACTATGAGAAGGAACACCAATTCAGAGCAAAAGACGGCAGCTATCGAAATGTTCTAGCTATCGGAAGACCGATTAAGGATGATACTGGTAAAATAATGAAATGGGTGGGCATTAACCTTGACATAACCCAACGCAAGCAAGTGGAGAAGGAACAAAAAGACAGTGACAAACGATTCCGTAGTGTTTATGAAAATACTTTAATCGGATTATATCGAACTACTCAAGATGGTAGAATCCTGATGGCGAATCCAACCTTGGTAAAAATGCTGGGCTTTTCCTCGTTTGAAGAACTTGCACATCGTAATTTGGAAGAGGAAGGATTTGATCCCAATTATCAGCATTCAGTTTTTATGGGAAAAATTGAAAGAGATGGACAAATACTTGAATTTGAATCTGCCTGGATAAAGCAAGACGGAACGAAACTTTTTGTAAGCGAAAGTGCGAAAGTGGTATACGACGATACCGGGACCATTTTATATTTTGATGGTATTGTTCACGACATCACACAGCGCAAGCAGATGGAGGATGAGTTAAAAAGAACTAATCTACTTCTAGACTCCATTATAGAAAATATTCCTGATATGATCTTCCTTAAAGATGCCAAAGATTTGACCTTTGTACGCCTTAATAAAGCTGGCGAAGAACTGCTTGGTTATTCGAGAGATGAACTATTTGGTAAAAATGATTATGACTTTTTTACTAAGAAAGAAGCTGATTTCTTTACTTCAAAGGATAAGAAAACATTAAAGGGATCTGGTCTGACGTATATGCCTGAAGAATCGATTCATACCAAGAATAAAGGCATAAGAATTTTACAGACACAAAAAATCCCTATCCTTGATAAATATGGGAAATCGGAATATTTGTTAGGCATTTCATCAGATATCACTCAACGAATTCAATTTGAGAATGAAAGAAGGGACAGCGAAATAAAATTTCGCAATTTGTTTGAAACCATGATCCAGGGTGTAGTGCATCAAGATAAAAAGGGAAAGATAATTTCAGCAAATCCCTCGGCAGAGCACATCCTGGGACTTTCGTTAGATCAGATGCAAGGACGCACCTCTACTGATCCACGATGGAAATCCATCCACGAGGACGGCACGGATTTTCCCGGAGATACACACCCTGCCATGGTGGCTTTAAAAACAGGGAAACCGGTAAGCAATGCAATTATGGGAGTATTTAATCCTAAAATTGAAGAAACTCGTTGGATAAATATTAATTCTATCCCTCTGTTCAACCCGGGAAAAAAGAAAGCATATCAAGTATACTCTACTTTCGAAGACATCACCAAGCGCATGCATTCCGAGGAAGAGCATGGATCGATTATTAAAGCGGCGATGGATGGTTTCATTATGTCGGACTCTCAAGGACGCTTTCTGGATGTGAACAATGCCTATTGCAATTTAATCGGCTACAGCCGGGAAGAATTGTTAAAAATGAGCTTCAAAGATGTTGATATTCAGGAAAACTCGGAAGAGATCGAACCACACATACAGTTGGTGAGAGATTTTGGTTATGATCGCTTTGAGACCCAACATCGTTGTAAAGACGGCAGAACTATAAATATTGAGATCAGTGTTAATTTCGTGCTGACCGAGGGCGGACGATACTATGCATTTATACGCGACATCACAGAACGCAAAATAGCAGAACACGCACTAAAAGTAAGCGAAGAGAAATACAAAACGATGCTAAATGCTTCTCCCGATGGTATTTTAATATTCAACATGAAAGGAATCATTATCGAGGTTTCTGATATCGGGCTTGAATTAATTGGCGCCGACTTCAGAAGTGACTTACTGGGCAAACATTTTTCCAAATTTGTTCCATCTGCTGGAAGAAATAAGTTAAAAAAGCTTATTGAAAAGACAATGGATGAAGGGCTTGAACAAAATATTGAAATACAATTCAGAAAACAAGACCGATCGACACTTATAGGTGAAATCAACTCTACTTTAATTCAGGACCCGGATGGAAAGTCAATTGCATTCATGGTTATTATCCGCGATATTTCCCAACGCAAGAAAATGGAAATAAAGCAGATTCACTCTGATCGTATGGCCAGTCTGGGAGAAATGGCCTCTGGCATTGCACATGAAATTAACCAGCCATTAAATATCATATCAATGGTTATGGATAATGTCTTATACGAGGCTACCAAAGAGGAAATAATCGAAAAAGAATACCTAAAGAAAAAATCGAATAAAATTTTTGAAAATATTACACGGATAAGAAACATCATAGATCACGTCAAGGCATTTTCAAGAAGCCGCGATGATTACCTTCTAACAGCCTTTGATATTAATGTAAGTATCCAAAATACTATCATGATGATATCGGAACAATTTAAACATTTGGCCATCAGTCTAAATCTACAATTGGAAGAAAGTATTCCTTTAATTATTGGTAATAATATAAAATTTGAACAGGTTATCCTTAATCTGTTATCAAATGCCAAAGATGCGCTGCTTGAAAAGAAAGGCAAATTATCAGAGGAATTTGATATGTTCGTCGGGATTAGATCATTTCTGGAGGACCAAGATCTTATTATTGAAATTAGCGATAATGGTACCGGCATCAGCGAAGAGGATAGTGAACATATTATGCTTCCTTTTTATACAACCAAGGATACCGGGAAAGGTACTGGACTTGGATTGTCAATTTCATATCGGATAATACAAGAGATGAATGGCACAATAGAAGTATCGAGCAATATATTTGATGGCTCAACTTTTCATATAATTATAAATTTACAAAATAAAGAATGAGTATGGAAAATCAACACAAACTTGAGATCCTGATCCTGGACGATGAAAAACAATTTACTGAAGAATTGCATGAATTATTTCAGAATTCGGGCTTTGTGGCATTTGAGGCAAATACTGAGCAGGAGGCGCAAAAATTATTAAAAAGTCATAACATTGACCTTCTCATCCTTGATGTGCGGTTGCCGGGTATAAATGGCCTGGATATTTTAAAAGATGTAAAAATTCAATTCCCTGCCATGGAGGTTATCATCGTTTCGGCTCACGGCGATATGGATACAGTGATCAAAGCCATGAGGCTTGGAGCATTCGATTATTTGCGTAAACCTTTCAGGCATATCGACATTCAGATTGCAATTAAGCGTACTCAAAAATTTCTTCAGATGCAAAGAAGATTGAAGCAGATGGAAGAAAAAAACTCATTAATTTCAAAAACCCTCGAAGAAAAAATCGACCGGCAATTTATTGGTGTCAGCCCACAGATTCTTGAGGTATTCGAACAAGCTATCACTGCCGCAAATTACCCAGATGCAAATGTGCTGATCACAGGAGAAAGTGGGACCGGAAAAGAGAATATTGCCAGAATTATACATTTTTCAAGCTTAAAAAAAGACAATATATTTTGTGCCGTTAACAGCAGTGCCATTACTGAATCACTTCTGGAAAGCGAATTTTTTGGCCATAAAAAAGGATCATTTACCGGTGCCATTTCCGATAAGATGGGCTTTTTTGAAGTGTGTAATCAGGGAACCTTGTTCCTTGATGAAATTGCCGACATGCCTTTTAATCTGCAGGCGAAAATTCTTCGTGCCACCGAAGAAAAAGTGATCACTAGGGTGGGAGAAACAAAACCGATTAAGACTGATTTCCGAATCATTTCTGCCACAAACCATGATATTCAAAAAAGTGTAGAGAAAAAAGAATTCAGGCTTGATTTGCTTCACCGACTCAATACCCTACATATACATATCCCGGCACTTAGGGATAGGCCTGAAGACATCAAACCCCTGTTGATCCATTTTGTTGATTTCTATGCAACACAATTTAATAAACCTAGCATGCGGCTTGATAATGAAGCTATTACTGCACTAGTAAAATATGATTTTCCTGGAAATGTCAGGGAATTGAAAAATATGACTGAGAGAGCCATTATCCTTTGCAAAAGCAACGTACTCCGGGTAAATGACTTTCCGGTAAAACCGCATAATATCTCCTCATCAGAGGATCGTGTTGATTCAACCAATCTGAGAATTCAAGAGATTAAAACAATTCGAAAAGTATTAAAGAACTGCAAATATAATCAAAAAGCAACAGCTGATGAACTTGGAATAACTCGCGATGCCCTCATCCGAAAAATGAAAAAGTACGACATCACCATTTGTAAAAGCGAAAAGTAACAGCCTATTTCAGCACATGTGTGCGATTATTTCAATTATTTCTCCTTCCCCTTTTATCATCATTTCAACCAAATCCATTCCCATAATATATTAAATATATTTTTTAAGAGAACTAATAGCGGGTTTTAGCCAATTATTCTGGGCTATTATTTTCTCCTAACATTTTACGGCATTATCATTGCCATGTCTTAAAGTGAAAGAGGTTAGCCGCCCCTCAAATTAAAGCGCGGTATTAAATCAAAAAAGGAGTCATCAAATGGCTGTAGAAAAAACCATCGGATCATCCAGCCTCGTAGAGGTTATCGACCGAATCCTTGATAAGGGTGTCGTAGTCGATGCATGGGTTAGAGTTTCATTAGTAGGTATCGAACTTCTTGCAATCGAAGCAAGAATAGTAGTTGCATCTGTTGAAACATACCTGAAGTATGCCGAAGCAATAGGATTGACCGCGAAAGCCGCATAAGGCTTTTGTAGTTAAATAGTGATTCTTGCTAAAACGTCCTTTCAGGTTCTTTCAGGTTAATTCTCCAAAAGCATGTTTTACCAAGATTATCACTTTCACTACCAGAAATTCCAAAATCTCTAAAAGTACAATCATAACGAAAATAATATAATAATGGATACTTTCCCTAAATTGAATATAAATAGCGTTATTAACAACATTATAACTTCATATGAGGCCAGGGTAGAAAAAATTCAAACTGCTTTCCAATCATCAGAGTATATTGCGGAATCGTCCCACCTCCTTTTCGATAATGTCCATAATTCCTTAAATGATCTAAAAAAGGAAAGAGACATATTAAATTCCAAGCTTTGTGAAACCATGGCAAAAAATGGTTCTCTGCGTAAAAAAGATTACAATATTATAATGTCGGGGATTCTTGACGTACTCGACGCAAAGGAAAAAGAGGCTGAGGAACAGTTTTTAAGCTTTATCGAAGTTCAGAAAGAAGCTGCCCAGTCGTTAAAGAAAAACATGTTGGATATAAATACGTCACCGGACGCCAACGGAAAAGTTACTATCATCAAAGAGCAACTTTCTCAGATCTCAATACAACAGGAAATGAGCAAAGAATCAGTCATGAAGACTTTTATAGAATTTCAGAAAATGCACTACCGAATGACGGAATGCTTTGAAAGCTTACTTAAAAGGGGCGAAGACATTATGGTTCAGGATATTAAAACGATTAAAGATCAAATCATTAAAGAAATCAACTAACAAAAGTAAACAAACATTTATTTACAAATAGGAGTAAAAAATGGGATTAGCATCAGAAATGAAAAATTTGAGTGAAGACATACTTGCTTCATTTAAACAGCGAATCAAGGAAAATGAAGATCTTGTAAGCGATGTACAGAAAACCCTCGATGGTTTTCGAAAAGATCACCAGAAAATGACCAGTGTTATAAATGCCAATGCTATGGCCTTAAAAAAAGGCCTAGCAGGTGATGAAAAAGAACGCCTGAACACCTACAATGAATTAATGACGAATATCCATAGCACGATCACATCCATTCAGAAAGATGTAAAGACAATTCAAACTTGCACCTTAAATATGATCAATGAATTCGCTGCCAATAGAGAACAAATGGCAGACGAATTAAATAAATCTTTTGCACAAGGAAAAGCTGACAGATTGGGGAATGAAAAAAATCGGATGAAGGAATTTGGTACGCTCATGAAAAATATCAACGATGATATTAAAAGTATCAACGACGAGGTTTTGAGTATTTTCAAAAACACCAACGATATGCTCAAAAGATTTGAGAATGAGCATATGGAAATGACGGATGAGCTTAGAGCAGAATTAAGTAAAAATCTGACTGAAAGAGTTGAATATACCAAAACCCTGTTGAATGGGTTTCAAAAAAAATTGTCTGAAATAAGTACAGAAAACCAACAAATGGCTCAAAAGTTGAGAAAAGACCTTGATACTGGAGAAGCAGAAAGACTTAGCGGATACAGGTCAATCATGACCGGGATACATGGGGCTATTAAAGGAATTCGTAATGAAGTAAATGGAATTCAGAAATATACTAATGGAATGCTTGGTTATCTATCAAAAGACAGAGGAGAGGCTACTGCAACATGGAAAAATATGCAAGACTCTATATCTCAAATAAGAAAAATGGGCATTATTATATCGCCTAAGCAAGTAGTAAAGGATCAGGCAAAAAAGGAAACTCCGGCAGAAACCAAACCAAAAGTGCCTGTGGCTGCAATGGAAACTCAGGAAACTCCTGTTGAAACCAAACCAAACCCCGTAGTTCTCATGGCAACAGAGGAAACTCCGGCTAAACCAAAACCGCCTGTGGCAGCAATGCCAACAAAGGAAATCCCTGTTGAAACCAAACCAAACCCCGTAGTTCTCATGGCAACAAATGAAACTCCAGCTAAACCTAAACCCCTGGTTAACACTCCAGAACCAACAAGTCCGAAAACTTTGGAAAATAAGATACTTGATTATATCAACAAACATCCCAAAGGTGTGAAAATTTCGGAAATGGAAAAACCCCTTGGAGAAACCAGAATGAAACTTGGATTTATAGCTAAAATCTTGTTGAATGCAGGGAAAGTCCAAAAAGTTGAAAATATTTACTTTCCGCTAAAATAATATTCAGGTCATAAGCGGAGTCGATGAAACTGGTTACATCGGCTCCGCAATTTCCATCCATTCAAATATATAAACTATGAAAAAAGCATAAACCATGAAAAAA
Organism: Fidelibacterota bacterium; assembly: GCA_013204025.1. GTDB lineage: Bacteria > Fidelibacterota > Marinisomatia > SCGC-AAA003-L08 > JACNLC01 > JABMOW01. The sequence goes on along the minus strand of JABMOW010000074.1, from coordinate 14,565 downwards.
GTAATCAAATGCGCATATTGTAGTGGAACCGGAAAAGACCCTTTCGATTTACTGTCGCCGATGTCAGTTTGTCTGGTTTGTGATGGTACAAGACAGGTTGAAGCAGGGGAGTCGACAGTTACATGCGTTTTTTGTTTGGGTACAGGCAGAAACCCGCTTGGAGCCAGGGTTCCGTGCATAGTTTGTCGGGGGAAAGGGAGCAATAATTGTGAGAGCAATACAAAATGTACGAAATGCAAAGGAAATGGAAAAGAGAGCGATGGCTTGCCCTGTACACGTTGTAGTGGTAAGGGATATAAAGGTAATTGACATTGAATAATGCCGTAAATAATATCAGGAAAAATTTACTGAAAAGACAAGAAGCATTAATCCGGTTTAAAGCCAAGAAAAAAGCTTATTTACTTGCAAAGGAACAGATAACAAAAGAAATTGAAGAGGCAAGGGACATCTGGAAAAGCACAGTTGAACAATTGTCCAACCAAGAATTTATGTAATAATTAACAAGAAATAATATCCTGCTAAGAAAGAGGTCAACAACATCTACCATGAGCAATAACAATGAAATGAATACCGTACTTGAGCTGAAACCGATGTCGAATTTTGTAGAAACTGATTATATAAAAGACATTACCGCCCGTGGCCTAACCTATATAAAAGCGGGATTCCCAGTTCATTTCAGGGGTCCATCGGGAACCGGAAAAACAACAGTCGCCATGCATCTGGCAAGTAAAATAGGCAGACCGTCGGTCATTATACATGGTGATGCCGAATATAAAACTTCTGATTTAGTTGGTAGCGAACAGGGGTATAAATATAAAAAATTGGATGATAAGTTTATTCATACTGTTCATAAGTATGAAGAGAATATGTCAAAGCAGTGGGTGAATAACCGTTTGACTATCGCTGTTAAAAACGGGTTTACCCTTATTTATGACGAATTTACCCGATCGCGCCCGGAAGCAAATAATATCCTTCTACCAATACTTCAAGAGAGAATGCTGAGTACATCAGCTACAAACGAAGAGGATTATTACATGAAGGTGCATCCCGAATTTCGCGCAATCTTTACGTCAAATCCTGAAGAATATGCCGGGGTTAACCGAACCCAGGACGCTCTTCGCGACAGGATGGTTACCATGGATCTCGATCATTTCGATTTTGAAACCGAATTGCAGATTACCAAGGCAAAATCCGACCTTTCGCTAAAGGATACTGAAATAATTGTTAAAATTGTCAGGGGTTTACGCGAGTCAGGGAAAACTGAATTTGATCCGACTATTCGTGGTTCCATCATGATTGCAAAAACACTGGCAACTTTAAATACAACACCATCAAAATCAAAAGATCTATTCCGAAAAATTTGTCAGGATATTCTCACTTCCGAAACCAGCCGGATTGGCTCAAAAACCAATCAGGAAAGGGTGAAATTAATCGTTGATGAATTAATAAATCAAAATACTCTAAAACCTAATAAATCAAACCCTCAATAAATCGGAAATATTATGCCAATTTCAAGTGCAATAAAAGGACTTCAAAGCATTAAATCAATGAAAAATGCTGCCAAATCCGGTATTCCAAATAAGGAAGATTCAGAGTTCATAAATCTGTATCTCTTCGAAAAAGAAAGAAGCCGTTTGCAAAGTGAAGAGATCAGGATTTTACAAAGACTTGAGATTATTCAAAACCGGTTAAAGGAAATCCAAGTATTTACTAACGAAAAAGCAAAACAGATATGCATTCCTGAAACTAAGAAGTCAAATAAAAAGAACCAGGAAGAAGTGAAATCTGATTTTAAAACTATGTCGATAGATTATTAACAAGAAAAGAATACACTATGCCAGAACCCATGCATTCAATTAACGCCACTGGTCTTGCCGATATTCTTGAAAGAGTTCTCGATAAAGGAATCGTTATTGCTGGTGATATAAAAATTCAGATAGCAGATATAGACCTGTTAACCATTAAAATTAGGCTACTGGTGGCTTCGGTGGATAAAGCCATGGAGATGGGGATTAACTGGTGGCAGGAAGACACCTACCTTTCCACGAAAGCCAGGGAAAAAGAGCTTATGCAGCAACAGTCAACTATTGAGGCGCGCTTGGAAAAACTTGAGACTATCAGTAAACCATCTTAATATAGAAAACCTTAAATCTGTTAACAAAATGGAACATGTTTAAAATGGAAAACGAAAAAAATAAAGAAAAAAAGGGCGAAGCCAATTCTGATCTTTTCGGACTTGGCGGTCTGTTCAAAGGCATCGAAAAATTAGTTGACCTTGCTGGGAAGCTCGAGGAAAAGGGGGGAATTAGCAAGGAAGGTGAGATTAATTTTGATCATATCAAAAAAGGCATGAAAGGCATTTATGGCTTTACCGTCAACACGGCAGTTGGAGGTGAACCACAAGTTGAGACTTTCGGAAACATAAAAAAAACACCCGAAGGACCAAGAGTGGATGAAGAACGGGAGCCGATAACCGACATATTTGATGAAAAGAATGAGATCGTCATCATTGCTGAAATGCCGGGAATAGAGGAAGTTGACCTTAAAATCGACCTAAAAGAAGATATACTTGAAATTTCGGCGGTCAGCAATAATAGGACATACCGCAAAGAGCTGCTTCTTCCGGTAAAAGTCGTAAGTAAAAACCTAAATCACAAATTTAATAATGGAATCCTTGAAATTAGGATAGCAAAATAAAAAACACGACCCTTACCGGATTAGGAAACGACGATCTAAAGCTCATCATTTTCGGAGGAAAGGGTGGCGTTGGAAAAACCAGTTGTGCTTTAACCACAGCGCTGGCGTTGTCTGAAAATCACAGAACGCTTCTCATCTCCACCGATCCGGCTCATTCTGTGTCGGATTGTCTCGAACAACAAATTGGTTTTAATGTGGTAAAGGTTGATGGTGTAGACAACCTGTCGGCTATAGAAGTGGTTGCTGACGAGGCACTTTCGGTATTCAAAACAGCACACCATAACGAGCTTAAAAAACTTCTGGAAACTTCTACAAATCTTGACAATGAGGACATCGACGAGATGCTGACCTTATCGATACCCGGCATTGATGAGGTGATGAGTTTTAAAACCATCATTGATTTTATTGAAGAAGGCGAGTATGATAAATATGTTGTGGATACCGCACCCACTGGTCACGCATTGCGACTGATTTCATCTCCAAAATTATTGGATGCATGGATAAAAGTTGCCGCCAAGATGAGATGGAAATACCGTTATATGGTCACCAGCTTTTCAGGTTCATATAAGCAGGATAAGGTAGACACCTTTTTACTCAACCTTAAAAAAACGGTTAAAAGGATCGAAAACATCTTGAAAAATAACTCCAAATGCGAATTTATCCCTGTTTGTATCCCCGAAGCGATGGCAATTATAGAAACGGACAGACTATTAGCGGATCTTGGTAAATCCGGAATCATTTCGAGACAGATCATCGTAAACAATGTAGTGGTTTCTGAGGATTGTGATTTTTGTAAAAGGCGAAGGGCGAGCCAATTACCATATTTGAGCCAGATTAGTGAAATATTTAGTAATTTGAATATGATTGAAGTACCCATGTTTCCTGAAGAAATCAAAGGGCTGAAAGCATTGAAAAAATTGAGTATGTATCTTTTTGGAGATCAACCAAAGAAACCGTAAACCATGGTAAAAATCAAAGATGAAATAATATTACGTGTTAAAGAAGCCCTGGTAAAGGATGTTGGAAGAGCCATCGCCAGGATCGATCCAAAAGATATGAAATTGATCGGCTTGGAAAGTGGCGACGTAGTTGTGATTGAAGGCAAACGAGCTACCCCTGTAAGAATAATGCCATGTTATCCTGATGACAGAGATATGAGTATCATTCAGATTGACGGGATCACCAGGGAAAATGCACAGGCAGGGATCGATGAAAAAGTAAAAATTATTAAAACAACTTGCCGCCAGGCGACAAAAATAAAACTCAAATCTGATACAAAAACCGGTTCTTTATACAAAGCCGATGACACAAAGTACATTGGCTCGCTGATCAATGGTCTTCCGGTAACAAAAGGCGATAGAATTAAAGCAGTCCTGTTTGGGTCTCGTTCAGTTGATTACACTGTAACCGGTATCAATCCCGAGGGCGTTGTATTAATACACCCAAATACTATTATTCAGCTTGAATTGGCAAAGCAAGACGGGAAACGCAAAAGTAAGGTTTCCTACGAGGACATTGGGGGGCTTGGAAACCAAGTTCAACGCATCAGAGAAATGATTGAACTTCCGCTAAAATATCCTGAGATTTTCGAACGACTTGGTGTTCAGCCACCCAAAGGAGTTTTCCTTTATGGTCCTCCGGGAACCGGAAAAACGCTCATCGTTAGAGCTGTGGCTCATGAAACGGATGCCTATTTCATCAACATTTCTGGCCCTGAGATCATGGGGAAATTTTATGGGGAGAGCGAAGGGAGAATCCGTAAGATTTTTGAAGAGGCTCAGGCACATGCGCCTTCCATTATTTTCATAGATGAAATTGATGCCATTGCGCCCAAGAGAGAAGAAATGGGCGGAGAGAAACAGGTGGAGAAACGCGTGGTCGCTCAACTGTTGTCGCTGATGGACGGACTGGAATCAAGGGGTAAGGTCATCGTGATTGGCGCGACCAATATTCCTAATTCCATAGATCCTGCTTTGAGACGACCTGGGCGGTTCGATAGAGAAATTTCTATTTCCATTCCTGATAAAAAGGGCAGACTGGAAATCCTTCATATCCATACTCGGGGTATCCCCTTGTCGATGGATGTAGATATGGAAAAACTGGCCGAAATCACCCATGGTTTTGTGGGAGCGGATTTGGAAGCCTTAGCCCGCGAAGCTGCGATGACTGCTTTGCGGAAAATACTTCCTCAAATCAATTTCGAGATAGCAGAGATCCCATACGAATTATTAATGTCGCTTGAAGTAACCATGGATAATTTTCTTGATGCGATGAAAGAAGTAGAACCGTCGGCCATCAGAGAAGTATTTGTGGAAATCCCCAATGTTAAATGGGAAAATGTTGGTGGTCTGGATGACATCAAAAATGCTTTAATGGAAACCGTTGAATGGCCATTGAAATATGCCGACCTTTTCAAAAAAACCGCCACCAAACCACCCAAAGGAATTATACTTCACGGAAAACCCGGGACAGGTAAGACCTACCTTGCAAAAGCATTGGCAAGTGAAAGTGGAGTTAATTTTATCTCCGTAAAAGGTCCACAGATTTTGAGCCGTTATATCGGTGAATCAGAAAAAGGAGTAAGGGAGATCTTCAGATTGGCTAAACAAGCATCACCGTGCATCTTGTTCCTTGACGAAATAGACAGCCTTACCCCCAGACGCAATAATGGCGGTTCCGGTGTTATCGAACGTGTGATCGGCCAGTTCCTTACTGAAATGGATGGCATTGAAGACTTAAAAGGGGTAATCGTACTGGCAGCAACCAATAGGATCGATTTAATTGACCCGGCTTTACTAAGAAGTGGCAGGTTCGATCTGATCTTTGAATTGCCTATGCCCGATTTATTTACCAGGGAAAAAATATTCAGTATCCATACCCAGAATAAACCCCTTGATAAAAAAGTAGATCTGAAAAAACTAGCTCTGAAAACAGATAGCTTAACTGGATCAGATATCGAATTTATTTGCCAAAAAGCAGCCATGCTCGCAATTCGCGCTTTGATAGAAAAAGAAAGTAGAAAGTCATCTGAACTTACCGGAGAAATCATCATCCTGACGAAACATTTTGAAGAAGCGATCGAACTGGTATTAACACAAAACGCAAAGAAGAAATAAGATCACATCGCATGAGTACAAATAAAATTTATATCTACGGTATTATGTTGGAAAATCACAACACGGATATGTTAAGATTATTGGAAAATTCAGAGCTTTATACCATCAGCTTTAAAAATATATTGGCTATAGTCTCTGACACGGAGGATATCCAACTTGATCAGTTGAACAAGAAGTCGCTTGGGTATTTATTGATTCATCATCAAAAAACGATTGAAGCACTCCAGTTAAAAGGATCCTCCACTCTTATCCCTATGAAGTTTTATACGGTTGTTGGATCAAAGCAAGAGGTTATTAAAGTACTTGCCAATGGCTATGAATTAATTATCACAACTCTGAAGAAAACTGAATATCTGACAGAAATTGACTTGGCAGCCACATGGGACAATTTCCCGGAGATTCTTAAAGAAATTTCTGGACATCCCGAAATCGTATCTTTAAGAGATGAAATACAGAAAAAAATAGATATACTTTCGCAGGCTGACCAGATGAAAATAGGGATGTTGGTTCAGTCAAAATTAAAAGAAAAAAACACAAAAACTGAATTCAATATTCTGGATTCATTATCACAATGCAGTCTCGATATCAAAACGCATCAAGTAATGAATGACGAAATGGTAACCAACTCTGCGTTTCTCATCAATATAAACAATCAGGGTTTGTTTGAAAAGATAGTTGACCAACTTGATGAAGAATACAAGGGTTTGTTGAACTTCAAATTAGTCGGACCTCTACCGTGTTATAGTTTTTACACCCTTGAAGTTAATGAGCTAAATCTGGAAATTGTGTTACAGGCAATAATAGAGCTTAGACTCGGGGATGAAACAACGGAATCAGAAATTAAAAAGGCGTATCTGGAAAAAGCGAAATTATTTCATCCCGATGCGCATCCTAGAAATGGCGATAAAGAAAGCTTTAACAAGATCAATATGGCCTATCGTACATTGATTAATTATTCAGCAGCGATAAGACAATCTTCAAATGATGATAATATTTCACTTGCGAAGGAAAAAGTAATTGAAAATTTGATTTTAGTAAAAATAATGGAGTAATATGCAGCGGGATGGTAAATATATATATTGTATAATATCAACAAAATATGACACCAATTTTGGCCCTATTGGAGTTGGGGGGCGATGCGACCTAGTCTCTACCATCGGTTTCGATGGTTTATGTATGGTGGTGAGTGACCATCCGCTTGGCAAGTTTGTTGTAAGCCCAGATAATATTATTAGTCACCAAAAGGTTCTAGAAGCGGTGATGAAGGAATTCGAAAGCATGCTCCCCATCAGGTTTGGTACCATCGCCGCTACTCCAGATGAAATTCGCAACCTGCTTAACCGCAGATACAGCGAGTTTATGGAATTGCTCAAGCAGTTCGAAAATAAGGTGGAAATCAATGTAAAGGGAATCTGGAGAGACATGAGTATGATATACAAGGAGATCGACAAGGAACACGCTGAATTGCATAATAGCAAGGTAAAAATCGAAAAAATGCCTGATCTGGAGAAAAGGAAGCTGAAAATAGTTGAAACCGGAGAACTGATTGAACATGCTTTGGCTGAAAAGAAAGTAGTGGAAGCGGAAAAAATTATCGATGCCTTTAGAAGATCGGTGTTCGATTATAGACATAACAAAACAAGTGGAGATGCTATGTTTATGAATACGGCAATTCTTATGAACAGTGGAAGGGGGATTGAACTTGATAACATGATGGCAGATCTTGGTATCAAATACCAGGACCGAAGCGACTTTGTTTATACAGCTCCATTGCCGATTTATAATTTCATAGATCTGAAAATATTTCCCGAAAAGTGGGAATTGTAATGAAACTTATTTGATGTTAACTATGAGCAACATGCAAGAAACGCCCAAAGAAGGCAAGTATATATATGGCATCATAAGGCACGCAGATTCGATTGACTTTGGCCCTATTGGTATCGGAGATCGATCTGATAAGGTCTATGGAATCCATTACAAAGATATCAGTGCAGTTGTAAGTAATTCACCAATCATACAATATAAGGCCAGACGAGCTCATATGATCGCCCATCAATTGGTACTTGAAGAGGTGATGAAGCGGTTTACTGTTCTACCGATCCGTTTTTCAACTATATCAGAACACAACGATGATGCCGGGATTCTGAGAATCCTCGAAAAGGATTATAAAAAATTCAACGATCTTCTCATTACGATGGATGGAAAAAAAGAATTAGGACTCAAAATACTTGCCCATGAAGCCGCAATTTATGAAAGCATCATTGAAAAATATGATGATATCAGGTCATTAAAAGAAAAGCTGATGAACCTGCCAGCAGATAAAACCCATTATCAACGTATGAAAATTGGTGAAATGGTTGCCGAAGCGCTTGAACAAGAGAGAGAGGCATATCGAAACAATATTCTCTCTGAATTAAATCCGCATGCGGTTGATGTCAAGGTGAACGATAACTATGGAGAAATGATGATCCTCAATGCCGCCTTCCTTATTAAAAACACATCAGAACCTGCATTTGACAAAGCGGTGAACAATTTGGATGAAAAATATGGTCATCTCATGACCTTCAAATACGTAGGAACATTGCCTCCATATAATTTTGTTAATCTGACAATTTACACGAAAGGAATTTGATGTGTTTTTAATCGATGACATACTTCTAGCGCCTTTAAAAGGAATTATTTTTATTGGAAATAAAATCAATGAGGTAATCGAGAAAGAAATGTCTGATGAAGGCGCCATTAAAGAACGACTTATGGCTTTGCAATTGAAGTTCGAGATGGACGAAATTGACGTAGAAGAATACGACGAGAGAGAAGACGAATTATTACAATTGCTTGAAAATATCAGTACCGAGAAATGAAACAAATTATTCACTGGAGATAAAAATGAGTAATATCATCGATGTAAAAAAAGCTGTGGTTAAGTTTCTGAAAGAGAGTATCATTTGTTCTGATGTAACGGTGATAAAAATTGAAAAAGTAAATGAAATATGGAACTCCTTTTCAGAAGTATATGAAAATGATTCTTTCTTAAAATCAATGAACTTACCTCCAAAACAAGTGCGGTTATTCTACAAAGTAGAATTAGATGAAAAACTTGAAATTACATCTTTCGAAAGACTAAATTCCTTTGAAGGAAAGGATAGTTCGGATAATTAATGATAAATGATTTGATATATCTTTATTGCATAACAAAGAGTCCTCCACAACTCAATCATAATATGGAGTTCAAAGGCTTGAAATCCATTGTGATCGATAATTTTTATGTAATTATTAAATATGTTTCTAATAGTGAATTCTCCGAAGAAAACTTCAAAAAGAATATTTCAGATATTTTGTGGGTGGAATCCAACGCGAGGGAGCATATCATGGTGATCAGCAAGGTTATGGAATCTGGTACTGTGATCCCCTTTAAATTTGGTACTATCTATAAAACTAAAACCAGTTTGAAAAAATTCATCACAGATTATTCCAGCTCATTGATCGAAAATTTCCATAATATCCAGGGAAAGGAAGAATGGTCGGTTAAAATTTACTGTAATCGTAAAGTGTTGAGCGAACAAATTGACGAATTGAGCGAGGAAACAGCTACGCTGGAAAAAAAGATTATGGCAAGTTCACCCGGGAAAGCATTTCTTTTTAAAAGAAAAAAAGAAGACCTAATCGAAACTGAGATGAACAGACTTAATAACAGTTATGGACAGGAATATTATGATGAATTTAAAAATCTGAGCGAATCAACCCGACTCAATAACCTGCTCCCGAAAGAATTTACAGGAACAGAGAATACCATGATCCTCAATGCTACCTTTCTTGTAAGTAAAAACAGAGTCAATGATTTTAAGAGTACAGTCGACAAACTGATAAAAAAAGACGAAAAATTCTGCTTTATTATTGAAGCAACCGGACCTTGGCCGCCATTTAGTTTTATCTCCATTAAAGAAAAACAGTAATGAACAACAATGTAATTGATCGGTCAAAAGATATCACCATCCTTGAATTACTCGATAGAGTTTTAAACAAGGGTGTCATCCTCACCGGTGATATTGTAATTTCAGTAGCAGATATTGATTTGGTATACTTGGGCGTAAAATTAATGTTAAGTTCGGTTGAAACCATGGAGCAACTAAAGTCCGGAAGATCAATAAGTACTTAGTCATGGAAATGATGATTTATTCCATAGTATCCGTAAAAAAGAACACTAAAAAATTAGATGCTCTGTTGGCCGGAATAAAAGGTTTATCGAACACGGACTTATATGTAGTCACGCTTGACGAAATTGCAGCTGTAGTAAGCGACGTTAATAGAGCTGATTTAATTGTTGATAAATCCAGTGCAATTGAATATGCAGGGGTAATTGAAACCCTTGCCCAACAATTTACATTGCTTCCAGTTCGGTATGGTTCTGTGATGGAATCAACCGATACGACTAAAAAAATGCTGGAAAGAAACTATAATGAAATCCAGTGCAATCTCCTGAAAGTCGAAAATAAGGTTGAATACGGCTTAAAAGTTTTCTGTGATTCCGAAAAATTAAAGACAGAACTTAAAGACAAATCAGAAACTGAACCTGCAATTGAACTCGAACAAGGCATTGAAAAATCAATTTATAGTAAATACCTCTATAAAAAACTAAAAGAGCACCGGTTTGAAGAGTCGCTGTTAGCACATATTGATGCAATTATTCAAAATATTACAACGCATCTAGCGCAATTGAACTCAATTCACAGATTTAAAAAAATGGTAACTGAAACAACTATTATCGATGTAGTTATTTTACTGAAAAAGAATGAAAAAGAAGGATTAATTCAGGCAGTTAAAGAATTACAAATCCAATACACCGGGCTAAAATTTGTCTTAACAGGTCAGTGGCCTCCCTACAATTTTGTAGATATCACAATAAAATAATCAGTACGATGAGTGAAAATAAAATACTATTTAATACCGGTTCGCTTGATGAGATTTCGGAAGAGATGGCAAAACTAGCAAGCAAAGAAGAATCCAGACTAGAGCTCAGCCCTGAGAATGCAGATTCAGGACTGGCAAAACTAGTACTAACCATCGTTGAACTCATCCGTAAACTAGTTGAGAAACAAGCCATGCGAAGAGTTGATGGCGGATCATTAACGGAAGAAGAAATCGAAAGATTAGGTGAAACCCTGATGAAGCTGGAGATGAAAATGGAAGAGCTAAAAAAACATTTTAACCTTACGGATAGAGATTTAAATATCAATCTCGGCCCGTTGGGAAATTTGATGTAAAACAATTTTACTAAAATAAAAAGATAGCAATACAGGAACCGCGAACCTGTGTCTATGGGTGGTTTTATTCTAAAATAATATCCCGGTTAATCCCACTCATCATTTCTAAAACATGATCTGTACCCATAGATATAATGCGATAAATAACAACAATATTAAATGCAGAGGAAAAGATGTATAAGATAATTCTCATGGATTTTAATGACTGGTTTTTAGCCTTCGCAGGATTTTTAAATTTATGTTTGGGGCTGGTCTTGATACTTAAACCGGATCTAATTGGTAGCTTAAATCGAAATCTAAGTCAATGGATCTCCACCAGACGCCTCACCAGACCTCTTGGTGTACCAAGGGAAACAACTGAATATTTCATGAAATACAACACGGTGCTTGGCTGGATTCTACTTGTGGGATTTGCAGCATGCATGTATATATATAATCACAATTTAAACATCGGTGAATTTGAGAAATCAATGAATCAATATGAGTATGGCGTTGTAGTAGAAATTGTACTAATATCAGTAAAATGGATTATCATCACATTCATGTCGATTGGAATTGTTTTGATGCTGACATTGATCTTTCGTCCTACAGCAGTTAAAAAGATTTTCCAAAAAACCGACCGTTGGGTTTCTACACGGAAATTGTCTTTTATTTTTGATAAGTTATATTTTCAATTCGACGAATTCGTTCTGAAACATAATTTTATCTTTGGATGTATACTGGTGATAATTTCAGGATATATGTTTCATCTGTTCCGATAAGCAGGTATCTGACTATTAGTTAAATAGTGTAAGATTATAAACTGGTGGGAAAAGTATTTCAGCTGGTTTAAGTTGTGAAGAACAATGAAGATTATGTACTCTCTGACCTACCCCATAGGTTCGGCTACCATCAAAATTACACTTCTCCTGGTTTTTGTTAAAATTTAATACTCTCTTGCTTCACATCAGGTAAAATGACATCGAGAGCAGGACATCGATATCGATATGGATTTCCGCTAGGTGAGGTAAATTAAAAACCCTGTGAAAAATACTTCACAGGGCGTTATTTCGTTGTGCCGAGGAGAGGACTTCCCGCCTGCCGCCGGGCAGGGAAGGCTCGCTGTAGGCTACGCCGAAGCCCTCCACGCATTGCTGCACTGGTTCCTAATAACAGTTGGAGGTGTTGTTATTAATGGACTTGCAATTTTTTGTGCTCAAAAAATGCCCGGTGGATTAAAATGAGGTTTTCCCTGGGTCAAACAGATTGATATCACCTGTTATGTGCAGTCTTCCTTCCATTTTCAATATGACTAACTACATGGTACAACTTTGGGCAAGGTCAGTTCAGGAAACATTCTGCGTTTGGATTCAGATCGCCGGAAGAGTTTGAAAACCTAATTTACAAACAAGCAATATGACTTATCAAGATGTCCATCTTTTGTTGCAAAATCAACAGTTCAAATCGTTAAATTATTCAGGTGAGATCATTTCAGATACACTTTTAAGGAATTATAAAATAGGTAAAATCGTCTTGATGACCAAAATATTACTCTTAATTAATCAGAGATCCTCTCGGCAGAAAATTCTGTTATCCATGATTAGTATGATCTTTTTTGTTATGGGTACAGCCCGGGAATCCGTGACAATGGTCAACGGCTATGCCGCCTCTGCCCATCGGATTGTGATCAAAATTCAAGATGATATAGCACCCATGCCAGGACGGAGTGACGCGCTCAACTTGGCCTCACCCCTCAAAATCAATGCCTATCTTCGCAATCAGGGTGCGAGAAGCTTAGAGCCATTGTTCAAAGACTGGCAGAACTTCTCGGAACGACATTTTGCCCATCAGCTACATCAATTCTATCTGGTAATATTTGATTCACCTGTAGACGTCAGCTCAATAATCAATGACCTAATGGATTATAACGAGGTTATTGTTGTTGAGCCTGACTATCAGGTCCGGCAGACAATGGTTCCTGACGATCCATACTATAGTGATCAATGGGCCCATGATAATTTTGGTCAGGCGGGTGAACAAAATGTTGGAGTCCCAGATTGTGATACTGACACAGATCAGGCCTGGGATATTACCACGGGTGAGGCGGACATAATCATCGCGATCCTGGACACTGGCATCGATGGGAGGCATCCTGAATTTTCCGGGAAGATGGTTCCAGGCTATGACTTCGTAAACAATGATCATTACCCATTAGATGATAACGGACACGGAACTGGCTGTGCTGGTATTGCCGCTGCTCTGGGAAATAATAATCAGGGCATTGCCGGAGTCTCCTGGGAGTCACAAATCATGCCTATCAAAATATTAAATTCTGATGCCTACGGGGACATTACGGATATTGCGAATGGTGTGACCTGGGCTACTGATAATGGTGCCCGGATCATCAGTATGAGTCTGTCTGGTGGATCTTATCTGGAGTATTTTAATAGTGCCATCAACGCTGCGGTGGATAATGGAACGGTTGTCTTTGCAGCCACAGGAAATGGCGACAGCGGAATTCCGGCATATCCATCAAATTATGACAACTGTATCGCCGTGGGTGCTTTGTCCCCCTGCAATGAACGTAAGAATCCAAACTCTTGTGACGGTGAATACTTATGGGGTAGTAATTTTGGACCGCATCTTGATTTTTTGGCTCCTGGAGTTTTAATGCACACCACAACCATGGATGGGGGCTACATGTCCTATTTTAACGGCACCTCCGCGGCATGTCCACATGCTGCCGGTATTGGCGCTTTGGTCCTGTCTGTCAACCCAAGTATGTCGCCGGAGGAGGTCCGTAATATCATGCAGCTCACCTCCGATGATCTATATGAGACTGCCTGGGATGAACAGTCAGGGTATGGACGGCTAAATGCCTATCATGCAGTAAGCATGGCACTTGACAGTTGTGAAAATTATTGGACACCAGGCGATGTAAATAACGACGGATTACTCAATGTGTTGGACCTTGTCATTGTGACTAATTTGATCCTCGGCGTTGATACGGACGCTGAACTCTGTCTGATCTGGTCTGCGGATTACGATGATAACGGTGATATTAATGTTCTGGATATTATCCAGATTATCAATGTCATTATTGACGGTTAACAACACTGATCTGCCTCCATAAATTCGACCACCTTCTAAGTTATATATTTCCCGGTTTTGTTAAAATTCAATTGATAAAGTTTTCTTACTCACATCAGGTAGAACGACATCGGGAGTGGGGGATTGATCATCATTTTTCAATATTACTAACTTAAAACATGGGACGACTTTTTTGGGCAGTTCAATCGTCAACAAAATAAAATTAAACAAAACTTAGAGTATCAGAAAGATGCGCGAAAAGGAAACGTAGCTCTTACCTTTGGATTAATTCTTCTCGTATCTTAAAAGAGCCGAGAGAAAATGGAAATCCAAAGGTCACCATCTAAAATTCTTATACCCAAATTAGATTTAAATTGATGGAAGAGAAGGGCTTGTTCTTAGGCTAAGAGCCTGTGTATAAG
>JABMOW010000073.1 GCA_013204025.1 Fidelibacterota bacterium | reverse complement strand
TGTCCGATGACCACTGCCTGGGAGCTTCATAAAGCTTGGCCGGAAGCGGAGTTTCATGTGATTCAGGATGCCGGACATTCCATGACCGAACTTGGAATTAGGTCAGAATTAATTCGTGCTACAGAAGCATTTTCTTATATATAAACATATTGTTACATTTAAATAAATTAGTAATTAGATAGAGCATATTATATAATATTAATATAATATATATATATACTTGAAAACAGGCATACCCCCAAATTAAATTTCTCAATTGAAATCAAGCCAAAAATTATCAATTGAACTCAGGAGAAATTAATGAACCCTAAATACAACGTTAAACGGCAAGATGGCTTTACTATGATTGAGGTTATGGTAGTGGTTGTTATTGTCGCTATTCTAGCCGCAATTGCAGTCCCTATTTATACAGCTTATGTGAAGCGAGCTCACGCATCAGAGGCAAAATCAGTTATGGGAAGTATATCGAATAGCGCTGACATGTTTTATCAAACAAGTGGTGAATGGCCATCTGATGTCGAACAATTAGAACGAAAAGGACTACTCGAAATCAAAATTTCTACAAAACGGAGTTGGACATTTGAATTAGGCCTTCCGAATTCAATTTCTGCGACTAGTACTGAAGAGATGGAGGGTGGTGCTAACCATATAATTTTCTATGATCGCGAGATTGGGAAATTCACTGGTTATGGTAGTGATGAGGATAATGGATAGCAAAAAATCATGAACTTAAATGAATTACTGTTATATTCATTGGAAAGTGGAGCTTCTGACCTTCATCTGAGCGTGGGTAGTATTCCTATGATTAGAATTCATGGTGAAATGAAACCTTTGAATATGGCAAAATTGACCCAAGAACAGATGGAATCAATTCTGCCTCAGGTTTTAAATGAAGATCAACTTCAGTTATTCAGTGAAAGGAAAGAGATTGATTTTTCTACAAAATTAGACGGTAAGGGTCGATTCCGTGTCAATATCTTTAATCAAATTAATGGTTTAGCTGGTGTATTTAGAACAATTCCAGAGGTTGTAAGTGACTTTGATCAATTAGGAATACCACCCATATTACGATCATTAGCTGAGTTGGATCGGGGATTGGTTTTATTGACGGGACCAACAGGTTCAGGTAAGAGCACAACACTGGCTGCAATGATTGATCATATCAATTCGACTATGAATAAACATATTATTACAATTGAAGACCCGGTTGAATTTTTTCATCCTTCAAAAAATAGTCTGATAAACCAGCGAGAATTGGGTGCTAACACCCATAGTTTTACAAATGCATTACGCTCTGCACTGCGCGAGGATCCCGATGTGATCCTTGTCGGTGAGATGCGCGACTTAGACACAATTTCACTTGCACTTACTGCAGCTGAAACAGGACACTTAGTATTATCGACATTACACACTTCTTCAGCGGTGAAAGCAATAGACCGTATCGTTGATATCTTTCCCCCAGGGCAAAAATCCCAAATTCGTTCCATGCTTTCTGAAAGCTTGGAGTCTGTAGTTGCACAAAAGCTATTACAAACTAAAGATGGTAATGGGAGAATACCTGCCTGCGAAATTATGATTGCTACAACGGCCATCAGGAATTTGATTCGTGAGGATCGAATTTATCAAATACCATCTGTGATGCAAGCCGGTGGTGTAGATGGGATGCAATCATTGGATCAAGATTTACAACGTCTTGTATCTCAGGGGAAAATTGAACGTGCTGTAGCTGAAGTAATTGCCGATAATCCAAAACTTTTCCAATCAAACATACTCTAGACAATTCTAACCGATTTAATTCGGAATCAGGATTTACCTTTATTGAGGTAATGGTAGGTGTGGTCATCGTGGCTATCGCTTGTGTTGGCATTATGATGGGCACTGTTCATGCCAGAGGCGAACTACGCCGGATTCAAATTGAAGAATTCGCAATGGATCATTTGGTTAATTACATGGAGTATTGGAAGGGGCGAGTGGCATCTGGAACGGTGTCATCTGTTAACTTAGGTGGTGATTTCGCAGGCAAGACTATTTTTTTATTGGGCTATCATAACCCAGTGCAAGGTTGGAATGAAGATGAATTCTTAACAGCGAAACTATATTATGATATTGATACAGAACCGTCAATTCATGATCCAAATCCACCATTTAAAAGATTTCGAATTACAACTTGGATTGAGTGGCAAGATCACGTGTATTCTCGTGAAGATATTTTGCGCAAAAAACAAATTGAATCAGTAATGACTTTATTCGATTTATGAGTATGAACCTAAATCTAGTAAATAACCAGAAAGGGCTAACATTAGTTGAATTGGCAGCTGCTATCACAGTTGTTAGTATTGCCCTGATTGGATTGTCTGTTGGATTTCTTAATATTTCCATGCAACATGCACAAGAGATAGTAAGAAACGATCTGTTGAATTATGCAAACTCTTTTGCTACATCAATAATTCGTGAAATTTATAGAGCAGATTACATCGAATTATCCAACAATAATGGTTTTAAATCTATAGATTATTGGCGAGAAGATGATTTAGTCCCATATATGACAATAACCGGTAGCAGAGATGGCGGTTTCGTTGTTGAACCTGAAAATATACGATTATCAAATAAACGTCTACCAAATTATGGGGAGTCTTTCAATAAGGGGCTTAGGTCGATTGAATTAATAGAATTTGATATATTGGAGAATAATGATATTATTCCTGGTCTGAGTAAATTTAATAAAGCGATGAATACCTTATATTTAGCCTTCGAGGTAAAATCAAAAGCCAGTATTTCTGGAAATGAAATAAGTGAGATGATTTTCGTTGATAGATCCTTTTTTAGACCTAGAAAATATATCGAGCTTAAGACGCAAAGATCAAAGCTATGAAAAAAACATTATCAAATATTAAGTTATCATGTAATCGTGGTTCTATTGCTCCATTAGCAATATTATTTACAATGATAAGTTTGATTCTTACAATGTCATATCTTTCTAGATCAATTACACAAAATCAACAAAAGGAATATAGGTTTGCACAAAAAAAAGCTCGATTAATGGCTGAAACTGGATTGAACAAAGTTGCCTTCGATCATATTTCATACGTTACGAGTCCTGAAACATTATTAGTAGATAAAGGATATGGGGAAGTTTTTGGTGAAGACGAAAAGGGTGATATGATTGGTCGATATGCTGATGTCGAAGTTTTTGTCGCTCCAGAGAATTTATACTCAACACGGAAGACATACAGAGCAAAATCAGTGGGTATATCAGAAATTAGGCGGTATAATGGGGATATTATTGAAGTAACGGATACAGTGTGGGCTTCATTTACACCTTTGGGTTTTGAAGAATTTATGTACTTTACGGATGATGAAAAATCCAGCGGTCCACCTAATGTAGATGCGAACGGAAATGTTTTCTTTGGTTCTGGAGATACATTGCAGGGACGAATTCACACCAATGGAACAATTAATCTCAGCAATTTCGGATGCCCGACTTTTGAAGGCCCAAATCTGGCGATTACACTTGGGGATGAGAATGGTGGTGTAAACTTTGGTAGTTGCGGTGAAGATGTATTTATATATGATGATGAAAATATATTAGACACAATCCCTACGATAGAATTTCCACCTCTCAACACAGTTGCCCTTGTTAAGGCAGGGGCAGATTACATTTTCGAAGCAGATTCGAAATTATTCCGTGGCGCTAAAAAAGACACAATGATCATGACCGAAATAGAGTTTAAAGAAATGGGATTTGAAGTCAAGCAATGGGGTTATGTCATTCCTCCAATTTCAAAACCAGTCATATTTGACTATTTATGGGATGATTTTAGTGTAAATCAGGATGTATTTCCTGGTGGCGTTCATTTATTTAAAGGTGGCCCTACTGGTGGCAATATGCACTGGGATCCTGACACCGGGTATGGCATACCTGATTTATTAATGATTCATGATAGCACTGCACTAAGTGGAGGATATATATATGATTTCTTGCAGGATTCTATTGAGGTCGGAGATATAATCCGCATAAAATCTACAATGTTTAATAAATCAATGACATTGACACTTGGAGTTGGATTTGCACTAAGTAATGATCGTCATATGTTTGGAATTACTGCATTTGAATTTAACTTTCCTGACAATATAGGGTTTTTTCCAAATGAACCCGTTCAGATTTTTCTTCTTAACGAAAAAGGTGAATTGGATGCCGCTGTTGAGTTTAATGATTTCGCATATTATCATGATCATCCAAATTCTCCAGAGTATTTTTGTAGGCCTGATGGATTTCATCATTTTGACTATTTAGGATATTTTGTTGACACACTAGTAGTCATGCCTCCAACATCCTATCAAATATCAAACGGTAGACCAACCGTCATCTATATAAAAGGTGGACAGGTCTTGGTAAAAGGGGTAGTTGATGGCAAATATACAGTAGTTACTGATGAATTCACTGAATATAGACGTCATGATAAGATGAACGTTATCGACAGGGTTTGGGGAAATATCTGGTTGACAGATGATATAGTTTATATTGACTCAGATCCAGAAACAGGCCAAGTGATTCAGCCGGTAGACGGTGGTACGGAAAATGTACTTGGATTAGTTGCAGGTGGAAATATTATAGTGGCAAATACTCCTGAAAATGGAGGTAGGAATTCTTCTTATGGCCAGGATATTAAAATAAATGCGGCAATGATTGCGATGAATGAAGCATTTTTGTCACAATACTGGCAAAACACAGTTTTGAGTGGTAATTGTCCAAAATGCAGTGAACCGGATACTACTGATCCTTACAACTCACTCGGAGATGGACGGGGAAGATTCAGGAATAATCCTGATCCAATACCTCAAATTGGTTTCCCAATCTCAACAGGAAATGTAGATTATAGAGGAAAAATATTTGTTTGGGGTTCTATTGTCCAGCGAAAACGCGGCTATATTATGCG
>JABMOW010000072.1 GCA_013204025.1 Fidelibacterota bacterium | reverse complement strand
ATTGGTTATATTGATTTGTTCTCGGGACCGGGTAGATATAAAGATGGTAGTGCGTCAACACCCTTGACGATTTTAGAAATGGCAATTGATGATTCTGCTATTGGAAATATTATTGTTTCTGTATTCAATGATATGAATGCAGATAATATAAGGATCCTTGAGCAAGAGGTTAATTCCCTTACAGGAATTGATCAGTTAAAGTACAAACCAGTTTTCAACAATGTAAGTATTGGTGATGAAATAGCTGGGATGTTTGAAGGAATGAACTTAATCCCATCAATTATTTTTGTTGATCCGTGGGGGTATAAGGGCCTCTCTTTAAGGCTGTTGCAGTCAGTTATAGGGGGCTGGGGAAGTGACATAATTTTCTTCTTCAATTACAATAGAATCAACCCAGGCTTATCAAACCCTCTTGTCGAAGAACGCATGGATTCTATTTTTGGCCAAATGAGGGCTGACAAACTTCGGCGAAGTTTAAAGGGCTTGAATCCAAATGATCGTGAGTTATTAATACTAGAAGAGTTAACCCTAGCTTTAAAAGAAATAGGGGGTGAGTTTACTATACCCTTTTCTTTTTACGATGAAAAAGGATCGCGTACCAGTCATCACCTGATATTTGTAACAAAGAACCGGGTCGGATACAAAATCATGAAGGATATAATGGCAAAGGAAAGTACCAAAAAAACACAAGGCGTCCCGTCTTTTCGTTATAATCCAGCTGATAAGAGATATATCACTTTATTTGAGTTTTCTCGACCATTAGAGGACCTGGCAGAAATGCTTCTTACAGAATATCATGGGAAAGAACTTACCTTAGAGGATTTGTTTTATGATCACAATGTGGGGAAGCCTTATATTCTGAAAAACTATCAGGATACTTTATTGCTGCTTGAAAAGGATGGAAAGATTAAAACAAATCCTGATGCTAAAAACAGAAGAACTGACACATTTAGTGAGCGCGTAAGGATCATTTTTCCGTAGTTAATCAAGAAAAATTTAATAAATAGGTTAAGTTAATCATGTCGCAATCTGCAATTGAATGGACAGAATCAACCTGGAATCCGGTAACTGGTTGTTCAAAAGTTAGCAGTGGGTGTAAAAACTGCTACGCTGAACGTATGGCAAATCGCTTACGTGCGATGGGACAAGCCAACTATAAAAACGGTTTTAAAGTGACGTTGCATCCGCATACGCTTGATTATCCGCAGAAATGGTCCAAATCTCAAATGATATTTGTTAATTCCATGAGTGATTTATTTCATGAAGACGTGCCCGTATCATTTATACAAAATGTATTTGAAGAGATGAATAACGCCCGGTGGCACACTTTTCAGGTTCTAACTAAACGATCGGAAAGGTTGTTAGAGTTGAACTCGGAGTTAACTTGGGCAGATAACATTTGGATGGGTGTCAGCGTAGAGGATTCAAAATCGAAACATCGTATTCAGGATTTGCACAATACCAATGCAAAGGTGAAATTTCTCTCGTGTGAACCATTGTTGGGATCATTAATTCCATTGGGATTAGATGGGATTGATTGGGTTATTGTCGGTGGGGAATCGGGTCCTGGGTCAAGGTTGATCGATGCAAAGTGGGTATATGAGATAAGAGACGCCTGCAACCAATCTAAAACACCATTTTTCTTTAAACAATGGGGCGGAACCAGAAAGAAGAAAACAGGGAGAATTCTTGATGATCGGACATGGGATGAATTACCCATGCAGTTCAATATTAGGCGTTAATTATTAATACCTTTGTAACCTCGCTCGACAACACCCAAAAACCTGGCGTATTAAGCCTTTATATCTAATTGGTAACAGCTATAAATCAAATGCAAAAAAAGACTAACATTAATTATGTTCTGCAGTACTTAGATTTAGTATGTTATGAGTTTTAGAATTATGGTGATAACAGGATAAAATATTGAGTCAAACACCTAATTGTCCTAAATGTGGGTCTGGAATGATCCAACGTAAGGCAAAAAAAGGAAGAAACGCTGGGGGATATTTCTATGGATGTTCTAGGTTCCCAAAATGTCGAGGGACAGTAGCAGCAGATGAAATTATTGCTGATATAGAGAATAATGGCTCTAATAAAAAGAATAAAGATGCCTTATTTATAGAGTTTCCCCGAATCCTTCAGGCACGATCTAGATTTCAAGGTTACCAATCTAGGTTTCATGAATGTACCGCAGTTTCTTCAAAGATTTTAGAAATATTCACAGACTCAGATTCTAATTTAGCCGAACAACATCGTCTTGCTCAGTGGAGGATGGATTTTCCAATTGGTAGTGAAAAATACCAACTGAATAAGAACCAGAGAAAGATCATGTCGGTAATGGAGAAAATCCTGACGCGTGGTCGAATTACTATGTTGTCTTATAATCTTGAAAAAAAGCTAAATGCGCTATTTAATATTGATAATAGTAAGTGGATCCTACCCCAAAATGATGAGTTAAAGCCCAGTTTTGAGTGGTTTGATAGCAAAGACGAAGAATTGTTTTATGACGAGAGGTTGCCAAAACTAATCGCAAAAGATTCCAATGTATGTGTAATACCGCAAGTTGAATTTCGGAGTCTAGTGCCTTCTGAGGTAGCAGATGCCTCTGCATCACGAACCGATTTCACGCTTTTCTTGCCTTGGAACTCTCAAATTATTGTTGTAGAAATTGACGGTGCCCAGCACAAGCAACATATTGAGGCTGACAATCAACGGGATTCAATACTTGAGAGAAATGGAATTACTGTTATAAGAATCCCTGTTGAAGAAGTTAGAGTTGGAGATGGACCAAATCTCTTCCGTTTGGGTGAGAAACTGATACCAGAAACTAAAGTTGAAAAAAGCCAGCCTAGTGATCAATCAAACTTCATTCTTTCTTGTAGAATAGCTCATCAGGTGCAATTAACCCTACTTCAAGCAATTGTCGTAGGTAATCTAGATTTTTCCAATTACTCCAATTGGTCTATAGTTTCAGACCTTAACCAACATGAATTTCTGAATAATAAACTATCCCTTTCGGTTTTAAAAGCTGCGGTTTTTGACTTCATTACGTTATTTAATCATTTAAAATCACTATATAAGTACGAAATAAATGATGACAGGCCCGATGCACTTCTACTTGGAAGTGGGAAATTAAATACTAAGAAGGATAACGTTGGTGTTATCTTTGCTGGGGAATCGGAATCAGATATATTTCCATTTTATATAGAGAACATTTATGTTCCATTCCACATATCATCTACATCTATACCAATTACTGTTAATAAGAAAAACGACTTAAAACCATCAGAGGAGGAATTGGAATACTTCCTAAAGTATTTGTTCAGGAAACAATCGTTTTGGGAGGGTCAATTTGACTCAATTTCTCGTGCACTAGCTGGTGAGGATTCACTTATACTTTTGCCAACGGGTGCTGGTAAATCAATCATCTATCAACTAGCCTCTCTGCTTTTACCTGGAAGGACAATAGTCATTGATCCAATCATTTCATTGATTGAAGATCAAATGGATAATCTTAGACTTTACGGAATTGATAGATGCATTGGAATTACTAGTCAGATTATTGATGCAAAAGACCGTTCCAAATCAATGCAGTTGTTTGGACAAGGTGAGTACCTATTTGCATTTATTGCTCCAGAGCGTTTTCAAACCACTGAGTTTAGAGATTCCCTTCGAACATTAACTGTACATACACCAATTTCTACAATAGTCGTTGATGAAGCACACTGTGTGTCAGAGTGGGGCCATGACTTTAGAACTGCCTATCTAAATATTGGTAGAACAAGTAGAGAATACTGTGAAACAAATGGTATTGTGCCACCCTTATTAGCACTCACCGGCACTGCTTCAAGAGCGGTTTTAAAAGATGTTCAGAGGGAACTAAAAATTGAAGATTTTGATGCAATTGTAACACCAAAGTCCTTCGATCGCCCTGAGTTAAACTTTCGAATAATATCCGCTGAATCGGATGACAAAGGTAATCGACTTAAGGGTTATTTAGGCCAGGCTTTACCTAGTTTATTCAATGTTACCAATACTACATTTTACCAACCACAAGGGATTGATACATTTGCAGGAATTGTTTTTTGTCCTTGGGTGAATGGAGAGTTTGGTGTTACGCAAATAGCAAATGAAATCACTCATGAACTTGGCATAAAGGCATCCCATTATAGTGGTAAAACTCCAAAAGGGTGGGATTCAATAAAGCATAGATTATACAAAAGAGAAACAGAAAAGAATTTTAAGCGTAATCATGTCCCACTACTTGTTTCTACTAAAGCATTTGGGATGGGTATTGATAAACCAAATATCCGTTATACTATCCACTACGGAATTCCCCCATCGATAGAATCATTCTATCAAGAAGCAGGCAGAGCAGGAAGGGATAGGAGAGTCGCGCAATGTTGTATTATCGTCTCAAATGATGATGATGAACGTTCAAAACAACTTCTCAATCCTGCCACATCAATTGAACAAGTATCCGATATAATAAATAGTCTGGAATGGGAACAAAATGATGATGTGACAAGGGATCTCTTCTTTCACTCAA
The DNA here is from genome assembly GCA_013204025.1 of Fidelibacterota bacterium. Taxonomy (GTDB): domain Bacteria; phylum Fidelibacterota; class Marinisomatia; order SCGC-AAA003-L08; family JACNLC01; genus JABMOW01. Next base: position 7,187 of record JABMOW010000072.1, on the reverse strand, counting down.
ATTCATTCAAAGGTATTGGTGAAGAAAAACGTATCGTTGACGATGTTATTGAGGAACTAGGAGATATTTCTGTGAAAAGAAATATAAACCTTACTTTACCTGACCATAAACGTAATGTTATAGAAAAGGCCTTACATCGACTTTTAATTATTGGTGTTATCTCAGATTATACAATCAATTATTCAAATTCAGAGTTTTCTGTCAAAGTCTCTGGGATTGGGCATGATGGTGTCTTGGAAGCATATGGTAATTATATAGGTGGATACTTGGAAAGCAGAAAGCAAACAGAGGTAGAAAAAGCGCATCAAAACTTGTCATTATCATATACACAGTTTGTATCTACTACTATCGACTTGCTGCTAAAATTCATTTATGATGTGATTGAGCGTGGGCGTCGAAGAGCATTATTAGAAATGCTACTGGCATGCACAACATCGACTAAAGATGTTGATATTCGTGGTAGAATCCTTAGGTATTTAGAAGCTACCGAATACTCGGAAAAGCTTGAAAAACTATTAGCTGATGAAGCGGCTGGATTCACGCAATGCAAAGATATTTTTTCTGCAGTGCGTTCCCCAAATGAAGCCGCAGAGATTCGCGGTCAGACCTCAAGGTATCTTGAATCCTATCCAGACCATCCCGGCTTATTAATGTTAAGATTTCTCTCTGAGTTATATACAAGAGATACAGAGGTAGAAATCGGACATCAAAACTTTCAAGCATCTATTAAGTATGCTAGTGAAAGCTATGGTATTGATTCCTCATTAATTAATCAATTTGGTGCTTGGGCAATATCTAAGGTACCAAAACAATATTATGAATTTAGTCGTACTCTAGTTACCGAATTAATTGATGCAAACCCGTTCAGCGAGGAGACAAGGGAGTTAGCTAAAAACCTTCCCATTAGTCTTGCTGATCTTCCTGCTTGGCAGCTAATTGGCAACTTAAATATGAAGTGCGACTCATTGTTAAAATCTTAAGGAGCGTAAAATGGAATCAGAGACACAGAAATTTTTAGAAGCCGAAAAAGTGGCTGATGAACTTGTAGAAACCCTAACTAAACTTAAGAGTGAGGTGGAATCATATGATTCTGCTACAAAAGAACTAAATGAGGTCAGAGAGGACCTAAACAAGTTTATTGAATTGACGAAAGACGTTGTGGTTGATAGTCATGAAACATTAAAAACAATAAAAGCAATTAGTGGACCCAAAATAATTGAGAGATTACAGCAAATTGAATCTTTATTATCGAAAGAAGCAGATATCCATAAAGCCAATAATAAGACACTGACAATACTAATATCTATTGTTATTGTTTTGGCTATTATACCCATTGTTCTAGCATTTATATTGTAGAAATGAAATTAATTAATACCAATAATAAAATATAAAATGAGACGATATATCAATATCACAGGTTTACTTTTTTCCATGATAACACCAATTTCCGCTCAAACCACAGTAGCAGTGTTAGACTTTGATGCACGTGGTATTTCAGCAAATGAAGTTGCTACCTTAACTGATCGTTTTCGGGATGAGTTGACCAAGACTAATCAATACATCGTCATTGAAAGAAGTAAAATGGAGGAAGTCCTAAAGGAACAGGGTTTCCAGCAATCTGGGTGTACCTCCGATGAATGTGTTGTTGAAGTTGGTCAATTGATTGGTGTCAAACAGATGGTTGGGGGAAGTATAGGTAAAGTTGGTAATGTATTTACATTGTCTGCAAGAATCATTGATGTTGAGTCAGGTGAAATAAAAAATACTACTAATTTTGATCATATTGGTGATATCGGACAGTTATTAATTATAGGGATGGAAAAAGCTGTCCAACAATTGTTGGTTGGTAGTAAATCAAATAAAAGTATAACACTTGATGCAAAATCAAATGCTGTGATTTCCTCATCAGATTCGGGACAACCAGGAACAGTTACAGATATTGATGGCAATGTATATAAAACAATTAAAATTGGTGACCAACGGTGGATGGCCGAAAACCTGAAAGTCACGCACTATGGCAATGGCCAAGCAATAGCAAAAGTAAATGCAACAAATACTTGGTCAGGTCTAAATATTGGTGCCTACTGTCATTATAATAATGATGATAGTAATGTGGAATTATTTGGAAGGTTATATAACTGGTATGCAGTGAATGATGATCGCGGTATAGCACCAAAAGGCTGGCATGTTCCGACGGATGGTGAATGGATGCAATTGGAAAAGTACCTTGGCATGGTTCAATCAGAAACGGTTGCGATGGGCAAAAGGGGATATTTTGAAGGTGGTAAACTAAAAGAGATTGGGACACAACATTGGCAAAGCCCTAATAGTAGGGCGACAAATGAGAGCAAGTTTACAGCACTACCAAGTGGATACCGCGGATACGATGGTACTTTTTACTATTTTGGTTTCGGAACCGGATTTTGGTGTGATACTGGAAACGAAAATAACGACGCTTGGTACCGATACTTAAGTCATAGTAATTCAAATATCAATCGGAGCATCGATCTATATAAACGTACTGGATATTCGATTCGTTGTGTCAAGGATTAGGTGTAGAAGCTCTGATAACTTTCGTTACCCAAGCTCTGCTAACTCCCAAATGCCTGGCTAACTCAGCCTGGGTCCATTCGTTTTCTTCTAATAATTCTCGAAACTGAACATTCAATTCTTGCTTTGTAACAACAAGTTTTGGAATGGGTCGCTTTTTGGCTACCGGTTTTAAAAACAAAGTTGTTAACCCATACTGGGAAGCAAGTATTTCTGGAGGATTATACCAGGAATCTGTGATTTCAAAGTCTTTCATTTTTACCTTAACAGGGACTTTAATATAGGAGAACTGCCTCTTGAAAAAGTTCGTCTTCTTGATATACCCGGGGAGCAACACCGAGCAAGAAGACGAACCCATCTTGTATTCGGTTAACAAATTCAGGGGAACTCCAGTACTTAAATTGACTGTGAGTTTTCCTGTTTTTGCTTTCTTTTTGATCTGTACTGATATCTCATTTACCAAAAGGTTTATTACTGATCTCTGATTAACTTTATCTAGAAAATCCCACATTGAATCAAATTCCTGATAAACTTTTAGAAGTTCTTCGGAATTAATATTGTCAGCGCCTTTTTCTTCTGCTTGTTTAACCAATTCTGTACGTTTTGTAATGTTAGCATTAATTTGTGCTTGGAGATCTTTTAATTCCCTACTTAATCCAGAAATTTCTTCGAGTCCTTCCTCTGTTATCACTTTAGCAATGTTTTGCTGTTTGCTCTCAAGGGATAGTATTTTTTTACCGAGTGAGTTAATTTCTTGCTCAAGATATTTTCGGTCGGCTTTAGATGCTGTGCACACCGATTCTATTGTAGCATCTAAGTATTTTGGTTCATTGGCGATAAGGCGTAGAAGATCAACAATAAATGTCTCAATATCTTCACGTTTTAACTGCCCAGATTCACATGCACTTGCTCCTTCATGTATTAATTTTGAGCAAACGTAGTAATAATATTTTTTCCCCTGCTTTCCCGTACCAGTTCTAGTGGTCATATAAGAATTGCAAAAGTTACATTTTATGAGCCCATTTAACAGCATCTGGTTGGTTCTGGGATTGCCAAGATTTCGTCTCTCCGCATTGGACTTCACGATTTCCTGAGCTCTTGAAAAATCATTTTTAGATATAATTGATTCATGGATTCCCGGAAAGTTCTCCCCGCTAAAATAGATTATTCCTGCATATATTGGATTTGTAACTGTCTTGGTAATAATATTACGGGTGAACTTTCGTCCTCCACTATTTTTCCCATTCTGATCAGTATGTAATTTGGTTCGATGCCCAGCGTTATTTAATTCTTGTGTTATAGCTGACGGGGATTTGCCATTAATATAAGATTCAAATATATATTTAATAATCTTTGCTTCTTTGGCATTCTGAATAAACCGACTATTTATTCTGTCATAACCGAGAGGAGGAATACCACCAGGAGGTAATCCTTTGGCAGCTCTCTTTCGCATTGCTGCCCGGGTTCGTTCTGCCCCCATTTCTCTTTCGAAAGCCGCGAACTGAAGTAAGACTCCAAGCAACATACGCCCCTGGGGAGTGGTTGTATCAATATCATTATCAACTGTGGTAAACTCAATATTCTGATGATTGAAGTCATGCACCACATTAAAAAAATCACGGGGAACTCGCGAAATACGGTCCAGACGGAGAGCTACCACAACATCAAAATTTCCTGCTTCCGCATCCATTATCAGCCGCGTGAATTCTGCACGATCCAGGCTTCCGGCCGATGCGATATCAATATAAACATTATGGACATCCCACCCCTTTGCCACACATAAACCTTTACACCGATCTTCCTGATCCTTAAGGGAAAGTCCGCTCTGACCCTGCTCTACAGTAGAAACCCTACAATAAATCGCAGCCTTTTTTGACTTTGCTTCTTCTTCGGGCAGTAGTATTCTTCTTTTACGTGGCATGGTAGGGGAGAATTTACATATAGATTAATTGTGGAATTATATTGAACTATAAAGTGATTTTGTCATGAGCTAAAGCCAAAATAAAGATGATCAAACAGTATTGAACTAGTTGCTAATACAAATAGAACAATAGCTCTGAAATTGATATTATTATGTATAACTAGACAGTTACTATATAAAATTCTTTCCGTAACGTCGAGCAGATCCCTTTTTGCATAGTTTGTACGTCGAGTAAACACAAAAGCCTACAGCCATTTTCACGAAATCTCAGATACCGAAGGTACCCATATTTTCATTTCTCAAGACCATGAAAGGAGCATAAGTATTATGTGGATATTTCAGCTTATTATAGCTTGGGTATTTCTGTACTGGGTTTTCCGGCTTATGATTGGAATTGATGGTAAGCGAGACAACGAGGACAGGGAAACTGTAGGAGAACATTCTGAATCTTCAGATTCGGATGAGGGGTCAAGTTATTTTGCGGATACTGATGTACTTAGACCCGACAATGAAGAGGAATTTGATCCTAGTGATTATATATAGGTCCACATTGTCAAAGCTGAAAAGCAATTGGCCGAGGTATAGGGTATTATACTATTGATATTAATAGATATGCGGCGTTTCCAGCCCACCGGGAGTTCCTGTGAAACGGTGTGTACCCGGTACGCACTATCAATCCAATAAATCCCGCAATTCTCCAATCAATCCTTTTAATCTATCTTGTTTACCGGGCTCAAGTATCCGACTAATCTTTAGTTCCACACCGCCAAGATATTTATTCCAGTCAACTTCTGCCGTAGCAGTCTGCGAGTCATCAGGAAATGCCTCTCGAACTGCTTTGTTGATCGCACTCCTGTGTTTAGAGGAATCAAAGGTAATATCAATTACAGGCGCGAATTTAACTGGGTTTGCTGTGATTTCGTCAAGGTGCGGATGCAAAGCACGTACTTTTGTATATGATGGAATCTCATTTACATCACCCTCTAATAATTCTGGTCGCAAATCCCGGATTACCTGGAATGACTGACGCATCTGTGTAGCTGTTTCTCTTGAAAAACGTAGCTTTTTCTGGCAGTAATCCTGGAATGAATCCACACCAAGATAAGTTTGCCAGAATTGTCTACCGTCCCCACTTTCATCTGCTATGCGCTTGATTAAGGTCAAACTTTGACCGATATTAATCCAGGCTTGGGTGAACTCATCTTTTGACTTATGTATATTTTTATCCAGAGCGTCGATCTCAGCTTTAACAGATGGTTCTATTTCCACTCCCCAGTATTCAATAAACTCTGGAACTTGGCTATACTCTTCTCCGTCAATTAAATGTCCGCCTTTCGGGGAGTGTTCATCATCTGGATCATCCTTATTAGGAATTGTTGGATCACTTGGATCTGGGTTAAACTCTTTTTTACCCCATTGTTTAAAAAAGAATGGTATCTCTTCAGCAAGACATTTGTCACGAATATTTGCCACCCATTTATATTTCATCGTGCGCAATGATTTTACCGAACTACCCGACTCACCACCTACAATTACCCAGTTAATATTTGAGAGGTCGATATTGCCGAGATCGTCTATAAGGGGTTCAAACGAAATGTACCGGGCTTGTGCAGGAACACTTCTCAGATCATCGATTCGGTTGTTGTGTTTGGCACTTTCAACAGTTACACCTGCCCATATGTTTGGTGTCCATTTTAATTCTGAGGAAAGTTCCTTTAACCTTTTACTACGCTTGGTTAATACCCTGTACTGGTGATGCGAAGTATTCATTGTATGAAATACTGATTTGATAAAGTCAGTTGGTACATCCTTATGAAATAGATCAGACATACTGCAAACAAAAACTACCATTGACTTCTTCCATTTAAATGGTGTTTCAAGATCATTTGACCAGGTGACTACTTCGTTGAATGGTTTTATATATTTGGGTTGCTTTGGATTCCCAAGATGGCGCTTATGCATTTTCTCAGCATAGCAGTTTTTACACCCGTCAGAGATTTTAAAACAACCAACGGATGGATTCCACGATTTTTCAGCCCACTCGATTTTCGTTCCACCCTTTGCCTTAGTAAACTTCTTCATATTGATTTCCCCTAGTTTGTTTCCCTGTAATTCACCATGAATTTGGATTTAGAGCCTTAATCCTCTGAATTATCTCCGCAGTGTATTCACTATCACGAGATGAAGGTGCTATAATTAATCTTTTGGGTATATACATAATTAAGACATAAAGTATAATTTGAAGAATATTATGGTTTAACTATTCAAATACAATCCTTTCCAAATTCGTATAAAATAACATATTTAACTTAATGAACATTCTGGATTTATAGAATATTTCAGTATAATCGATTAAATGAGTGAATAAGATTCATTGAATTCAATTCATTTTCATCCGGCATGATTATCCTTTTCCCATAACTGCATAAACACTAATTTTTATCACCAAATAAAATCTTTTATCTTTAGGAGTTTTAGAATCGATCGTAGAAACTTCATAGCATTTCCATCTAGAAGCCAATCATGTCCACAAAGTCTCGTGGATACAATAACAGTTAATGTATAGACCAAAGTATCTTACTAAAAGTCGATTCCAACTAGCACTTAGTTGTCCAACCAAATTGTATTATACTGCCAATCCTGAATATGCAGATCTGAAGCAAGAAGATACATTTCTGCAAGCCTTAGCTGAAGGTGGTTACCAAGTTGGAGAATT
>JABMOW010000160.1 GCA_013204025.1 Fidelibacterota bacterium | reverse complement strand
GTTGAGGATAGGTACCAATTGTAACGCCAAGATGGCATTTTGTATTGGCGTCCTATCAAACAAAAATGGATTCCGGCTGAGGTGCATGGATGCACTACTGTCGCAGGAGCGCAGGGATGCGCGGAGCGACCTAAGGCCGGAATGACGTGAAGCAACAGTCACCCCGGACTAGATCCGGGGTCCATTTTCCATGGCGTTACAGCCACTTGCCAGGGAGATATGCAGACCCTTCTAATCAATTTGGGTGATGTAGGCTCTGCCCCTTCTTCGGATTTGCAATATGATGCTACCGTGTTTCTGCTCAAGCACCTGCCTGAAGTCTTCCAGGTTGTGAACCGCCTGGCGATTCACGCCGATTATGAGATCACCCACGGCCAGACCTTCGCGGGCAAGCCGGCTGCGTGGAACGAGTTCATCCAGCAATACACCGGAGAAATTCCGTTGTTTTTGTTTTGGGGTCAGGTCGATAAAACGCCCACCTTCCAGTCGATGATCCAGCTCAGCACCAATGATGACCGGCACTGCCTGTATGACCAGCCGGGTCTTGCTGCTCTTACCATTGCGTTGATATTCAACTGGCAACGACTCACCCAATGCCAAACGACCTTCTTCATTGTGAAAATCCTGCGCACTGTTAACACTGTTTTTTGCCATGCGTAGAATGACGTCGCCAGGTTGTAGTCCCGCCTTTTCGGCGGCAGAGCCTGCGATAACCTCCGCGACCAATACACCCTCGCCTGCATCCACGCCAAACGCTCCAGCCAGCTCCGGAGTCAGGTTCTGGACAAACATACCCAGAGTGCCACGGCGAACCTCACCAAACTGAATCAACTGGTTCATAACGTAACTGGCCATGCTTGCCGGAATGGCAAAACCGATACCCACATTACCCCCGCTTGGTGTAAAAATGGCGCTGTTAATACCCACCAGTTCACCACGTAAATTAATCAGCGCACCGCCGGAGTTGCCGGGGTTGATGGAGGCATCGGTCTGGATGAAATTCTGGTATTCCAGACCACGTATACCGGTGCGCCCCAAAGCGCTCACGATGCCGGATGTGACCGTCTGGCCAAGTCCGAACGGGTTGCCTACCGCCACCACAAAATCCCCGACCTGTAACTCATCGGTATCCGCCAGTTGCAGCGCGTGCAGGTCTTGTGCAGGTATCTGGATAACGGCCAGATCAGTATCAGGATCAGTGCCAATCAGTTTCGCTTGGAGGCTGCGGCCATCCTTGAGCCCCACCTCTATCTCGTCTGCACGGGCGATGACATGATTATTGGTTAATACATATCCATTTTCAGCATCAACAATGACACCCGAACCCAGGCTCTGCGAAACACGTTCACGCGGCACATCGGGGACGTTGAAAAAACGCCTGAAGAAAGGGTCATCCAACAGGGGGCTGCGGATACGTACGCGGGTTTGCGTATAGATGTTAACCACCGAGGGTGTAACTTCCTTGAGTACCGGTGCAAGTGAGGGCAGCGGTTGCCCGTCCACAGCTACCGGCAGCGCTGCCAATGCGGGGCTTATCGCTGACAACAAACCTGAGACGAGAACCAAACACTGTAATATAATTTTCAAGCTTAACTCCTGATTGAAACCATGTGTTTGTGACAACAAGAACAAACCCGAGGTTCGCAGCGGTGTAATATCGACCCTAGTGTAGTGTCAACCCTACACGAGACTAAGTCAGCGATTATAAAGTCTCAATTCACTTTTCACTTGCGTATGTTTACAAAACACGATATACAACGAGATATAGCTTTATTAGGATCTAGTCCACCACAACATATTGTGCCGATAGCTAATTAAGACCGTTTCTTGTTAAGAGAGGTTATGGATTTACAGCAACGGGTTCTACGCACAGATGTATCC
>JABMOW010000071.1 GCA_013204025.1 Fidelibacterota bacterium | reverse complement strand
CTCCTCGGGCTTGATAAACCGTGCTGATATTGTTCAGTGTTGCACCTTCACCAGTCTTGTCCCCAATCTCTTGACAAATTTTGAGAGAATCTTCCATATATTTCAGGGCTTTGTCGTAATCTCCTCGGGCGTGATAAACCTGACTGATATTGTTCAGTGTTACACTTTCATTTTTTCTATCATTAAAATCCTGACAAAGTATCAACGTAATATCAAGTGTTTGCAGAGATGTATTGTAACGCCCATCAATTCTCTGACTGTTCGCCAGCTGCAAAAGCAAAGATATTTTCTGCGATTCTGATCCGGTTTTTTCGAGGGCATCTTTGAGAAATAACTCATTGATCTGATGTAAGCCCGATCTTGTAAAATCATAACTCAACTGCTGTGCGATCTGTGCTGCATCCTCCAGATCACCCGAACGATACTTTCGCCAGTAGTCTATCATCTCTTCGAACTGCCGGTAAATATCCTTTTCAATTCCACCGCTTTGCCATAAACCAAGTTTGTCTGTCATCCACGTAAACAGTTTACTATCACCAGCCAGCGGTTTTAGTTCGGTGAGCATTTCGGCTGAGTATTCAATATCACCATCCTTCAATTTCTCAAGCGCTATCTCAATTTTGGTTTGGACTTGTTCGTCCTTTGAGCCTATATCAGACAAATAACCTGTGATCTCGTCTGTAATCTGGTTACTTCGTTCATCGGTATTTTCCTTTGTAGTAACTCTTAACTCACAGCGTTTTTTCTCACGCTCCTTTTTATCGCTATACCAGCGCTCAAAAAACTCAACCAAAAAGGGGAAACGTTTGCGGTGTAAACGAGATTGATTCATCGCCAGCCAAAGATCAAAGAAGCCCTCTTTTATGCGATAGAGTTTAGAGCGTTTGTCGTTTGGATTGGTGGCAATCAGCAGATAACCGGACTGAACCATTCTTTGTAGTAAAGTAGAAATGTGACCGGGAGATTTGCGCATTTTGCGGGCGATATTTCCAGGCGTTCGAGGTACGCGAGCTGAACGCATCAGTGCCATCGTTTCCAACAGCGCCCTCTGTTGTGGTTGCAAATCTTTTATTCGATCCTGATAAAACGGTGTGACTTTGTCAAGCAATTGTTGAAACTGGATTTTAACATCGAGAATGTTATCCTTTGTTATCAATCCGTACAGCATTAGAATGAGACGTGGATTCCCACCAGTCATAATGTGCAGTGCTGTAATTTTGGGTTTTAACTGTTCAAAAATATGAATCTGATCTTCAAACTGATCATACTCAAGATTTAAACGGATTAATTCTATTGTCTCTTCTTCAGTTAAATCGCGGATAACCTGTATATCAAAGAAATCGTAGAGCGGGTGTTTTATATCATTGAATCCTTTGAAATAAATTGGCGAAGTACCAACGAATACTGCAATCGGGTTGTCCATCAAAAACTTGCGTAGTTGGTGAATGGATTTGGAGTTTTTCATCTGTTGCGAAAAAAGGGCATCCAGATTTTCAACAAAAATCAACAGTTTTTTACCAGTGGTTTTATGAAACTGTGAAAGTCTCGGTAAAATCGTATCGGTAATTATATCGTCATCTTGCTCTTCGTTTATGGCCTCGAACAGTCCCAGGCATTGAGAATCGATATTTACCACACTCAGTATTTCAACGATACCAATTAAAAAATCAGCAAAAGAGAGTATTCGGTTATTTTCTTCCGGGAAACGGATAGGCACATATTTATTCGATAATTCGGGCGTGCTGTTGACTTCAAATTCGATCAATGAAAGCAGGTGGGTTTTACCAATACCTCGCGGACCGATAAAGACAAAATGCTGTGTGCTATTTTTACTGTTTTTCAACTTTTGGATGATTTCATCCACCAAATCCTGGCGAGCAACAGTTGTTTTACAAAGCCGTTTGTCAGAGGAAATATCTTTACGATACAGACCGATCACTGAATCAGGATTAAATTTTTCAGGCATAATTCTTCTTCCACCATAATTTTAACAGATGGCTGCTGAAATCATACTTTCCGTTCGCCATCTCCTCGATGTAAAAATCCGTCTGCAGGAAATACATCAGCTGATCGAAATCTGCATCTGGTTTTACTTCGGTTTCAAGTGTCACTTGTTTTCCAGCATGTTGATAATAGAAGTGTTTGAGTTGTCTCTTGGTGATACCCGTTTCACTTCTTGATATTTCAGTGAGGATTTTATAAGCAGGCGTTTTTTGCTTTTCTGGATAGTACAATTCTATTCGATCCCGATTATGATGCAGTTTATCTTTTGCTACTTCACCGAGCAGAGATTCGTTAAAAACCTGATCAACAGAATCGGTTGTGAGTACTTTCTGATGTTTTCGCCAGTAGCGATACAATTCTTGTGTGAACATCTGTAAAAAGACCGGAATCGGAGAACCCAGTAACACCAACGTTTTGGGGATAACATTTTCATCAAATATTACTTTCCGGTCTTCCATCATGCAAGTCATAAAAATTGTCACCTCATCAGCAGTAAAAGGTTGGAGGAACTCAAATTTAAAATCATTGATCAGTTTTACCTGATTCATCTGTTCAAGCGTGCCACGTATGTTAACCGACCCACCGACTAACCAGCGAATATTTGTATCTTCCTTCTGTCTGACTCTTCGGAAAAAGTGTAAAAATGGTATTACATCTTGCGGATGATGTTTTTTCATTTCGATAATCATATCAGGCAATTCGTCCAGAATGATAAGCAGTTTTTTCTGACTGTTTTCAAGAACTTCAATCAGCTCATTTCCTCTTTGTTGCCAATTTGATTTCCAATCATCAGATTTACGCAGTTTTACCTGCAAATCATAAAGTGAGATAGTATCAATCTGACCCAAAATGTTTTTAATAAGCTGCCAGGTTTTTGTAAGTATCTTTTTGAAAAAATCTTCCTGGTGTTCCTGGATTGCTCCAATCAATTTCAGTAGAAAATCTCCAGAATTGTTGATGTCTTCTACATTCAATTTTACCGGCAGCACATCATTTTTCGGATTGTGCAGCATCTGATTCATCACGCTGGATTTTCCCATCCGTCTGGATGCCAATAATAAAATGTGGTCTTTTCTTAAAATATCCCACAAGTCTGCTATGAATTCCTCTCGGAAGAAGAAATCGTCATCCTGGGCAATTCCGCCCACAACAAAATCAATCATTTATATTTTCCTTTCATAAACACTGAAAATATATTATACAACAGATCAGTTGTACAACGTATTTGTTGTACAATTATGTGGTGATTGCTTTCTACGTGACGAGTGAGGGGGGTTGTCCCGATGTAGTTTAATCGAGGGTGATACGTGAAGAACGTAACTTGATGTTTCTGATGAGTGAATCCTGCGAAGGGATGGATCAGGGGAAACAATACTCGGCCGAAGAAATCCGTGAGATTCTGAATGAATCCAAAACCGTCAACGGATTGGATCAGACAAACTAATCGATAAGGAATGTGGCTTTCAGCAGTGGGAAAAAGAGAAAATCTCCTGTACTTTCCAACGGACGGATACCGGATAAATCCCAATTCACGCTATGGGTTCTAAATCTGAATCCCAGAGAAACGAACCCACCAAAATTAGCCTCGACAGCGGTACTAAAATTAGCATATTCAACCATAAATGACGTCCTTTTGCTCATATCGGCCCGGTATCCAGCCATATAAAGCCATTCATAATGGTTTGATTCATTTGTATCCCCCAAAACGGTCATCGCACTGGTGCCAAGATGGAATCCAGTAGGGGAATTCCCAAAACTGAAAACAGAACCCACTGATGCGAACCCGTTATCCGGTATGTAAGTTGCTACCAGGGCTGCTTTCAGATTTTCATTATTCAGATACTGATGTTTAATCCCCAATGATAATGATTGAGTAAATTCAGTCGTAATGGGAAAAAGGGACAATACGCTGATGTGGGTTCTATCTGAAATCGCATAAGCATAATTGATAAAAATTAATTCATAATCTGTGAAATAAGACTGCCCTTTCTGCATTGTGTATGCCGTAGGTATGAGCGCTAGTTCATGATCTCCTGCTTGATAATTTTGTGCACCTATAAAGGAGGTGATCAACGTGCATATTGAGATAAAAAATATTTTTTTCATTGAAGTCCCTTTCTGTTTACCAGATTATTTTAAGTCCTTGTTTGATGGTATTGAGTGAAATTATGTTGTCAATCCTACCGGAAATAATCATAACATCCATCTTAACGAGGTGATCTTGAATATCATTACTGAATTCGACAATTATACAAACCAGAAACACACAATCAGTGATTTAGATCAATTTTAATACAGTGTATTTCTCTCGGTTTTCCGCTTCGGGCAAATACTCATTCACTCGTAAATTTTAGCCGATAATAAGACAATTATATCAGCAATAAGGACAGAGAATGGCAAAAATAAAAGGACATATTTCCATCAACATTGACAACTGCAAAGGCTGTGAACTCTGCATAGTGGAATGCCCACAAGACTCGTTGAAAATGTCAGAACACATCAATACTCAGGGATATCATTACGCAGTGTTGGTTCAGGATAACTGTACGGGATGTACGAACTGTGCTCTGGTGTGTCCTGAAGCGATTATAACGGTCTATCGCGAGAGCAAGAACAAAACAAAAAAAGAACGGGTAGCGGTTATTACCAACGTTACTGAAAATATTACTGTAAATGTGAGTTAATTAAATATGAGTCAAAAACATCTAATGAAAGGCAACGAAGCGCTGGCAGAAGCAGCGATCCGCGCAGGAATGAAAGGATACTTTGGTTATCCCATTACTCCACAATCTGAATTGCTGGAATACCTGTCTGTCCATTTAAATAACAGAGGTGGGTCTTTTGTGCAGGCCGAAAGTGAAATTGCCGCTATCAATATGGTTTATGGTGCCGCAGGGATTGGAGAGCGTGCCATGACCAGCACCAGCAGTCCTGGTTTCAGTTTGATGCAGGAATGTATTTCTTATATCGCGTGTGCTGAACTGCCTTGTCTTTTGGTGAATATAGTTCGAGGTGGTCCAGGGCTTGGAACGATCCAACCTTCGCAGGGAGATTATTTTCAAGCGGTTAAAGGAGGCGGTCATGGTGATTACAAGCTTATAGTCCTTGCCCCGAACAGTGTACAAGAAATGGCGGATTTCGTTTATCTGGGGTTCGACTTAGCGGATAAATACAGAAATCCTGTGCTCATCCTGTCAGATGGTGCATTAGGACAAATGATGGAAGCCGTCAAATTTCCTGACTACGATATTGAAGCCCACAAAGTGGACAAATCCGAATGGGCGACAACCGGAAATGCTACTGGTACTCATAAAGTAATCACCTCTCTCTACATCAAAACAGAAAAAATGGAAGAAGTTAATCTGAAGCTCCAAGCAAAATACCGGGAAATTCAGGAAAAGGAAGTCCGATACGAGACTGTTGAAACAGAGGATGCAGACTTGGTTATCGTTGCATTTGGATTATCTGCTCGTGTGGCGCACAAAGCCGTTGATATCTGCCGTGAGCAGGGAATGAAGGTTGGACTCCTGAGACCGAAAACATTATTCCCGTTTCCTAAAGATCAGATTAAATCATTAGCAGAACAAGTGGATCAAATGCTGGTAGTAGAAATGAACGCGGGTCAGATGCTTGAGGATGTCCAACTCAATGTTTCTGGGAAAATCCCTGTGGAATTTTACGGCAGGATGGGGGGCTTAATTCCCACGCCGGATGAGATTGTAAACAAAATTAAATCTATGTACGAACAGTACAATCCCATGGAGGTGACGCATGTCTGATACTTTTAATGAAGGAATCACTTGCGAGTTTTTAGATGATTGCGATATTGTATGGGATCGCCCGGATTCACTTCTTGATACGCGATTACACTATTGTCCCGGATGCGGACATTCTGTTGTCCATAGACTGCTGATGGAGGTAGTAGATGAATTGGGTATCCGTGACCGGACTATTGGAATCGCTCCCGTCGGATGTTCTGTATTCGCTTACAATTATCTGAACATAGATATGCAACAGGCAGCCCATGGACGGGCTACAGCAGTTGCTACCGGAATCAAACGGGTTCGTCCTGATCGGATAGTATTTACCTACCAAGGCGACGGTGACTTGGCTGCGATCGGAACCGGTGAGACGATCCACACGGTCAATCGTGGTGAAAATATTGTTATTATTTTTATCAACAATGGCATTTACGGAATGACTGGTGGGCAGATGGCACCGACCACATTGCCAGGCGTAAAAACTTCTACCACCACTTCTGGCAGGGATGTGAGTATTCATGGACATCCCCTGAAAATTGCAGAAATGTTGGCACTCCTACCCGGTGCATATTATGTAACCAGAACATCCGTCATATCAGCTAATCATGTAAGAAAAACAAAAAAAGCACTACTAAAGGCTTTCAAGTATCAGATGGAAGGCAAAGGAGGTGTGAGTTTTGTCGAAGTGGTTTCCAATTGCCCTGCGGGATGGAAAATGACGCCTGTGGACTCAAACAAATGGCTGGAAACAAACGTATTCGATAACTTTCCACTGGGAGATATAAAACTCCCGGTTAAAGATTAATTTATGATGGACAATCAGATGAACGAAGAAATAATTATTGCAGGATTTGGCGGACAAGGGGTTCTCAGCATGGGGATGACCCTGGCGTATTCAGGAATGGTGGAAGATAAAGAAGTGGTTTGGATGCCCAGTTATGGTCCCGAGATGCGGGGCGGTACTGCAAATTGCACCGTAATACTTTCAGATAAAAAAGTAAGTTCTCCCATAATCAATCAATTCGACACCGCAATTATTTTAAACCAACCTTCCATGGATAAATTTGAATCGGCTGTAAAACCCGGTGGAGTATTAATGTATGAAACCAATAATATTATCAATCAACCGACGCGTACGGATATTTCTATCTTTTCAATCCCTGCCAATATGGAATCAGTGAAGCTACAGAACAAAAAAATTATGAACATGGTGATGTTGGGCGCATTTTTGAGTGCCAGACATGTGATTCCCCTAAAATCCATAATTGAAGCTTTAAAGAAAGTGCTTCCGGAACGGCATCATCATTTGATCCCGTTAAATGAACAAGCGCTTACCCGAGGCATGGAGTTGCATAAAGTGGCTGCAAATTCGGAGGGACGATCATGACTCAACCGAAAGCCCCACAATTTTCATCTATCGAAAACATCCTTGAATTCGCGATGAAAGAAGAACAGGACGCGTACAAGTATTACACAGAAGCTGCTAGTCAAATTGCGGACGAGGATATGAAGAAATTTCTAATCCATTTGGCAAAGATGGAAATCGATCATTATAATGTCCTTAAGAAAAAGCTGGAGGAATATAAAGCCAATCAATTCAGCACAGAAGGTATTTTAGCATCATTCGATGAAGATCTCTGATATCGAATGGTGAAATTGTTATTCTATTAATCAATGTGAAATCACCCGTAAATCTCCAGTGGGTGAAAAACATAATCCAATATCTTTATTAACCTGAAGGAGGGATTGAATTCTTTATTCTTGCGATTAATCCCGGGTCAACCAGTACTGAAATTGGGTACTTTGATGATCATAGGTGTCTTGATAGATTGCACATTGATCACCTCGATCATGATATACCTCTTCGCCAGTCTGATCAGGAAGAATTTAGATATTCTCTCATTTCCTCATTTATTTCAAAAATCCCCAATCTAAATACCGTATCGGGAAGAGGCGGTCCGCTAAGACCTCTACCGAGTGGAGTATACCGAATTAATGACCGCATGATTTATGATTATCAGAATGAAATCTATTCCTCACATGCATCAAACTTGGGCGCATTGTTAGCGAATAGGGTAGCACGGGAAAATAAAATACCTGCATTTATTTCAGATCCGGTAACGACTGACGAATTTATCCCCGAAGCCAGAATTTCAGGTGTACCAGGTATCGAAAGAAAAAGTAGAAGCCATGCACTCAATATAAAATATTGTGTTCGGAAAACATCTACATCCATTGGTATCCCGGAAGAGGACTCCCGGTTCGTGGTCGTTCATTTAGGGAGTGGATTTTCCATCGCAGCAGTTTCAGGCGGTCGAATCATCGATGTGAATGATGCTCTGCTTGGGATGGGACCATTTTCAGTGGAACGAGCAGGGGCGCTTCCCCTTTCAGGATTACTTGATATGGTGTATCAATCAGGGATGACTGAAAAAGAGATCAGACATCTGCTTACCTGTGAAAGCGGGCTAAAAGGTTATCTGAATACAAACGATTTCCGTCAGGTGATCCAAATGGCAAGCACAAACAAGGATGCGCAAACCGTATTAGATAGTATGATCCACCAAATCATAAAAGAATCTGGAAGTATGTTTGCAATTTTAAAAGGGAATGTTCACGGGTTGATCCTTACAGGGGGATTAGCTAAATCAGACGAGATGTGCTCCAAATTGAAAGCATCGATCACCTTTATTCCGACATTTTATATTTATCCAGGGTCATTTGAACTGGAAGCGCTTGCTGAAGGTGCGTATAGGGCATTATCGGGTTTATGTCTGATCATGGAGTATAAATGATCCGTTCTTTTCAGGAAATCTACTCCAGCATTTCTACGCACTTACCAGTCCCAATGGCTGTGGTTAATCCCCATAATCCACATATCCTCGAGGCAATTGAATTTGCAGAATCCAATGGATGGATTCATGCTGTCAAAGTATTTCATAAGGATCATTCGATCGCTGCAGAACAAGTCGTTCAGCTAGTCCGAAACGGTGAAGTAAAATTGCTGATGAAAGGGGATATCCCCACGGATATACTCCTAAAAGCGGTACTAAACAAAAAATCGGGGATTCGATCAGAGAGAAGATTAAGTCATGTGGCGGTAGTTGAATCTCCGAAGTATCCACGATTAATGTTGTGTACAGATGGAGGAGTCAATACCATATTGACTCGTGATATTTTAAGTTCCATCGTTCAGAATGCATTGTTGCTTTCTCGAAGATTACAGAACAATTGTCCCAACGTGGCGATGCTATCTTTGACGGAGAAAACTGAAATTGGATCACCTGAAAGCGACTTGATCAGAGAGATAATAGAATTATTCAGTACTGAAAATAATGTGATAATTGAAGGTCCGATCTCACTGGACGTGGCTCTATCAAAAGAATGTGCAATCTCAAAGAATCTTAATTCTAATATTTCAGGCTTGACAGACATTTTTATAGGTCAAAATATTTCGACAATTAATTCTATTGTAAAAAGTTTACTGGTATTGGGGGGAGCGAAAGGTGGAGGTATTGTGTTGGGTGCTCAGGTACCGGTCGTACTGTTATCGCGGGCAGATGCAATGGAAACGAAGGTGAATTCGATTGCCCTTGGAGTCATAAGTTTATAAATAATTTTCAATAGCGAGGTTTTTATGGATATTAATCAAAGAAAAGTTTTGGTTTTAGGTGGATGGGGATTGGTCGGTATGGCGATCATTCGGGAATTAGCAATTTATAAACCCAAAGAAATCATTGTGCTCTCATTGACAAAAGCAGAAGCCAAGGACGCTTGCAGGGTTATCTCAAATGAGTTTTCTGATATTAAATTGACACCGGTCTGGGGTAACATTTTTGTAAGGGGTGCTCTAAAAGATCTGAACAGGCAAGAGATCATGAATACACCGAAATACCGAGCACAATTGCTTGAAGATGTCATGGAAGCTTTTGATGAAGAGAAATTAATCGTATCTTTCTTGGATCAGGTTATTTCGAAGCATAAACCCAATATCATCATTGACTCAGTAAATTCAGCTACAGGTCTGGCATACCAAGATATTTACAGTGGTTATTATAATTTGAGACAGGAATTGTTATCCACAAAGCCAACTGGAAAATTGACCGGTAAACTGGAAGAAGAAATTGAGAAAATGCTTGCCACATTGTATATCCCACAAATCATTCGGCATATACAGATTCTTCACGCCAGCATGGTAAAAAATGGTACCGGTGTGTACATCAAAATAGGAACTACCGGAACCGGTGGTATGGGACTAAACATCCCTTATACTCATAGTGAGGAAAAACCAAGTCGGGTACTGTTGAGCAAAACTTCACTTGCTGGAGCACATACCATGCTGTTATTTCTCATGGGACGTACTCCGGACGGACCAATTGTAAAGGAGATCAAACCTGCGGCGGCCATCGCCTGGAAAAAGATCGGATATGGAGAAATCTATAAACATGGGAAACCCATCAGACTATTTGACTGTGCAGTTGAGAACGCTATAAAACTCACCGATACGTGGAAATTTTCAGGACACGATAATTGGGAAGAAATGGGTAAAAATCTGGAATCCATTTATATTGATACAGGGGAAAATGGTACTTTTTCCTTACCGGAATTTGAAGCCATCACCACCGCCGGCCAAATGGAGTTTGTGACTCCGGAAGAAATCGCAGCAAATACAGTTCTTGAAATTATGGGTGATAGTACCGGATACGATATTATAAGCGCCTTGGATAATTCCATTATGAGTCCGACTTACCGTGCGGGATACATGCGTAATTCTGCGATAGAAGAAATGAAAATTTTACAAAAAGTTCATCGGACCGAAAGTGTCGCGTTTGAAATACTGGGACCACCACGCTTATCGAAAATCTTATATGAAGCCTATTTACTAAAAAAGATTTGTGGAGATATGAGATCGATTACAAAAGTGTCAGCAAAATCTTTAGTAAAAAAGGCAGAAGAGCTGATCCAATCGAATTCAGAACTTCGCTCAAATATTATATCAATCGGATTACCCATCCTATTATCAGATGGTATTAGTCTGATTCGTGGTCCAATTGTAAAGATTCCCACAAAACTGGGACAGGACATGGTGAAAATGTCTCAAAAAGATATCAATCAATGGGCGGCTGCAGGTTGGGTGGACTTAAGACTAAAAAATATGGAATTATGGCTGAAGCGTATTAATCAAATTTTAGACCAAATCGACAAACTGCCTGTAGATGATACGAGTTCCAGATACCATCATGGACTCTACTACTGGAAAGACAGCGAGCCCCTCCAGATTGGGAAATTAGCATCATGGATTTTCATTAATGAAGATAAAGGCTTACGTATTAAGCGCTAATAGCTTTCTTTCGTTCTATCTTCCATATCATTTGAACTTGGTTGTGATCAACCATCAGCAACCGGGTTACATGATAAACCGATTTCCGGATTTACATCCATAAGGATATTCCGTTTTCTACTCTTCTTCATAACTCGATCAGAACTTTCGTATAGGTTTATATTATTAAGTCAAAACAATCATAATAATAAATAAATTAAGTAAAATGTCATAATGACAGAAATAATTATTGCGTGAGTTAAGAATCTCATAATATTTTTCAGCATGGTAAATATTGAAAACTACATTGGTTTGGATGAATTTGATATCAAAATACTGAATATTCTCCAAGAGGATGGTCGAGCATCTGCAAGTTCAATTG
>JABMOW010000070.1 GCA_013204025.1 Fidelibacterota bacterium | reverse complement strand
TGTTGAAAAAGGGCATAAAAAGGGAAATGTTGTTATAACTGTGGTGCATAATTAGAAAATCTAAACAATGGTACTTATCCCTTCAATTTGGTGCAATAAGTATAATGAGCATGTAACTACGTTGGGTGTCATTTTAATCAACCAGGAGACAGCATGATAAGGATAATTTATTTTTTGATTTTATTTGTCTTCTTATCTTGTTCCAATAATCATATAAATTTTGAAAGAGCAACAATTTATGTTAAAGGTCAAGAAATTGAAATACTAACGGCATACGGGATATTTGATAATTATCTTCTGAACAAAAAGAGTTATTATCGAAATGTTTATCAAAAGATTGAGAGTGAATTCAAAGAGAATGCAGAATATCCCTTCCTTCTTGAGACAATTAAAAAAGATATAAAGCCAGATGAAAGTGTGAAGGAAGAAATCTTACTCCTCAAACAATATGATATTTCCAACATTGTTGATTCGGCGTTTCAGAAAATAATACCAGAATTGCCTGGTCCAAAGACAAAGATTCTATTTATTCTGGCAAATCCAGAATACAGAGACTTATACAGACAATATAAAGTGGGGATGGCAGCCATAACGGTTGGAGCGGGGAAAATAATCGTTTCTATCGACCCGACCTCGATTTACTGGAAAGAGCAATTACCTTATGTGCTTGCACATGAATACCACCATAGCGTTTGGACATCAAGAAACTTTACCACTGCTGATTTAACACCATTGGAATATTTAGTTCTTGAAGGAAAGGCTGATTCATTCGCTAAAAATTTATTTCCCGATACTGAATTTCCACATACAAAAGTGATGGATGAGAATAAAGAGAGATTTGTGTGGGACTTGATCAAACCAGAATTAAATAATCGAAAATCTAATATGAATGATCTAATGATGATGGGGAACGAAGATATCCCACGCTGTAGCGGATACACCATCGGATTTAATATGGTGGAATTATTCAAAAGAAATTATCAAACTGCTATTGATAGTCTGATAATTGACATTGAACCAGAGCAAATTTTGTTATTAAGTAAGTATGATGAATGAAACGAATGCCCAACAAAGTGCACTTGCAATAATTTACAGGACACACTAATAAGTCATAAATTACTGACAAGGTGGTGTTAGAGATGATAAAGCAAATAAAAAATTACAGTATTATATCAATGACTAAAACAATTCCATTTCAAATTCTGCAGCCGTTCAATAGGATTTTCAAAGTCTCTTGAAGTGTTTAACCTGAATCGAGCTCTAAAGGAAGAGAAAACGGTCAAGGATCGCGGATTGATTGTAGTTGAGGGTTTTTTTGGTGTAATGCATTTGTGGCAATGCGGGTTTAAAAACGTAGTAGCTTTAATGGGAAAGGAGCTATCTGATAAACAGCTAGGGCTATTGCTGTCATCAAGTGATAGGATTACCCTATTTTTAGATGGTGATCCACCAGGACGAGACGCATCAAAAAAAGTGACCGCTCAGTTGATTAATTCAACCTTTGTCAGAGTAATAAAATATTCAGAAGGTAAAATGCGCAAACCAGCACATTTTGAAAAAAAGAAGTTAGTTGAACTTCTTAGAAAACATACGCCCCGTTGAAACAACGGGGCGTTTTTATGCAAAACACCAAGCCTTCATACCAAACGAACTATGGGCTTAAATCTAAAACCCAGCTGTATAAGCCCCGAAAAACAATAAAACTTCCCTAGATGAAATGGTTAGTCCGTCAATAGGAAGCATTCCTTACACAACGAACTGATCGCCCAGTTCTATTGAGACCCCATGAACGATAAACTTGAGAATTATCCTCATCCAACTCCCTATACCAGCCAATATCATAGTAGTCACTAGACGTCCAGAATACACAACTATTGCCAATACCGCTGTAGTTACCACTGTTGCTGGTGCGCCCCCCTCCTGGAAGGGCGGCAAATCCACTCTCATTAGTAGCGCCCTCATTGGGCGCATACCACAAGCCGTCACCAGCTTCAATTGTCCCCGCTGCCTTTAATTTACCTCCTTCGTCTGTACCACGCAACCCTGAAGCCTCTGCTTCTACCAACCACATCCCCAGGTACATCTCCAATTCCATCCACTCTTCGTCTGATGGTACATGCCATCCACTGGGGGCTATATTTCGACTGTCATGTACCGCATACCAGTTATATAAATTCCCATAAATGTCAGCGTTGTTTGGATCATCATCGTAAATCGCATAGGCACCACTACCAAGACCACCCCATTCGCCACCACTGTGCCCCGTTGGGATTGCATCACCATTTCGGTAGTGGGTTACCGATAGATTTTCTACCATCCATCTTTGATTACCGATTACTATAGAAGTAAAAGCATTGCCATCTATATCGGTATATTCACAACT
>JABMOW010000069.1 GCA_013204025.1 Fidelibacterota bacterium | reverse complement strand
GGGAGAGTCTTCGAAATTTGGTATAGATATGTCAGATGATCCTAAAGCAGCAGTTGAATCATTCTTAAAAGAATGCGGATTAAAAATGACAGAATTCAACCTGTTCGGTGAGAAACTTGAAATCGAACCATTTTACTGTATCGTTGAAGCTAAAAAATCTTAATTGAGAAATTATAACTACACCTAACAAAGTGTATAAGTCATTGGGCAGGAGATAGTTAAATTGATAGTGAGTATTTTTAATAAACATATTAGTAGTTTGAAAGCGAAGTGCTATGAAATGCCCAACGCCTCATACACAAACCGTTACCACAACACTAAAAATATCATTTGAAATGGGAAAAACAGATTTAGTAAAAAAGTACAAATCATATTACTCATCGGGTAAGAGGCCTGAAATAGTTGAATTCGGTGAAACCAATTATTTGTCCCTGGAAGAACAAGGAGAACCGGCTGGAGAAATATTTGTCAGTAAAGTAGAAGCCTTGTATCCATTGGCTTACGGCATTAAGAAAATATGTAAAGCGCAAGGGGATGATTTTGGAGTTCCAAAACTGGAAGGCTTATGGTGGGTTGAAGGGAGCACACCCGCCCTTGACGTCCCCAGAAGTGAATGGTGTTGGAAGCTGCTGATCAGGATGCCTGTGTTCGTCACACGAGAAATGATGTTATCTGTTCAATCTGAAGTGAGTCAGAAAAAGAATAATGATTTAATAAAAGAAATATCGTTTGAAAAAAGAACTGAAGGCAAGTGCGTTCAAATCATGCACGTTGGCCCCTATTCAACTGAACCGGAAACCATCAATACACTGATGGAATTCATGGCTCAAAATGGTCAATCTATCAATGGATTGCATCATGAAATATATCTTTCAGATCCAAGAAATACCGAACCTTCAAAAATGAAAACTCTAATTCGATATCCGGTGAAGTGAGAGTAACTCGTAAAACGAGGTTGAAGATGTGATTGAGAAAAACTGCAAGAACAGGTGAACTTAGAAACATTTAAGAGATCAATTTGGAACAAGTAATCTACATTTTTGGTGATAGACTTTTTTCATTTATTTGCCATCAACAGAATGATCTTTTGATGCAGATTAATGGACACGCCCTACCTTTATGCTTCCGATGTGGATTTATTTATATTGGTATTTTTTCTGCACTTTTTATCACAGTTATTTATCGTAAAATATTACCCTCATGGTCAGTTGGATTATTTTTGATATCAATTCTATTTTTCGAATGGTTAGGGTCAAACCTTGGTATTTACAGCAGTTCTGTATTTAGTAGGAGTATATCTGGTTTTATCGGCGGTGTCGGTGGTGTATTGGTTTTATACCATTATGAGTGGAGGGTAAACGATAAACAAATGATCCTATCGTTTATAATGCTATTTTCTGCTCAGTTTCTCTTTTCTTTTCAAACTGCCATACTCTTATTAATTCTTTTAACATTTGTAATTTTTTGGACAGGCGCAATTAGGGTGATTACGAAAATAATTTTAAGCAACAAAACAAAAGGGATAACCTATGAAATTGAAAAATAAGATTAGAGATATTATAACTCTCGCGATACTTGCTGGCTTGCTGTTGGGTTGTTATACAACCTCACACAGAGGTCCAAGAGTATTAGATCCCGGAGAAGTATCAGCGAGTGCATCGTATTTACGATTTAACAACACTGAATCGGACCCAGGTGACTCCCCCGGCGAGCTAGTTGGTATTGAAGGTAGAGTAGGATTGATAAAGGGGATCGACATTGGATTAGCAAGAACATTTGATATTAGTGATGGCGTTGAATCCGGTGAAGGAATTGACACATATTGGTTTGATTCAAAATTCCAATTGATGAATCGAGATAACATATTAAATAAACCGACACTCTCATTAGGCTATGGTTATGGAAAGGTCATAAATGAAGATGATTTTTGGGTAAATACACTTTATTTATCGTATGGAGTACAAACAAACAAAGCCTCTTTCTTTTATTCATTTAGATATGAAACTTTTGATGACAAAATAAACTTGATCCCTACATGGGTATTCGAGGATAGCTTTGATGAAGTCCAAAAAGCCCATATCATCGGTTTGGAAGTTGAATTTACTCCGCAAATTAAGCCTGTATTTGAGATTGGACGTTTTTATGTCGATGACTTTGGTGACGGACTCAATGTGGTAACCGCAGGTGTGAATTTTTATAAAAAATGATTGTATATAAAACCAATATTTTACTTTTTTAAGGAATAAGATGAATAAAATAATTTTGCTTTCAATATTAATATTATTTAATATTCAATCCATTTGGGCGGAACCACATTTTTTACAAAATGAAGAAAACGCAATAAATGGTAAGTACAAGGATAAAATGGCGGCCATGCCAGATGGAATTTACTTCACTCCCGCGCTGGTATCTGCAGAAGGTGATAATTATTTTAGCCCATCTCTGGGACTAGTTACCAATGACGGTGATAGTCCATTCTTTTCCATAATATCGATAAATTATATGCAAATCAGAAGGGCAGATGTTATCACACCGTCAATTACCGTTGCTAACCAAATAAGTAGTGGTATTAGTTTATATTTGAATTGCAGTAATTCTTTTTTGATCTACCAAGAAGATGTCTACACTGCAATAAGCGCAACAATCGGTTTTATAACTCATCAATTAATAGAAGATGAAATCGGACTATCTTTTCAATTGGGGTATGGAATTGGAATCTCTGGAGATATTAAGAGTTCTGCATTTTCCTTTGGTGGCGGAATTACTTTACCAGTAGCAAAATCAGTCTCGATGCAGCCCTCACTAGAAATTGCAGTAAATCCGGATGAAAATTCTAACTCATTTGGTGTAGGTATATCATTTATTTTTAAAGTAGATGACTATTAGCGTGAGGCTTGTAGCTTGTCACGCCTGTGGGTAGACAGGCAACCTGACTGAGGTATCCCCTACCTGACTTTCCCCTGCCACCCCATTTTCTTCCTGAGGGTCTGAAAATAGCTACTACCCGGTAGGCGGATCAGTCGAGCGGAATATTCTGCTTTGCGAATTGTGATGCGAGTGGCATAGTCCACGGGTATTGATATCTGACCATCCACCGTTATAGTAATACTGGATTGATCCTCAAAAAATCGGGCAACGATCTCTTCTTCTCCAGAGATGGTGATGGGGCGTGCCGACAAACTGTGAGGACAGATGGGCGTCACGGTGATCACATTCAGTCCTGGCATGACAATTGGACCCCCCGCAGATAAGGAATAGGCGGTTGATCCGGTGGGTGTTGTCAAAATGATCCCGTCACTCTCATACGTATTCAGATATTCCCCGGACACATCAATTTGCGTTTTTAGTAGTCTTGAGGTGTTTCCATGATCAATGACAATATCGTTTAGTCCATAGTATTTTTCAACTTTACTCCGTTGGATACTGACCTCCAGGATCATCCGGTCAGAAATTTCGTACTTTCCGTTCAGAAGTTGATCAATCCCGGTAAGATAATCCTTTTGAGTACATTCGGAGAGGAATCCCAGTCCACCGATGTGGATACCCATGACCGGCAGAGATTTGCTTCCCAACCGACGGATGGTGGATAGGATTGTCCCATCCCCTCCAATGGAAAATAGAATATCGCAGGACTCAGCTATTTCTTCCAAATGCATCGTAGGGATATCTTTCAACCAGGGCTCGGAATGGATGAGTATTACCTGGGAATCCAGATAGAATTCATGTCCAAAATCCTTCAGGAACAGATAAATTTTTCCGAGAATATCATAAAATTCAGGTTTTTCAAAATTCCCCGTACATCCGAATTTCATGACCTGCCGCTCTTCTGTTTTTAGGGGATGGCTAAACACCTGGTTTTTCTTCGAATCCCTGATGTGTGCTGATGAGGGTTTTTACTTTTTCCTCTGCTTCGGTCAATTGTATCCGGCATGCTTGTGTGAGTCGGATCCCCTCTTCAAATATTTTCAGAGTGTCGTCTAAAGGGATATTCCCAGCTTCTAGTTCTCGAATTATCTCATTCAATCTTTCAATAGATGATTCAAAAGTTTTTGGCAATTCAGCGCTCTTTGCCATGGTTGGTCTCCATAATTTGTGCAGTGAGTTTTCCTTCAGAAAGGAGTACAGAAACAACATCTTCCCTGTCAACATCTTTCCAGGATTTTACAATTGATCCTTCAATGGTTTGCACCACAGAGTACCCCCGTAGTAGAATATTATTGGGATCTAATTTCGAAAGGACATCCCCCAGATTTTGAATAACGTGCCCCTTTTCATGTAACATCTGATCTGTGACAGTTGTAAGTCTCTGTTCAATATGGTGTACCTGAGTCGCGAGACTACCCAGACTATTCAACGGCGAATATAATTGCAACTGATGGATAAATTTCTCCAGTAGCGTAGATTTGTCATTGATAAGTGATTGCTGCAACAAAATATACCGGTTATACATATTCTCAAACCGTTCTTTCATCTCATTAATGATAAGTCCCGGTCGGTGAAATGCATAACGGTCCAGTTGGCGATCAAGGTCCTGTTGTCTGTGATCGATGTGTTTCAGGATTGCATCTTTCATCCTGGATTCAGCCTCATCCAGCGATTGCAACCAATCGTCTCTGACGGGTACCGCCAATTCTGCAGCTGCAGAAGGAGTAGGCGCTCGGAGATCCGCAACGAAATCAGCGATGGTAAAGTCCGTTTCATGTCCCACGGCGGATATGACTGGAATCTCGGAATTGTAGATTTCGTATGCTAGTTGTTCATCGTTAAAACACCAAAGATCTTCCAGAGATCCCCCACCTCTTGCGACAATGATTACATCTACTTGTCCATGTTGGTTCAGATCGTGAATACCAGCTTTGATATCCGCTGCAGCGTCTTTTCCTTGAACACGTGCAGGTCTGATCAGGATTTCCACATGCGGCGCTCGTCGGGTGATCACATGAATGATATCCCTTAAGACTGAGCCACTTTCGGAAGTCACCACACCGATGCGGTTGGGAAAAGCAGGGATTTGCCGTTTTCTATCCACAGCAAATAGCCCCTCTGATTCCAGACGTTTTTTTAATTGCTCATACGCCAGCCAGAGTTCACCTTGTCCCGAAGGATACAGGGTATCAACAATAAACTGGTATCGACCACCTTTCAGATAAACCGTAGGCGATCCGTAGGCGATGACCTTCATTCCGTGTGTAAAGTTCACGTCACCAGAGATCCGGCTTCCCGCAAACTGCACGGCTGAAATTTCACTCATTGAATCTTTCAAAGTGAAATAGATATGCCCAGATGGATATACTTTTGGATTAGACACCTCACCCTCAATCCATAGCCGGTTAAATCGGTTTTTCAGCATGGATTTTACCTGATTATTCAGTTGAGTGACCGTCAATACCGTTGGATGATCCTGGTTCATATCTGATCCTTATCTAACTGTTCTTCACAAAACCGCAGACAACATTTAATATCGCCTGCGTCCTGTGATATTTTCAGCGCACGCGAAACAGGTGCGCTAAAAGAATTTCAAATTAATTATGAATTTTTCTTTTTATGTCTGTTTGCGCGGAGCCTTTTTTTACGCTTATGCGTATTCATTTTCCGCTTTTTTCGCTTTTTCCCGCAGGGCATTTAACCTCCTTGTTAAAATCCTCTTAATATTGCTTTATTTACTGATTCTCTCAATAATTTTGACACTTTAAATACCGGAGAGTATCTCTCAGGTAAATGAACTGTATCCCGGGTTACGGGATTGACAGCTTTTCGCTCAGGCCGGTGTTTAATATAAAAATTACCAAATCCCCGGATATCCACCCGGTTGCCTGATCTTAGCGACTGTGATATGGTATTGAAAATTTGCTCAAAAACCACTTCCGTCTCCACTTTCGTGAGACCGGTTTTAGAAGCAACATCACTGATAATTTCAGCTTTGGTCATAGTAACCTCACTTAATTAATATAATTTATATTCCGGTACAGGATAAGACCTGATTTCGGGAATTAAATTTATGCTCTCTCCCAAAATTTTCGAGAGGATTCCTTTCCGTGGTCGTGGGGGTTCAATCACCTGGGGTGTTTCTTCTGAACCCGCAAGTTTCCCTGCTAGTTCGATACAATCATCAAGGGTTCCCAGCATATCGATCAGTCCATATTCTAACGCCTGTTCACCTGAATATACTTTTCCATTCCCCAATGTCTCCACCTCTAGGACAGTCATCTCCCGCTGTTCAGCGATTGCCCGGACAAATTGCTGGTATAGATTATCCACCAACTGTTGAAAATATTCCCGATCTGTGTCTGTAACATCCCGAAACGTAGATCCGGAATCTTTGTAGGGACCACTTTTAACCGTTTCATATTCCAAACCCAGTTTATTTAACAGAGTGGCTGCAACAGGATACCCCATAATCACGCCGATAGACCCCGTTGCTGTTCCTGGATTGGCCATGATGCTATCTGCTCCAATAGCAATATAATATCCCCCAGATGCAGCTACGCCACCCATGGACGCCAAGATTGGAATATCCCCGGATGACATGGATTTCACCTTTTCAAAAATTTCCTGCGATGCAGCTACGCCACCGCCTGGAGTTTCGAGACGGATAATAATGGCATCGATATCACGCCTGTGTTTGAAATAATTCAGATCTTTTACCGCCTGCTGAGAAGAATAAATAGGACCCGTAATTTCCACCAAACCAATTTTAGGACCTTGAGAAATAGAATCAACATTAGGCATAATTGAAAAAAGAATGATAAAGAGAATGACGACAACACCTCCCCAAATCCACAGCCATCCGAATTTTTTTCTCATGTGATCAGGCATTCTTCCAGATAATAAGTTTTTGGCCTTCACGTATAAAGTCACCCCGAAGACCATTCCATTTTTTTAGTTTGCGAATGGAAGTATGATTTTTTTCGGCAATTTCGCCCAGTGTATCACCGCGTTTTACTGTATAATAGAATTTCTGACTCTCGACTTTAGTACTGGTATAGGCATCCTGATATCCATTTGTAGGGATTTTCAATAGTTGGCCAGGTTGGATGAATCGAGCGCTCTGAAGTTTGTTCAGAGCAACAATGTCCTGAATTAAAACATTGTATTTTTTGGCAATAAGCCAGAGACTCTCACCTCTTCTTACTTTATGGTCAATCAGTACAATTTCGTCACCTTTTTCAATTCTTACCAGAGAAAATAGTGAATCAAAATCCACTGACACGGTTAATGGCATCCGAAAACGGTAGACCTCATCCTTTTCAAGGGGCGGAATCGCATTTTGTCTCAGTTCAGGATTGTACATTTTCAAAGTTGCTACATCAATCCCGGAGCATTTACTGATCACATCCATTTTTACAGGTTTGTCAATTTCGATAATCTTCCACTGCAACACAGGTTCAGATGTGTAATGAAATCCATATTTAGCGGGATCGCTTGCGATAAAAATGGCTGCCATAATATTGGGGACATAGTTCCGGGTTTCTCTTGGGAGGCGAGATAAATGCCAGTAATCACGAGTATCATTATACCTGATAGCTCGATTTACGTTTCCACTACCACTATTGTAGGCGGCAAAGGCGAGGTACCAGTCATTGTACTCCGTATACAGATCTTTTAAATGTCGGGCTGCTGCTCGGGTGGATTTTTCGAAATCATTTCGTTCATCTATCCACCAGCTTCGCTCCAGTCCGTATTGTTTTCCCGTTGCGCTGACAAACTGCCACAACCCCGATGCGTATTTATGAGAATACGCCTCTGGTTTTAATCCACTCTCAATCATGGAAAGATAAAATAACTCTGGTGGGACGCCTTCTTCTTCTAAAATCGGGAGGATAATCTGTTTGTACCGGTCCATTCTGGTTAGCCATTTTTGAACGCTCGTCCGACCTTTTTTCTGATAAAACTGGATGATACTTGCCACCCGCTGATTATAGGTGATGGGGACATGCCCGGGAATGACTTCCATGGTTTCTTCCACGAATTCAAGATCCTCAAGTGTCTGGCTATAAATGTACTCATTCAGTTTATCCCGGAGGACAGCAACAGACAAGCGTGTTTCAACACCATCAATGGTTTCGGCATCATCTTCATAGTACTGAATGGCAGCAGCAAGTAAACGATTGAATTCCAGATATTGAAATTCGTCGTCATAACTCATGTTTTTAAGCGCTTCCAGACTTTCAAAAAGCTGTTCAAAATGATAGGCGGCTTCAAGTGTATCTCCGGTAATATCCGAGATGATAGCATCGGCATACAATAGTTTGGCTTCCTGTATTCGTGTCACAAATAAGTCGAATTCTTCAGGAGGAGAATAAGTTTTTGGATGCACAACGGGAAGCTGATTATTGCTTTTCGGCATGTCCGTGAAGACTTCATCGGATTTCACTTTTCCGGGAAGTGTTTGCCCCCATGATAACGAGAATAGTATCATAAATACGAGGGAAATGGTCTTATTTATATGGTTTTTCAATTTATTAATTTATTTTTATTTTCGTTTATCATCCAATCCGTTTCATCTTCTTCGGAATATTCAAATACTCCTGCCGGGCATATGTGACAATGTCTTTGTTGGCAGGACTCTTTTTCGATCTGAAGAACTCCCTGTTGGATTTCAAAGGACAAAAGGGCTGGTGTTAATCCCCATTCGGACAAACGATGACGAACCACAGCATACGGCTGGATTGTCAAGGACGACCAATACTGAAAATGGTCCTCTCTGGTTTGAATTTCCAATAAGGGTAGGACGATATTCCCCATCATCTCTTTCAAAAAAGTTATTCCAGGTACCGGATATCCAAGACATTGAAGCTGATCTTTAAGTTTCAGCATTTTTCGAATATCCATTCCTTGAAATGCAGCCTGATTGTTGATCCATGTCCATGCCAACAAGCTCACAAAAGGAATCCTGTTTTCAGGGTGACTGGCTGGACGTCTTTTTCCCAGTTTCCATGCAAATGATTTTCCTGCATGATTCATCACGCTCAACATCGATGCATCTGTCACATCTTTATTCTCACATAAATGACCAAAAAGAATTGATAATTCCCGCAGTGACTTCTCATTCCCCCTGATGGAAACAATTTTAAAAAAACGATAGAGGGTTTCAGAGTGGGATATTGATAACCCCTTTTGGATTTCTTCCCATCTAATTCTGGCCATCGCCCGGATCCACCCGTAAATATTTTCAGAACCCATCTGGTCTGTGACATAGTAACAGGAGTCCGGATAACTAGCGCCTGTAAGCGGTAATACGATTGTGGGCACAGAACAGGTTTCAGTTATAATCACATGGTTTGGAATTCCGTGAATGATCACGTGCAGCACAACATTCTCATACTCGGAATTGTGACTATGATGGTGACGGTTCCAGTCTTCCATATGAGTGTGGATTTCTACGTCTCCATTAAGGACAAATCCTCGTGAGTGTAACAACATACAATTCTTAAAATCTGGCCCTGAGTAAACATTTCTTTCCCCCGGGTGGATGACCGTGATAGTGCCTCCCGGGATTTGAAATGAATTTCCACACTGATTCTGCCAAATGGGATAGATATCAGCCTCATCACGAACCTGATAAAGCGGATTCAATATATTTTCGGAGTGTTCAGAATATAAAAACATAGGTGTGTGATTTACCGTCATACTTTTGGTTTAGTGGCATACATAAGCACGCATAAGTTACTCCGATAGCATCCTATAACCCAATGATTGGAAGCGGGATTATTCATGGTTATCATGGGTTGATCCAGATGATAAGTACTCTGTTTTTCGAAGTTGTATGATATCACGTACCTGATCTAGCAAAGCATCCCGATGGGAGTCTTCCATATGAGTGGTTGGGATAGGTTTGTCGATAATAAATCTGATTTTTCCCGGATTCAAAGTTAACGATTTTTTAGATACAATCGCCTGTGCACCCAATATGGTGATGGGTACCACCGGCAAACCAGATCGGATGGCCAATAAAAACCCTCCCTTTTTAAACGCTAGAAGACGATCATCCAGAGATCGCGTGCCCTCAGGATAAATAATCACCGATACATCTCTGGCATGGAGAATTTTCACTGCCCTATCCACGGATACTTTGGCTTTTTCCCGGTTTTGACGATTGACTCTCACCATCCCGGCTGCTTTTAATCCCCAACCAAAAACCGGTATCCGGAAAAGTTCTTTTTTCGCCAGAAACACGGGGCTGATAGGGAGCGATGCAATGGTTACAGGAATGTCCAACGCACTTTCATGATTCCCTGTAAAAATATACTGACAGCCATCAACAATATTTTCTAAACCCTTCACTTCGACAGTGATTCCTGTGGATAACATCACCCATTTTGCCCAAAATCGTGCCACTTTCCCAGTGTATCGTTTTCGGTCATCAATAATTCCCACAAGGATAATCAGGATAACCGTCCACACGGTAGCAATGCAAAGATTTAAAATTACCCACAGGCTGCGAAAATATTTCATATTGAAGGGATGATGTCAGTCTTCATATATGGTTGAAGTGCTTCAGGAATACGAATACTCCCGTCCGCCTGTTGATACGTTTCCAATAGGGCAATCATCAGTCGGGGTGTAGCTACGCCGGAACCGTTTAGGGTATGGACAAAATCTACTTGATTGTCCGACTTTCGTCGATATCGGATATTCCCCCTTCTCGCCTGAAAATCTTCGAAATTGCTACAACTTGAAACCTCAAGGTATTTGCCATAAGCAGGCGCCCATACTTCCAAATCGTAACATTTTGCCGCAGAAAAAGATAGATCCCCACTGGCCAACGCCAAAACCCGGTAATGAAGTCCAAGGGCTTGGAGAACATCCTCCGCGTCTTTTACCAGGGTTTCTAGTTCGTCATAACTGTTATCAGGATGCGCAAATTTTACCATCTCAACCTTATTGAACTGGTGAACGCGAAGTAATCCTCGGGTATCCTTACCATAGCTTCCGGCCTCCCGTCTGAAACAGGCAGAGTACGCCGCAAATTTTATTGGCAGATCATCTTCAGTGAGTATTTCATCTTTATAAATATTGGTCACAGGTATCTCTGCCGTGGAGATTAGAAATAGATCATCTTCATTAACGTGATACATGTCTTCCTCAAATTTGGGAAGCTGACCGGTGGTGATGGTAGCGCTCCGTGTTGTGAGAAAGGGCGGAAATAATTCCTGGTATCCATGTTTTTCGATGTGCAAGTCTAGCATAAAATTAATCAAACTCCGTTCCAGTTTAGCGCCCCACCCAGTGAATAGTGGAAAACCAGACCCGGACATTCGGCTTGACCGTTTGAAATCAAATAATTGTAGCGCTTCCCCTATTTCCAGATGATCCATTGCCTTGAATGAATGGACCGTTTGTTGACCCCACTCACGGATAAACTGATTGGCAGATTCATCTTTTCCTAATGGTACAGACTCATGAATAATATTGGGAACGTATAGCTGAAGATTGAAAAGATCCACTTCGATGGATTTTAGCCGGTTGTCCAAATCTTTGATTTGCTCTGAAACTTGTCGCATGCGTTGAATGTCGTCATCAGCATTCTCACCTTGTCGCTTTTTCAGGGATATGGCTTGCGATGCACGATTCCGTTCTGCTTTCAACGTTTCCGTCTCTCCAATAATGACTCGACGGTCTTCATCCATTTTGATAAGCTCATCAATATCAACCACAACATTTTTATGTGCAGCAGATGTCATCACCTTTTCTCTATGTTCTCTAATATATTTGAGTGAGAGCATGTTCTAACCTGTTTATTAAATTAAAAAATACAATTTTCGGGAAAATTTCAGGGGCATAGTTTAACGCATCCAACGCCATGAAATAAAACATTTAGTCGACGGAAAAATGGGTAAATGCAAAGTATTCGACAAACAAGGATTTTAGAAGGTGGATTCGTGAATTTTCTGCTTTTATGATAATCGATACTGATGTTGAGCCAGTTTCACCTGCTCGCGAATCCAGGTGTAGGTTTTACTCATGCCCTGACGCAATGAATGGGAAGGTTCCCAGTTCAATTGCTCTCGGATCAATCCATTATATGAGGTTCTACCCCGGACACCCAATGGACCTGATATATGGTGGATAGTCAGTGGTTTAGCTGCAATATCCATTACCATTTTTGCCAACTCATCAATGGACACCATCTCCTCTGATCCAATATTGACTGGGCCGGAAAAGTCGCTATCCATCAGCATTCTGACTGCATTCAGACAATCATCAATGTATAAAAATGAGCGGGTCTGTTGTCCGTCCCCCCAAATTTCAATGGAAGAATTCTCTTTTGCTTCGGCAATCTTTCTGCACATTGCGGCCGGTGCTTTTTCCCTGCCATCTCGCCAAGTCCCTTCAGGACCGAAGATATTGTGAAACCGGGCAATTTTGACTGTGATACCATAATTTCGGGAAAATGCCATGTAGGCTCGTTCGCTAAATAATTTTTCCCAACCATACTCACTGTCCGGTTCTGCTGGATAGGCCGTGCTTTCCTCTGTTTTGGGATTAAGAGGGTCCATCTGATTATATTCCGGATAGATACAGGCGGATGAAGAATAAAAGATTCGGATTCCTTCCCTGTGTTTGATCTCTCCTAGTATATTCAAATTGATGAGGGCTGAATTATGCATAATGTCCGCGTCATTCTCACCGGTAAAAACAAATCCTGCGCCACCCATATCTGCAGCCAATTGATAAACCTCGTCCAGCGGAGGCGTCAACACCTTTTGGCAAAATACTGGATCACGTAGATCACCAATGTGAAATTCATCCGCTGTACTAAGGGAAAATTCCG
The DNA here is from genome assembly GCA_013204025.1 of Fidelibacterota bacterium. Taxonomy (GTDB): domain Bacteria; phylum Fidelibacterota; class Marinisomatia; order SCGC-AAA003-L08; family JACNLC01; genus JABMOW01. Next base: position 29,765 of record JABMOW010000069.1, on the reverse strand, counting down.
GGGCTTTCAGGTCTGCACCTCTCACAAAGTATCCTTCATTTTTCAGCCGGGTAACCAAATGGCTACCGATAAACCCGCCAGCACCACATACGAGAGCTGTTTTTTTGTTTTTCATAAGTTTCCGCGTTTTGTTAAGTCCATGATCATCGGTGAATATTGTAAAGTGCACCGATAGAAATGTCAAAGAAATGATCTTCCGGGTACAAATTCTGGGTTTCCATCCATCGAATATTAAGGGTATATTGAATCTGATGTGAATCCCAAAACCAGAAATCGAGCCCTGTCTCCTGCTTTTTTTGGATTTCTCCGGTCATCCATTGAATGGATTGATTTTCGTAGATATCCTCCCGATTTTGTTCACCTTTTCTGATCGTCGTCCAATAGAACCTTCCAGATAAATCGTGGGATGGAAACATTGTTACACTGAACCACCAGTCGTCCGCGTGACCTCCGGTCCAATATCCAATATCATAATTGTGATGTTGAGGGTCGTTCACAGGAAACCGATGGAGACTTACTCGCGGGTCCATATACGTATATTCCAGAGTGAACATCATGCTCAAACTGTTATATCGAACAATTCTGCTGGACCCAGCCTGCCACCCAAACCAATTATGTTCACGACTGCCTTTAAAAGTGTCATAGGGCGCCCATTCATCCATGAGGAGTGCACCGTATAACCGTTGGTCCCGAATCATCCATTCCCAATCCGCTCCCATTTGGACGTTATCCACATCTCCCAGTTTATGCTGCGCTGACCAAAACAAAGTGATCGGATTCAAGTACTCAAAAGGAATAGAGCGCCCTCCAAAAATCACCTGCTCCCATAATCCCAGCCGAAGAGTCCGGGAGGGATTCAGAAAGTCCATTCGATGCATAGCGACGTATCGGGATATTGAAGACATTTTGACTGTCTCGTCCAAGTCGTCCTCGTACACCTGTTGGTACAGGGAGCTATCCGGTATGTCAGAACCCAATTGACCGATCATATACGTAAGGGACACCCGTTTGTTGGGATTCACTACTAACCGGAATTGTGAATAAGCTGGTGTAGTTCTAGAAAGATGCAGATTACTCCGTGATGAAGGACCCATGTGATTTCTAAATTTTCCCCAGATTAAATGGAATTTTGGTGCTACCAATGCTACACCGCCCAGGCTCTCATCCAGATCAATTCCGTTTTCCGGACTCTCTGTACGACTGTAATATTCAAGGCTGTATTCCGGGCGATATGGGAAAAGCGTTTGGTCTGAAATAACTGGTGATCCATTGAATCCATACGCCGAATGCTTGTGGAACCTCCCCCAAGCATATAACCACAGATTCAGCATGGGGTCAAATAAGTATGTTGACGCCGAGAATTTGATCCCTGGTGACACCCATAGAACAGGTGCAGGTGTACTCATTGGGTCCATTTCGAAACCTGCGCTACTCCAACGAATACCCATCACCGGCTCTATCCGAAGATTCTTGCCGGAAAGGAAATTGTAAACCATTCGATTAGACCGATTCACCACATGAGGATATAGATAAGATGACTGATCTATTTCACCTGTATCAGTAGTGTTGAATTCATTCCGAAGGATGGCATCCGGTGAAATATCATCTGAAATCGCCTGAGTCCATGCAATATCAGCCACAAACAAAAGGAATATGATGGTTATGATTTTCACGGTAAACTCTTGATAATGACAAATACCAGAGTGGCGATGTTCAGGATGTAAATCACATTATATTTTCTTACCCACTCATCCTGTAACAAAATCTTATATACCAAATAGATCAGAATTAAATAATATGCGATGGAAAAGGAAACATATTCCCTGGATACAAGAGCAAACAAAATCAAGCTGACAATCATCAGATATTCCGTGGGAGAATCGAATATGTGATGTTTTCGGAATAACCCAAAAATGGATAGTGCCACACCCACAAGTAACAAAATGCTGATCATATTTCCATAACTTGTGTCCTGAATGGAAGGACAAATGATGGCTGCCAATCCTGCCAGTAATAACATGCCTATGCTCACGTTCGCAGAGCGACCTGCATTGTGATCAATGATGAATAAATATGTGGTGATCAATGCCAGAAATATCATGATCATATTATCATTGGATTGCACTGGTGACTGAATGATTTGTATTCCTGCGAATATCAGTAACAGCGCAAGAAAATAATATACATATCCGCGTTTTAGAAGTGGGAACCTGTTGAAAATCCGTATTGGTGATTTTTCTGATGTTTGAATGATCTTCTTTACATCGTCGCGATAAATCAGTACGCCATGCTGAAGTGTTAGCATCGATAAAATTAATACACTCGTCCAGAAAGAATCAGACCGATGAACAAGTAGCCCTATGCCAATAAATGCTGCAATAGTTTGGAGTGAGTATAGCAGAAACACTGTGTTTTTATGAGATACTCCCCATGCCATAATCCGGTAGTGAATATGGGATGCATCAGGTAAAAAGACGTTCTTCCCTTTGATGAGTCTGCGAAAAAATACGTTTACTGTGTCTGCCATCGGTACAAGAATGACAAATAGCGGAAACCATACGGGGAAATCTACAGTGTTTACTCCTGCCAGACAGAAAGCACCAATTGAAAATCCCAGGAAATAACTACCACTATCCCCCATGAAAATAGCTGCAGGAAAAGTGTTTGCCCGAAGAAATCCAAAAACCGATCCGATGATAAGTAAAATTAGCGGAAAATATGCTGAATCTGCCATAAATAAACTCAACATCCCTAACGATATTATACTTAACCCGGATGCCAATCCATCGAGTCCATCAATCAAATTATATGCATTAGTCACTCCTACCAGAAACACTAACGCAATAAGAAACTGGATTTGTGGATAATCCGTAAAAAATGGGATGCTTCGATAAAATCGTGAGATGCTAAGCAGGGTAAACGCGCTGAGCACTTGCGCAAAAAATTTGGTGTACGGAGACACGGGTTTAATATCATCGGTGAATCCAACAAATACCAGAAACGTCACGCTGATAAGATATGCGATGATATCTGGTGACAGTTTAACAAAAAAAATAAATAAGACAACAAACGGAATAAAAAAGATGATCCCGCCGGTACCGGGTGTGGGATGTTTATGCTTTTTACGAGCAGTTGGATGATCAATGATGTCCAGGTAGTGAAAGAATTTCACACCTAACGGCATGATCATCATGGAAAACAGGAAAGGAAGGAGGACGTTCAGAAAATGTGTAATATCTCCATTCATCACATCGGGTTCCTGTTTATAATATTTAATTTATTCAATTTTAATTGAGTCATGGTTGTTAACGATTCATCCTGGTAGATGATGAAGGATGCACTATAAAATTGCTTCATACGACTGAATGATGGTATCCCAATTATAAATTTTATCAATTTTATCCAGATTATTTTGTATTCTTGTTTGAGTGATTTCTGGCAGAACAATTTTATTGTCTATGATATTTTTCACATCGTTAAAGTTACTAAAATATTGGGCATCCAGACCGAGAACTTCTCTGTTATAAGGGTTATCATGGGCAGCAATTTGACAACCGGATGCCATTGCTTCTAATAATGAAGGATTGGTTCCTCCAATGGAGTGTCCATGAAAATATAACATAGAATACTTTTTCAAACAATTCAACACGTCCCTATTATAAATACTGTTTAAAAATCGGATTTTATTGTGGCTCTTAAATTTATTAAAGATACTCTTCCCGTATCCGACTTGGTGATTTCCCACAATTACTAATGGCGAAACATTGTTTGATTTCAGTACTCCATTTATGATTGTTTCTATATTATTTTCTCTCTCTAATCGACAAATGATCAAATGATAATTTCTATTTGTTAGTTGAAATTTTTCTAAATGAGAATCATCAATCGTTGAAACCGGATCAGCTCCATAAGGGATAAATGTTGATGGTTTGCTATAGTTGTTGAGATAATACTTTTGGATTTCTTTTGAATCCGATACCAGAATGTCAGATTTGTTGACTGCGACCTTCTCAAACCACCTCGTTAACCTTTGCACCACTAAGTTCCATTTCTGTCGTTGCCATTCCATACCGTCCATATTTGTGATTACTTTGATTTTTTTTGTGGAGCATATTAAAAGTGAAAGTGCCGAGCTTCCGTACCCTAGCTCAATCACAACATCAAAATGCCGACGGATCGCATCTCTCAGACAAAAATAATCATATACAAATTGTGAGGCAGAACCCAATATTTTGTGAGGATCGAGTTTTTTGACAATCTTCACGGAATGATACAAAGGTTCTTTGTATTCATGATCGTGTGGATTGTAAACTGTGACATCATACCCTCTTTGGGAGAGTCCCAGTGAGAGATATTGAGCCAATTGTTCAAACCCTCCATAATTATTGGGTATCCCTCGTGTACCGAGAATTGCTATTTTTTTTTGCTTATCCAATATTACCATTCAATTGTTGATAAACGTTGGCAGTGGCAATACCGATATCCGTCCAGTTGTGAACTTCTTTAACATATTCATATCCATTTAAAGCGACTTTGCGTAATTCGACATCATTACCGAGGATTTCCAACAGCAAATCTGCTAATGAATCCAGATCTTCACTGCGGAACAAATAACCATTAGATCCATGTTCAATGATCTCAGCCATTCCGGGTAAATCAGATGCCAGTACTGGTTTTTGATAGCTCATCGCCATCAGCAAAACCCCACTTTGGAATATTTTCCGGTACGGTAGAATGATTACATCTGAAGCTGAAAAATAGTGGTTTGCCAGTTCATTGTCGATGTACTGCAATTTCCGAATGATATTCTTTTCAAGGTTATTTTTTTGGATTATTTGCTCATATTTTTGAAAATCATCTTTCAGGATTTTCCCTGCGATGATCAATTTTAAATTTGGGTACGATAGAATAACTTTCGGTAATGCATGCAAAAGAATATCTAATCCTTTGACCTCTTTAATATGGCCAAAAAAAAGTAAGATTTTGTCCTCATCATTCAAATGTAAGGTTTCTCTGCTGATATTTCTAGGATGATGCTTAACAAAGTTTAAATAATTACCATGGGGAATAATTGAAATCTTATTTTCTAACCCGGGCGACATAGACAATAGATGATCTCTACTGACCTGATTGTGTACAATTATTCGGTCAATAGTGCTGAAAATGTAGGATTTTATTTTTTGATCATCCTCATATAAAAAACTCTCTGCATCATGCACAGTACTAACGATGCGGAAATCAAAAATTCTGGACAACCATATCTGTAACCATTCCAATCGTGTAAATTGAAAAAAGTGAAAATGTACGATAGTGATATGATCAATTTTCAGTTTGATGAGAATGAACAGATATTGACACGTAAAAAAAATACCTCTGATAAATCTGGGTAGGTTCGAGAATAATCCTTTAAAATAATAATAAACATTGAATTCATCACTTTTTTCTTTTTCTAGATGGCACGAAGTAAATAAAAAAGGAGTAATTCCTGCTTTTGATAACGTCGAGCACAGGCTGAAATCGTAATAATTCATCCCTCCCTTTGCACCAACCGACTCAATGATTGCAATTTTTAAGCGATCCGTTGTCACTCTTGATATTCCTACGCTATTTGATTTTCTGTTTCGATAATTTTGTAAATAAAAAAGGAATGATCTTCAGATAAATTGAAGATATTTCACGGTATCTACTCCCACTTCTAATAATCAGTAAAATGCCAAAGAGAAAGTACAATATGCTTCTGAATAGCATGACCAAAGTGAGGCCAATTCTTACCTGCCAGCAGCCTATTGAACCATAATACTTCCTAGAATAAATTAAATATGATTTAAAGGTCCGGGATAATGAAGTATATTCTATACTTTCCCTGCCCATCCCTTCATCGTGAATTGTTACCATGTGAGGAAAGTATACCACTTTGAGTCCAATGTCTCTCACTCTCCTGCAAAAATCCGTGTCCTCCATGTACATAAAGAAATCTTCATCTAATCCATTCAACCTGTCCCACACCTTTTTCCTAGTCAGAATGAATGCTCCAGAAACCCAATCAGTGGTGTGCTCTTGTAAGTATCGGCTCTCATCAAGTTCCACTCTCCGAAATATTGACAGAGGAAGCACTCTACCTAAACCCAACCAAGATAAAATTAACCTCAGGGGATGGAGTTCAAGCCCCATAGTATATTGTTGAGAGCCATCTGGAAAAACAACTTTACTCCCTAAAACACCAATCTGTTTGTTTGACCGGATATACTGTAAGCCACGGGAAATTCCGGTTACTAATTTTGCATCAGGATTCAATAATAATATAAAATCAGATTTCGCATGTTTTACGGCTATGTTGTTTGCGCAGGCAAAACCAACATTTTCTTTATTTTCAAGAACTGTTATATCAGGATAATTGGATCTTACCTTTTCGAGACTTCCATCAGTCGAATTATTGTCAGCGATAATGATCTCAACCCGTTCTGATATGGTTTCCTCAATTGATTTTAAGCAATCCAGGATGTACTCACCCCCATTGAAATTCACAATGATGATGGATAAGTTCGGCGACGTATTCTTATTTTCTTTTACTAATTCCACTGGATGAATCACCCACTCACCTGTTTACCAGATATCTTACCAGCCAGCAATATCCCCAACGCCAGAGCCGTTATACCAATTCCATCATCTCTTACTGCTTTTGCAATGGTAGGCAAAATTGTAATCATCATAAAAGTTGAAAATACCCACAGCTTTGATAAGCCATCGGACCAGCCATCGGGATTTTTCAGATTAATGACCGCATTTTTTGCTAGCCAGTACAATAAATACAGGTAGAGTATTCCACCTAGCATCCCAAATTGAAATATAATTCCCAACAGTCCTATATCATCTGGATAAAAACTTTCTCCAAAGAGACTTTGATATGCGACAGATTGATGACTGGCAAATCCCAATCCGAAAACCGGATGCTGTTGAATAGAACTCCATGCAATTCCAGCTGAAAATATTCTTGACGATAGCGAAAAATTCCCTTCAAACCGATCACCGATATTTTGCATCACATGTCTACCTGAAAATATCCCTATTATCAATACAATTAAAAATATAGGAGCCAGTATCTTAATTTTTTGCCGCCGCTGACTTATCATGGGCACAATAATTAAAGCAAGTAATCCACCTGAAAGCAGAGTTCTGGGTTGGTGAAGATACAGAATGATAATATCGCAAAGGATTAGCATCCACATTAAGAAATATGCTTTATAATTTTCGGTTTTTTTTAACAATTTCGAATAGTAATACAAAGACAACACAATGACAAACATTGGTCCTTTGATCCGAATTCCACGATCCTGATCGATCCCGATGATGTCGATAAGATGGGTCTTAACGACTGGCATCAAAGCAGGGATATACATCATCATGTAAATTGAAAAGTAGATAATGCTCACAATTGCCATGGAATACATTATTATTTTTTCAATATATTTTGAAGAAATCCCAGTGTATTTGCCCATAACTATACTGGGGACTATCAAAAAATATAAAAAATTTCGCTGCGCAAGTACACTTGCACTAAAGGATGAACCAGTATTTAGAGAAAATTGTAACGCATAAAATATAATAAATAGGACAATAAATATTAACGGAGCGAGTATGAATTTAAAATACTGATCAGAGGGGAATTCTATACGGGTGATACAAATAAGATATAATAAAAGGGTGGCTAGAATACCCAACTCATTTAAGTACAATCCAGGGAAATAAATTGCGATGTTAAAAGCATTTAACAAGATAAACAGACTGCTAATAGTCAATGACTTAGAGTGTAAATACATGATTTAATCAGTTAACAGCGTATAACTGAAGTTCCACCCATAAACAAATCTATGCACGGTAATATCATGTGATTGTCAATAACCGAATTTTTCCAGTATCGATTTATTCTTATCAGCAAATTGTTTCAATGCTGGATCATTTCGATAAGCAAATGCCCGATTCTTATTTATGGAAGATAGGATATTCGTTTTCTCGGTTTTTGAAACGTTGGTACCGGTAAAAACGAGTATGTTATCTAGCATATCTGCAGGATTTTCCAACAAATTTTCATACCGCACCGACAGGCATTGCTTTGAATAATTTACTTCATATTCTGCCGCTTTAGTCATGTATTTCTCCCATAAGTCAAATGCTCTTTGACGATCCTGACAAGTGATGGACGATAATATACCACCGCGTATTACCGGGATAGAAATGGAAATCAATTGTTTCAATTTCAGCATTTTTTGATTTTCACCTGTTGCCAGAATCCTATCTTCTCTGATTTTTAAACTTTGGGCGACATCCGCGCCGTGTCTGAAAACATGGATTATTTTAGCAGATGGAAAATGTCGCAAATGGACAGGTAGTGTGAACGTATTTCGAGGATCTTTCCATCCCCACGGAATTGACATAGAATACAATGATCGTTTTCTCAACATAGACTGAATCCCAAGGAATTCGGACACATAAAATTGTGAAAAACTTTGTTTCATCCGTTCTATTAAATCCGTTAATAACACTTCATTATTGAGGATCAAATCAAAGGAATCAGGATTATCCCAAGATGCTCCAGCAATGGACAATAGCCATTTATTGATTTTTTGAAAATAAGTGGATTCGCGATTGATATCCAGTTTATTTCCTATAAAAATACCCGACTTTTGAAGTATTCTGGCAACTAAAGTGGTGCCTGAACGATGCATACCAATGACGATAATGGGCGGATTATTCATGGGATTATTTTATCAGTTTTTCGAGTATTGGTATTGTCCAAAAGTTTAATTTCTTTCTAACTAAAACCAGCGAGATGATATTCTGCATCATCAGACTAATTGCGGAGACTATTGCTGCCCCCAATATCCCGAACTTCGGAATGAAATAAAAACACATGAGGATGTTAATTGCAGCAATAATTAGTGTATTGTTCCGGAGTAATTTTTCGTGCCCACACATCATTAGTAGATAGCCTACACTCCCTGTAGAAACATTTATATACTGTGCACCAACCAGAATCATTAGAATCTTGTATCCAGATTGAAATTGTTCTCCAAAAATACCCATAATAGTTTTTGAAAATATCAAAACCAAAATAAAAATCGGAAGTGAAAACCAAAAAATTAGACGAGTGCTATCCTGTGCGGTATCCTTTAATCCTTTCAAATCGTTTTTATGAAAAAGTTCTGCAAATTTTGGCGCAGCAATGACATTCACCGAAACCAGCAGAAAATTCATCAAATTAGCCGTTCGGATTGCAGCATTAAAAATTCCCACATCTCTGCTTTCCCCAAAAATACCCAGAAATATGGTAGATGACCAGGAAATAATCAGAGCTAACCCCGCAACTAGAAATAATGGATACCCGGATTTTAATAATGGTCTAAACGAAATTGTTGAATGGACTTTTTTCGGTTGTTTGGTTGTCATCCACCACACGAGTATTGCAATACACATGACCGTCAAAGCTACCATATCCCATATGATTGCAATTCCACCAGGCGTATGATAGTATGTCATTGTACTTAGTAAAATGATTGCGATTACAGGCGTCCAGATATTTTCTATCATCTGTGATAAGCCTATTTTTTTTAATCCCCGTAATGATTCACTGATAAGTGTAATTATGCTGATCGGCATGATTCGGATGGACATCCATTTCAACGGTTCAATCAATTGTGGCTTATTAAAGATGTATATTGAGATAGGCTCAGCTAAAATAAAGACTAATATTGATAATAATCCCGTAATTGTGATTATTATAAGCAAACTGCTGATAAATACTTCCTTTATTCCAATCCATGAACCTGTAGAAGCATGAGATGAAACTGACCGAATAACCACATTATCTAAACCAAATCTTCCCAGATTTGCGACAATAAAAATAATGGTTGCAGTGAGAAAAAATATACCTGCATCTCCTGCACCCAGAATTCGTGCTACATACACACTGACTAAAAAAGATAAAACCGCACCAATCCCTTTTAAAACGAAGGCAATTGTAGAACCTCTCAGGATTTCACTGAACTGATGATCTTTAAGGTACATTATTATGGGTTTCACGATTGCATTCCGTTATTCCGCTGGCTGGCGCCAATGACCTATGTCCAGATTCGTTAAATTACTGACAGAATCAATTTCAATATTTACATTTCGGAGGATACTTGACGGAATACTACTTTTATCCAAAACCATTTTATAACCGATCTGTTTTTTATTTAGTTTATCCAAAAAGTTAAGAATACGCGCTCGAAAAACCATAAACGGGATCAGTCTCCTCCCGATCCGACGAATTGGAATATCTTTATATACTAAATCCCGAATAAATGTAAATCTTGATGTGCTCGCAGGTCGGATCGCCTTATCCATATCAATCGTCTCGATTTTAGAAGAGACACCAATGAAATCACAAATATTCTGATACATCTCTCTTCTTGAATCCGGGGAGTAAAGATCGTCAAACCGAAGAAATAAAAATGGTGAATTAGAAAATTTATATTTATATCTCATGATCTGTTCTGAATAATTCCCTCGTGATAAATAGCTGTGATGCTCGAAGGAAAATTGTTGTTTATCTTGTTGTAAACGAGTTTCCTCACTCTCGAGAGCTTGAAGGAAATCTAAGGATTCATATCCTCTTTGCACTGACATGAGATAATGTGAATATGCCCGTTTGAGGGGATCGCGAAGAATAATAATAAATTTGGGATGAGAACAAAGTTGTTTGATCCTTGAGGGAGTTTTAGGAAAAAATAAATAAGACGGATCCACTTCTCCCCGAACAAATTTTTCTCCTTTAGGAGTGAACCAGTGATAGTACCATTCTAAACCCAGGTTATACCGATCTGCATGACTGAAGTAATGTGTTTCTTTTAATTTCGGTAAGGAAAGATGTGGATTCTGGCTAAGCCAATAGTGTATAGTGGAAGTCCCACCCTTTTGTGTTCCTAGTAAGAAAAATGATGGTGGATGTTCCGACATTCAATTTTTGGAATTTGCTATGAGTATTCCGGTACAAAAGTCGATCATGTAATTACCTGCGACACTTTATCAGGCATCGGTAGTGTAAATACTACCGAGACCAAACCTAAAACCACCCCACCAATGATACTACCCAGAATGATTATCAATCGTTTTGGAGAATCCTTATCTGCAGCTGGTTCGGGGACATCCAAAATATTAATTATGGGTAGCTCTTTCAATTCTTCGATCCTGGCCAATTCGTACTGTTGACGCAGGGTAATATACACTTTCTGATTTACCTCTACATTTCTCATCAATCGCCCTCGTTGCAATTGAATATCAGGGGGCTCTAGAACCATTGTGTGTTTTTTTCTAAAATTTGTTAGTTCGTCTTCCGACTGAGACAGATCATCTTTCGCGATGGCAAGTCTTCCTTCAATAAATTCTCGATTTTTCCGGGATAGAATTTCCAATTCTTCAGCAATATATTTTTTAATGAAATAACCGTAATATTCCATAATATCAGACGCAAGTTGAGGGTTTTCCATTTTCAAGGATATCACAATCAACCCAGAATCTTCTTCTTTGACTTCAATCCGCGAATCCAGTTCTTCAATGGCTGCAAAAATAAATTTGCGTTGAGGGTCACCTTTACCTTTGGGTAAAAATCTCATCATCAACTTCTTTATCCGTCGGGTCAACTTGGTTTGATCGTCAATTCCCCAAAAGGAGATGAGATTAACCTGGGATTCAAAAGCTTCTGTATTCCACATTTTGAGTACAATATTTTTTGACAATCTTCGGCTTTTAACCACATCCGGGATATAAAAAGATGATTGTGAGCCTCCATCCAGATTGAACCCAAAAGCCGATGCAACACCCTGGATGTCATTCATAGCACCCCCAACTGAATTCTCTTCTGCAGTGGGATAAATAGAAATGGTGGATTTGTACAGGGGTGTCGCCAGAAAACTATAGGTTGTACCAAGGAGAAAAAAGATTGCCATGAAGGAAATAATGACTCGTTTTCTCTTCAATATCTCGTGTAAGAATCCAACGATATTTATATTGTCGGCGTTTTCTACCATGATCCTGTCCCTGTAATTATCTGATGGCGTTTTGAATAACGATGATTATTGCGGCCATTTGACCTCCCACCGTCATGATTTCCTGAACTCGCGTCCAACGATTGTATTCGAGTTTTTCAGCGATAAAAATTATATCTCCATTTTCAATCATATCATTTTCATGGAAGGTGATTCGTTTGCCAGTACTATTTTTTACGATGTACTTTTGTCTTGATGCCTGATGCGTTAATCCTCCTGCTTCCAAGATATAATCCTCAATAGATTTGCTATCTATCAGAGGGTATCTACCGGGGAACATAACGGCTCCAAGCAATTCAACATATTTCTGTATGGGTGGGATTATGATGACATCATTGATCTGAAGGGGAAAATTCATTATTGTTTCTGTATATTTATCAGAAGAGGAAGAGATGGTTCCTTTTGTGGTACGGCTTCTGGCTTTTATATACGCTTTTTCTGCATCACTCCGGTCTTCGTATGGGATTAGTGCAATCCGTTCATATTCGATATCCCTGATCTTGGCAATGGATTGATTATTTACCATGATCTTGCTTTGGTCTGCCCGATCGGTATAACCTCCCGCCTTCTCAATAATACTCCCCACCGTGACATTGCTACCCTGTAACGCATACTTACCAGGATACTTGACTTCTCCGGTTATCGTCACCAATTCTTGTCGTTTATAGTCCTGTTTCAATCTGACCATTATGTGATCTTCGGGCATTAACACAGTTCGATAAATATCACCCATTGTGGATAATTGGATGATCTCTTTTTTTGTATCATTGATGAATCGGGTAATTTCTACTCTGGATGAATCTGCATTATTGGTAAATCCGCCTGCAAGTTTGGTCAGATCGTACAGATTTTCTCCTTCAACGAATTCATAACTTCCAGGCAGTTTAATTCCTCCATAAATCTGAACATTCTCATCTGACAATCCAATGGATACAACGTCCCCTGGCTGCACTCTTGGGTTTAATTCCAATTCACCAGTGATGTAAAACCGAAGGAGGTCAATGCGAATATTTTCACCGTTGCGCAATAATTTTATATTTCGCATGGAAATGTCACGAATCGGTTGAGAATTTATTGCCGTATACGCATTCAATTTGTCCCCCATTGATGCATCAAATATATCGGATACTCTAATGAATGGATTTGCTGTTATAAAACCGGGATGATTAACTGTCCCTGTAACCAGCACTTTAAATCGGCGGATGTCATGCAAAGTGATATAGATGGATGCGTTTCCATATTTCCCTACGCATTTTGACCGAATGGTGGTAAATGCATCCGCAAGCGTAAGTTCACTCACCGAGATAATACCTACGACAGGGATCAGTACTTCTCCGACGGGGGATACTTCCAAAAGGAGATTCACCATTCCATCTGCAGAAACCATATTAAATAAAAAGGTATCTCCTGGTCCCACCACATACGTATCGGGGTCAACAGGTTCCTCAAGGATGACCTTGTCCAATAATATTGGATTTTGCGAAAATTCAAAACCAGAAGTTTCAGTTGGAACGTCCTTATCCCTTTCATGGGATAAAAAAACCTGGCTGAATACAATGCCGATAGTTAACAAAATGATCATCAAATTTTTTATCATAGGTTATCTCCGATGTTTTCAAAGTGGTCAGGATCTTTCAGCATCGGCTGATCCCGGTCTTTTTCACTCAATATTGGTGAAGTGATTGGCCATTTGATCCCAATTTCCGGATCGTTCCAACGAATACCCTGCTCATATTCAGGGTAGTATAAATCCGTACATTTGTAAAAGATCTCCGCTGTTTCCGAAATGACACAATATCCGTGGGCGAATCCTACCGGGATATACATTTGCAGTAGGTTGGAATCCGATAAATACTCACCATGCCATTTGCCAAAGGTAGGTGATCCCTTTCGAATATCAACAGCAACATCCCAAATTTCACCTTTTAAAACACGGATCAACTTCCCTTGAGGATGTTGGGTCTGATAATGAAGTCCGCGCAGCACATTCCTGCCAGACATGGCCTGATTATCCTGAACAAAGTTAACAGGGATACAACCATTGGAAAATTTTTCTGCGTGGTATGTTTCCATGAAATAGCCTCTCACATCACGGTGGACGGTGGGCTTAATGATGAATATATCAGGGATGGATGCAGGAACTATTTCCATCGGTTCAATAAATCCTCCAAATAGGATCGATATTCATTTTTAGGATACTGTTGTGTCAAAGCAATAAACTCATCTTTGGAAATAAATTTCTGAAACAAAGCAATTTCTTCCAGACACCCCACCTTTAATCCCTGTCGGGTTTCAATGGTTTCGATGAATGTACCTGCTTCCAGAAGGCTTTTGTGTGTCCCCGTATCCAACCAGGCAACTCCTCGTCCAAGAATCTCGACATGGAGTTGATGACGTTGCAAATACATTTGATTTACATGGGTAATTTCCAATTCACCTCGTTTTGAAGGATTCAGATTTTTTGAGATATCAACCACCTGGTTATCATAAATGTATAATCCTGGTACCGCATAGTTGGTTTTTGGTTTCGAAGGTTTTTCCTCGATGCTTAATACCTTCCCTGCAGAATCGAATTCGACCACGCCATATCGTTCAGGGTCTTTGACCCAGTACCCAAAAATGATGGCACCTGTGAGTGTATCCAATTTGGATTTGATATAATCCAGGTATCCGTGACCATAGAACAGATTATCACCTAAAATCAGCGTCACATTATCGTCACCAATAAATTCTTCACCAAGGATAAATGCCTGTGCGATACCCTTTGGTTCAGGTTGTATTTTATAAGAAATATCCAACCCAAAATGAGCACCATCACTAAATAATTTTTCGAATCTGGGGACATCTTCAGGTGTTGAGATGATCAATATTTCCCGAATATTGAGCAACATGAGGGTTGACAGCGGATAGTAGATCATGGGTTTGTCATAAACAGGCAGCAATTGTTTACTGGCAACATTTGTCAACGGATGAAGTCGTGTGCCTGCACCGCCGGCTAGAATAATCCCTTTCATTTATCGTACTCCCAGTCTTTGTTGCTGATATTTTTTGTCCTGAATGGTCTTCCACCAATTTTCATTTTCCAGATACCACTCAACCGTCTTTCGAATCCCGGATTGGAAAGATTCGGCAGGTGACCAATGCAGTTCCCGATTGATCCGAGAAATATCCATGGCATATCGATAATCATGCCCAGGACGATCCTGAACATATGTAATCAGATCCGTTCTGGATTTTACAGACTTTGGTGGTGACAATTCATCCATGATTCGACAAATGGTGTGGACAATGTCCAGGTTTGTTTTTTCTGTATTTCCACCAATATTGTATGTGCTTCCAACCTCACCTTTTGTCAGCACTTGATAAATCGCATCGCAATGATCCGTGACGTACAACCAGTCCCTGATATTTGCACCTCTTCCATAAACGGGCAGCGGCTTTTCGGCGATACAATTAATGATCATCAGAGGAATCAGTTTTTCAGGGAACTGAAAAGGACCGTAATTATTGGAACAATTTGTGACTAAAACAGGAAAATCAAATGTCCGGTACCAAGCCCTGGCCAGGTGGTCAGAAGCTGCTTTTGATGCAGAATATGGTGAGCTGGGATCATACGGTGTTGTTTCGGTAAAAGATCCTTCGTCACCTAGCGAACCGTACACCTCATCGGTGGACACGTGCAAAAACCGAAATGTATTCTTTTTGGATTCAGGAAGTTGGCGATAGTATCCATTCGCCGCTTCCAGCAGAACTGTTGTTCCCACAACGTTGGTTTGTATGAATTCCATGGGGCCGTCGATAGATCTATCAACGTGAGATTCGGCAGCGAAATGAACAATACAATCCGGTTGAAATTTATCAATGGCTTGTTTTACTTGTTCAGGATCGCAGATATCCCCTTTAGTAAATTCGTGAAGGGCTACACCATCCAAAACAGACAGGTTGTCTAGGTTTCCCGCGTAGGTCAATTTATCAAACGTCAATACTGAATTTTGGAGTTCCATGACTTGACGAATAACAAAATTGGATCCGATAAAACCAGCTCCACCAGTGACAAATAATTTCATTCTTTCCTCAAGATTTTGTCGATTTTCATTATAGCAACCCGATACGTTTTCGGATAATCCATTCGACAGATAATAATATAATAATCACCCACCACCATTTATGAGTTGATATGGTACTCAAGCGATACGATTCAATATTTTTTTCAGGGACGAATTCCAGCGAATTATAAACTTTTTCAAGGTCATCAAGTGTGAAAAATTCACCTCTGTTATTCAGACTCAATTCAAGTAAAGAATTCCTGTTCATTTGTAAATCACGGTCTTCGACCACCACGTCCTGAACGACAAATTCCAAAGGGGTAGATGTGAATTCATTCCCATTGTCCCACACGGATTTGGTTGTCACCTGCATAGAACCGGATTTATTAACAAAAAAGTTTCCTTTAAATTCTTGAGAATCTACATCAAATACAGCAGGTATTTCCTGCACTACTTCACCCGTTTCTGTCTGTATTTGGAAATTCATTCGATCTGGTTTGCTGACATAATCATCATTGTATATTCCCTTAACATTGACGATTTCACCCAAGTCATATGAAAGTTTGTCCATTTGACTGGTAATTAGGTCACTGCCGGAATAAATGGATGATAAGAAAATATTCTTGAGCCCGTCCCTTAATAAATCTGGTGAATTTGTCTGACCGAGTTTGAAATTCAATTTTGATAGTTCAGGAATGAACACTCCAAAGAAAGTAAATGGTAACTCCACTTTGGATATGGCTGCGGATCCGTCAGTGTACACGAGTAAATCAGTGTGTAATTGATCAGTTTTCCATTGGTGGATAGTACTTGTAGGCGACAGATTATCGGCATGAAGTCTGTCAAAATATCTTTCTCCAAAATCGGTAATTGAAATGGATAATGGGGAAATGATACGAACTGGTTCCACTCGTATTTTTGAAAGTTGGCTCACAAGCGTTGAAGTCAATAAACCGGAATTTGCCCCTTCGAAGAAAATGATCGGTATTCCATTTTCACCAGCTGATCTTATCAATCGATCAAACAGATTTCTGTCTTCGTTTAATACTGGAAAATTATCCAAAACGATCAGCTTTGGTTGCTCTGTCAAAAACGTATTAACGGGCTGATTCCATGTAGGTCCGCCAATTCTGAAAAAATGTCCCACATCTGATCTTGGAACCGAGTTTAATATCTCTTTTATTAGAGATGTATTTGGAGATAAAGCGCCAGTAACTAATAAAATATGCTCGCTTTCAGAAAGCACATTCAAATGTATTGAATACTTGTTGTTTAGAATATTTTCTTCACCATCGACCGGCGTAATAGAAATCAATTCCGGGATCTGATTTTGATGAACCGCTACCTTGAAGGTTATTTCTGATATTCCATCTCCTGCCTCAGCGATAACCGGTAATGTTGAAAGAATTTTTCCAGATTGATCATGTACTTGTAAATCAGTCCTGATATCCTCGATGGTTTGTACTCTGATGATGGTAGTGATAGTAACCGTATCTCCCTGGATCACAGTCACAGGATAATCCATTTTTTCTATGGAAATATCCTTCCATGATGCTTTGTTTTCTGCGGCTATGACGTGCATAGTTTGATTCGCTCGTAATTTTATGGAAGACGGATCCGGTCCAGCAGTGGCAATGCCATCGGTTATGATGAAATTGATTTTAGAACCTACAGAATTGACAGCTGAAGGAATTTCAGAAAAGTCAGTAAGTGAATGTTCATATTGGATGTCTTCTACTTGCTGAATTGGATTCACTGATGAATTAAATTCAAATAATGACAGATGATCGGACCGATCCCGGATCCAATCAATCAACTCATCAACACGTTGACTGACATGTTCGGACAAATCACTTGTGTTATACGCCATACTCGATGATGTGTCGATAAACAATGAGGCTCCAGGTAATTTTTCCTTCGTTCTGGTAAAATGAAGGTAAGGATCTGCAAGGATAAAAATCGTCATAATGACGACACATAACCGGAGCACCCATGCAAAAAGATTGAGATAACTTTTTTTTGATTTGGTAATTTTCCGGTAATTGATCATTAACACAATAAAAGCAATTATAACCGGAACGAGGATAAAAATCTGCCCCTGGATTGTCAGATTAAACACTGTGTACCTCGTCAAGAGAGAGATTGGGGATTGCTTTTAAATTCAGGGAAGAAGTCTCACCATTCAAAATTCTCTCATACCCAGCGATGGCAATCATAGCCGCATTATCTGTACAATACTCCATTCTTGGAAAACTCACTTCTATGCTCCGAGGTTTCACTATTTTATCTACTTTTTCACGAAACCGTTTATTTGCAGCCACTCCTCCTGCAACAGAGAATCGTCTTATGCCTGTAATTTCTACCGCTTTATGGATACGATCAATTAACGTATCGACGATCACCTCCTGATAGCTGGCACATAAGTCATTTAAATTGGATTGAATTTCAGACTCAGTCATTTTTTTGCAAGTGTACAATATGGCGGTTTTCAGTCCGCTAAATGAAAAATCCAGTTCAGAGCCACGAACCCGTGGAATTGTAAACGGAAATGCTTTTGGATTTCCACCCATGGCATTCTTCTCAATTTCAGGTCCTCCAGGATATCTTAACCCCATTATTCTTGCCCCTTTGTCGAATGCTTCACCTGCGGCATCATCTCTTGTGTTTGCAATCCGATGGTAACTTCCATATTGCTGTACTTCCCAAATTTGAGTATGCCCACCGGATACAAGCATACATAAGAATGGATATGAAAATTCAGGATTATCCAGCAGATTCGCGAACAAATGACCTTCCATATGGTTTACACCAATAAATGGGATATCCAATCCAATTGATAAGCCCTTAGCATAATTTAATCCCACAAGAAGAGTTCCAAAAAGTCCTGGTCCATAGGTAACAGCAATAGCATCAATATCCATTAGAGAATATTTGGAAGCTGATAAAGCGGACTCAACGATTGTCTGGATATTTTCTTCGTGACTCCTGGAAGCGATTTCCGGTACAACACCTCCGTATTGTGAATGGATTACCTGTGTGTTCGTCACGTTGCTTAAAAGCATACCATCTCTCACAACGGCAGCGGACGTTTCATCACATGAAGTTTCTATTCCTAAGACAATCATATTGGTTTGTTTTTAAATACTCTATAAATAAAGAAATGGGGTTTCACTTTATCGCCAAACCCCATTTCAACTTTTCGTAATTTTACCGAATATTGATTAAAAATTACCGAATCATTTTATACAAATAAACAAAAGAGTTCTAAAGATCAGAATTTGCCAATTTGCATAAGCGATCAGGATTCTTTGTCAGTACTCTCGGTATTGGCTAGATTATCCAGAATTTCCTGTGGAATCTCCAACTTATCACTGGTTGGTTCGTTGGTCATTTTCGTGCCTTCTTCAGATGATCCTTCTTTATCAGAATTGATATCCAGCTCCACCATTAAAATCACCTTCTTGGACTCCTGATCTAACTCCTGAACAATCACATTGAAGACTTCATCAGGTTTAAATTTATCTTTCCACAATTTTCGTTCATGCTTTGGTATCCTTTTCAGTGGAACGATACCTTCAAGATCATTGCCCAACTGGAAGATAATCCCCTTTTCCAATGCACGAATGACGGTACCTTCTACAACTCTACCTGCATGATACTGCATCCGGAGTTCAGGCCATGGATCTTCTTCAACCTGTTTAACGCCTAAAGCGAGTCTTCTGTTTTCACCGGATACATCCAATACTTTCACCATGATTTTCTGGTTCTTCTTCACCACCTCTTTTGGATGATGGATGTTCTTAACCCAGGACATATCTGATATGTGAACCAGTCCATCGATACCTTCTTCCAGTTCAACAAATGCACCAAATTGGGTAAGATTCCGTACAGTACCCTCATGGTTGGATCCGATAGGATATTTATCTTCAATATTATCCCATGGATTATCAGAAAGTTGTTTGATTCCGAGGGATATTTTTCTGCCTTCCGTATCCAGACTCAGGACTTTTGCATCTAATATATCCCCGAGTTTAAATAGTTCATTAGGATGTTTAATATGGCGAGTCCAACTCATTTCCGATACATGAATGAGACCTTCGATGCCTTCTTCCAATTCAATAAAAACACCGTAGTTCATCATGTTCACTACTTTACCGGAGACAACTGTACTCACTGCGAATTTCTCGTCCGCATTTTCCCAAGGTTCCGAAACCAGTTGTTTCATTCCAAGCGAAACGCGAGATTTTTCAACATCAAAATCGATTACTTTAACGGTGATAACATCACCCATAGCTAACCGTTCTTTTGGATGATTGATTCGACCCCAAGTAATATCTGTAATGTGAAGTAACCCGTCGATACCACCCAAATCGATGAAAGCACCAAAATCAGTGATATTTTTCACTGTACCTTCCAGTACCATACCTACTTCCATCTGGGCAATGATATCCTGTCTCTTCTCTTTCAGATCATCTTCAAGGAGAATCTTACGGGATACGACAACATTTTTTCTCAGTTCGTTAAATTTTACAACTTTGAAGTCATATTCCATGCCCACATGTTCATCAAAATCGGTAACTGGCCGTACATCAATTTGCGATCCTGGTAAAAATCCGAATACGTTACCAAGGTCAACGACCATCCCACCTTTAATTCGCTTGATGATCTTACCGATAACGATCTCTTCTTCTTCGAAACATCGGCGTAGTTCATTCCACCGATAAATAAAATCTGCTTTTTCTTTAGATAAAACGAACCGTCCTTTACGGTCCTCAAAATTCTGGATAAATACCTGAATTTTATCACCAATGAGTGGTATCTCTTTAAACTCATCGCGAGAGATCATTCCTTCAGATTTAAATCCAACATCTACATATATGTCTCTATCGCTTATATTTACTACAGTTCCGGTAACGACTTCTTTTTCACGTATCTCGGAAAAAGATTTTTCGTACAATTCACGGGAAGCGACAAATTTTTCTCCAGATTCATCATACATCTCTAACTGATCTGCAGATACAACCCGAGGGTTGAGGATATCCAAGTCAAGATAATTTTTAAGTCCGGGACTTTTTACTGATTCAGTAACGGGATCTTCTGCTGCTATTTCATCCGCGTCATCTGCATCATTTAATCCGTCTTCTTCAATTAATCCATCTTCTTCAATCACTTCAACTTCTGCCAATGAATCCGGTACGTCCGTAGTAGTTTCAGTTTCTGGTGAATCCGAAAGGTTATCTATTTCTACCGCTGCTGAATTTTCCGTGGTCTCATTGTCTTGAGTTTCCATATTCGGTTGTTCGGCTTCGGGGGTTGCGGATATTTCTTCAGTGGATTCTTCTGATATCATATCCTGGGTTTCTTTTTTTTCTTCTATCATTCGTTGGATTTAGCTCCTATGAGATTTACTTTTTTTGTTTATTTTGGTTAATGATGCCAATAATGGCATCAACTTGTTCGTCAATTGTAAGATGGGTGGTGTCGATCAGAATTGCATCTTTTGCTTGTCTTAACGGAGAAAAAATGCGTGTGGAATCTTTTCTATCGCGTGTTTGCAATTGTGAGACCACGTCATCCAGACTAACATCTTCCATGTTACCTGTTAAATCATCATAGCGTCTTCGCGCTCTTTCAAGTACGTCTGCAATGATGAAAAATTTATGATCAGCGCCAGGAAAGACGTGTGTTCCAATATCTCTACCTTCAATAACAATATCCTGCTTTTCTCCAATTTTCCTCTGCCATTCTACCATTTTTTCACGAATTGCAGAAACTGCACTGACTTCACTTACCAAATTATTGATTTGATTGGACCGTATGTCATCTGTCACGTCAATATCATTCATAAAAATTCGATTGTCAGTAAAATGAATGTTGATAGTATTCAGTGCGTTGGAGATTTCTTGTGGATCTGAAAGTGAGGTTTTGTTGTGTAAAAAATACAAGGTTACAGCTCTGTACATCGCACCCGTATCAAGATACATAAAACGTAATCTGTGTGCAACTTTCTTTGCTGTTGTACTTTTACCAGATGCTGCGGGACCGTCAATCGCTATGATCATATTAAATCTACTCTTTGAAAAAGCCAAGTAATTTACAAGTTTCCATTACATTTACCATAGGCAAATAAGTCATACCATGGAGAGGACTAATCTCGCCAATCAAATTTATATTGGATTGTCTATTCAGATACAAAATCATGAATTATCAGGATGGTATTTGCTGGTATAAAAATTTGATTTCAGCGGATTTCAATTTACGATATGAACCAAGTTTTAAACTGCCTAGTTCCAACCCTGCAAAATGATATCGGTGAAGATCCATGACCCTGGATCCCAGACTGATAAAAATTCGCTTCACCTCCTGATTTTTGCCTTCTCTTAACTCAACATCCCAAAATACTTTCTGACCTTTCTTATCAACACGTCTTATCTGACATCGGGCGAGCTCTCCATTTTCTAACTTAACTCCATCTTGAACTTTCTTTAATATTGAGTTCGGAATATCTTCCCCCGTCTTTACCCAATATTTTCGAACAATTCTAAACTTTGGATGTGTCAGACGAAAGGAAAGATCACCATCATTGGTCAACAAGATCAATCCGGTTGTATCACGGTCAAGGCGCCCAACGGAGTACAACCGATGATATTCGTTCATTAAATCAAATATGGTGGGTCTTCCCTGTGGATCTTCATTTGTACAGATATGTCCTTTGGGTTTGTTCATCATATAAACGAAGGTTTCATCTTTTGTTTGAAGTATTTTCCCATCACAAAAGATTACATCATCATCAGAGACATCTAAAGAAAAGTCCGTGACAATATTTCCGTTAACGTTTATTTTTTCATCTTTGATAAATTCGTCACATTTACGTCTGGACCCCAAGCCGGTACGGGCAAGATATTTATTCAGACGCATCAGCTGTCTCGGATGATATGTTTTCTTCGTGCATCAGTTCAGATAACTCCTTTAGTTTGGGTAGGTCAGATATGGAATTCAGTCCAAATCCTTCAAGAAAATTTTGGGTCGTTCCATAGAGTATCGCCCGACCCGGGCCATCCTCTCTTCCTTTGATGGTTATCAGCTCTTTTTCCAATAGAGACCGGACTACACTATCGCAGTTTACGCCTCGGATGGATTCTATTTCAGATCGGCTGATAGGCTGCTTGTATGCGATCACTGCAAGCGCTTCAGTAGCTGCTCGGGATAATTGCAATTTTTTCGTTTTATTATACAACCTTTGAACATACAGGTGATATTCCGGTTTGGACAGAATCTGATATCCACCAGCAATTTCACCGATGAATACCCCTCTACCGGCGTTCTCGTATTCTTCATTTAACTCTTTAACGACTTCATCAAGATTCACATCATTTTCCTGAAGGCAGGCATTTAGCTTTAGTTGTGTGAGAGGTTCAGAGGTTGCAAACAACAGGACTTCAACAATGTCTTTCATACTGCAACTAACCTTTTTAATGTAATATCTGCAAAGGGGAATGCTTGGACAAGCATAATTTCCTTCAATCGAAGTAGTTCCAATATCGCCATAAACGTAACGATAACTTGCAGCTTGGTGGTTAATTCAGCGATCAATTTTGTAAATTGGATCGTTTTGTTATTCTTAAAAAACGCATTGATAAAATGAATTTGTTCATCAATCATGACATTTTCGTGTTGTATTTCATAAGTAGTTGATTTCGGTAGATTTTCAATTACGGTTTTAAATGCAGATAATAAATCAAACAATGAAATATGTTTAACAAATTCATTAGTAGATTCTTTAACTCCATCAACAGGGATATTCATTCCACGGGATGAGTGATATGAATGGATACTGTGCTGTTCCAATAAAGATTCGGAGGCATCTCTGAACTGTTTATACTCCAATAGCCTTTGGACCAACCCCGTTCGTGGATCCTCGATTTCCTCAATAGGTTCTTTATTTCTGGGGATGAGCATTTTTGCTTTTAACCTCATCAAAGTTGACGCCATTAAAATGAATTCACCGGCAATTTCAATATTCAGTTTTTGCAATAAATCCAGATACTCCACAAATTCATTTGTAATATGAGAAATGGGAATATCATAAATGTTTATTTTATCCCGATGGATAAAAAACAGTAGTAAATCCAGAGGACCTTCAAAATTTTCTAACTTGATTCGATATGCCATTTAGGAAGGAATTAATTTGATAATGAATAATTTTGGATAATAATCATAGCCCGTTTTACTGTACTCTCGGAACCAAACCGATTTTTCTGTACACCTTGGAAATTGTTTTACGAGCTCGATAGGAGGCATTTTCTGCGCCATTTGATAGAATATCTGACAGATATTTTTTGTCTTGAATAACTCGATGGTATTCACTTTGAACAGGCTTTAACAATTCAATGATAACTTCTGCTAATTCTGATTTTAACACCTCATAGCATTTATTTTCAAACTGTTGGACGACCTGTTTGATTTCCATTCCAGCCACCTCTGCATACATCACCAACAGGTTCGCCAGCCCGGGTCTGTTTTCCTCATCATATTGGATATCCGTAAAAGAATCCGTAACCGCCCGTTTGATTTTTTTTCTAATGGTATCAGGTGGATCCAGCAACGCAATAAAATTGTTTTCATTCGTATCGGATTTGGACATTTTTGATTCCGGACTCTGCAAACTCATGATCCGGGCACCCTGTTTAGGGATGAACGGTTCAGGTACTACAAAAGTGTCAGAATATCTTTGATTAAACCGCTGTGCAAGATCCCGTGCGAGTTCAAGATGCTGTTTTTGATCTGCACCCACCGGAACCAGATCAGCCTGATACAGCAAAATATCTGCTGCCATCAATACCGGATAGGTAAATAATCCTGCATTAATGTTTTCTTGATGCTTTGTGGATTTATCCTTGAATTGGGTCATCCGGTTTAATTCACCCATATAAGCTAATGTACTTAACACCCAGGCAAGTTCAGTGTGCTGGTGAACATGAGACTGGATTACCAACAGATTACTACCAGGGTCAATACCACAGGCAATGTATTGGGCGAGAAATGACAAGCACCTATTTCGTAATTCAGAGGGTTTTTGCTTCACCGTTAGGGCATGCAAGTCCACTACCAGAAAAATACCGTCATAATCATTCTGCAGACCAACCCAATTCTTGATGGCACCGATATAATTCCCAAGGCACAATTGGCCAGATGGTTGAATTCCCGATAATAAAACCGGTTTATTAGTGGTCAAATTTTCTCCTGTCATTTACACGGAACCCATAAATACGTAGGGACGCCATTTTTCCTGTTTATTGTTCACAAATTGTTGAAAATAAAATACAAAAGACGGTTTTCTAGGGATGGTCATCAATTGTAATCCACTTTCCCTTGGTGTCAGATTCCCTTTTTTATTATTGCAATGAATACAGGCGGTGACCAAGTTTTCCCAGATATCCTTCCCACCTTTACCTCTCGGTACCACGTGATCCAGAGTCATAGGGATATTCCGTTTTCCACAATATTGACAAGTGTATTTGTCTCGTTGCAGGATATTCTTCTTTGATAGTGAAATATTGCCCCGGATATATCGAGTGTACACTTTCAATTTTATCACACTGGGGATTTGAATGGATAGATTAGGAGAATGGACCCAATCGCCGTAGTGTTCTAGAACCTCGACCTTATCCAGAAATTGAAGCAAAATAGCCCGCTTGGCTCCTGTTATCATGATTGGCTGATAGTTCTGATTCAGGATTAGTACTTTCTGATTAAGTACACTCGGGTTCATTTTGTAATAATCGGTTTGATGGTTCTGATACTGTCAAATTTTTCTGTAACCCAGCTTTCATACAGAGGGTCATCGCAATTGAGTGAATTGATTTTCACACTACCTGAACAGTGGATAAAACGCTCCACATGCATGTAAATACCCACATGTGAAATTTTATCGTTTGTTCTAAAAAATACCAAGTCACCCGGCGATGCTGAATAGAGTTCCACCGGTTTTAATTTTTCATATTGTTGATGGGAATCTCTGGGCAGTTCTAACCCTATCGAAAAAAACAAGGTTTGGATAAATCCTGAACAATCAAATCCAAATCCAGACTTTCCACCCCAAAGATATGGTGTCCCATGGAGCTTCAGGCCCGTTCGCACCAAAGTTTTCCGGGTATCAACTTCGTAGGCCTTCTTTTTAAATAAATAACCAGTTGTGCTATCTGGATAAGCGAATTTTAAAAAAGGGGGAGTTTGATCAATGATAGCATTCCCTGGGATCTCCGTCCCTACTGATAAATAATCGATGATATCAGCTGCAACTGAAGGCCTGGAGTATATTGGTGAAAGACGGTTCTGTATGATAACACTTCCGGTTTTCTTTTTTTCTACAGTAGTCAGGTAAAAACTCTGAATCCATCCCACATATCCGTCCCATTGTTCCACTTTCAGCCAATCATTCTTCTGTTCTATAACGGTCACAGATTCCCACAAAAGGGCTTGCGTCACCATCTCTGAATTAAATGATGGTTCCCGATAAATGGGCGCTACAGAAGTATTTATAATTTTTTTCATACTATTTCATTAATTTTTAATATATCGGATCAGTGTTTTGCCAATCTCCGTATTATCCAAGAATGCATCGAATGCTTCTGATCCGGGACCAGTCGCCCAGACAGGGACGAAATTGGCAGTATGGTGATCCCCGGTAAACTGAATGTCCAAAGCTCCATCGCTACCATCGTTAACAGAACATCCCGCAGTTTCATGGTCGGTAGTGAGTACTACCAACACATCTGGATGTGTCCTCTGATAATCCAAACAATAATTTACCACCTGATTCAGAGATTCCATCTCACCAAAAACATACTCAGAACTATTGGCATGGCCACCCCAATCCACTTGTGATTCCTCGATCATGATAAAAAATCCATCGGGATCATGTTCAAGAATACTGATGGCTTTTTCAGCCATTTGTACTGTGGAAGGAGATCTTCCTTCATTGGCAGTTATCATACTCTCTTTTGAAAATAATCCTACTACCCGACGTAGCGGATCGACAGCATCCGAAATATCTGCGATGACCTGACCACCGGAATTTATTACATTTGTGAAAAGCTCCGGCTCCCAATATTTTGATCCCCCACCGAATAAAACATCAATAGAAGATTCTGCCAATTGTTGGGATATTTCTGCTTCTTTACTACGGGAATCTACATGCGACCCGAACGTGGCTGGTGTTGCGTGAGAAATGGTGGATGTGGCGACCAATCCCGTTGCCATCCCCTTTTCCTCTGCCCATTCAACAATGGTTTTTAAGGGATTGTGATCATGATCAACTGCAATGGCACCGTTATATGTTTTTTCACCAGTGGCTAAAGCTGTACCACCCGCCGCGGAATCGGTAACCTTTGTACTCCCATCTGAAGGATGGGTAGTCACTATACCCACATGGTCGAATCGTGCAGGTGCAAAGTCATCGCTCCCGTAATATAATGTTGAATAATGGCCGATACCGGCTCCGTCCGAAATGATCAGAATGACAGATGTGGGGAAAGAGCCCTTAAAATCATCAGCTGGGTATACTTTTGGTTGGGAGTTGCTTTCCAGAATACCAGACTTTTCTTCTCCCATGGCTGCTCCATATAATGTGTAGCCACATGAGACAAAAAATGAGATTGATACAAAAGGTATCCAATATGCAGTAGACAGTTTTTTCATGAGCTCAAAACCTTTAAAAATTTACGTTTACCCACTTTAATAATAACCTGTTTTCCCAAACCAATGCGTTCATGGACATCCGTGACTTTTTCTCCATCAATGGAAACTGCCCCACTGCTGATCAATCGTCTTGCATCACTATTACTGGATGCCATATCATTTTCTACCATTACAGCAATGATCTTTGATTCACATGTCAAAGAAATCTCGGGAATATCATCTGGAATTTCCTTATTAATGTGGATATGGTCAAATAATGCTTCAGCGTTTTGCGCGGCGTTTTCATCATGATATAATGCAACGATCTCTCTCGCCAACTGACGCTTCATATCTCGTGGATTTGAAATTCCCGTGTCCAGTTCATATTGAATATTCTTAAGTACAAGCTTATCCACATCCGTAGCAAATTCAAAATACCGGGCGATCATTTCGTCGGGGATGGACAAAGTTTTACCATAGATGTCATCTGCAGTATCGGTGATCCCAATAAAATTTCCATAGGACTTGGACATCTTCTCTTTTCCGTCTGTACCTTCCAATAAAGGTGTGGTAACAATGACCTGGCAGTCTTGTCCATATTCTTTCTGAAGACTTCGTCCAACCAATAGATTGAATTTTTGGTCGGTACCTCCCAATTCAACATCCGCTTTTAACGCCACGGAATCATATCCCTGTGCTAACGGATATAAAAATTCATGTATTGAAATCGGTGTACCGGATTGATGCCGTTTGGTGAAATCATCACGCTCCAGCATTTGAGCAACCGTATAAAATGAGGTGAGTTTGATCACATCCTGAAACGATAATTGATTTAGCCACTCCGAATTATTGACAATTTGGAGCTTCTCCAGATCAAGGATCACTGACGCCTGTTGTATGTAGGATTCAGCGTTTTGTCGAGTCTCTTCCCATGTGAGTTGTGGACGGGTTTTATTCCTGCCTGTTGGATCGCCAATCATTGCAGTCACATCTCCGATAAGCAAAATAGCCTGGTGTCCTAAATCCTGAAAATGTCGGAGTTTGCGTAGTACCACCGCATGACCGATATGTAGATCAGGTCGGCTGGGGTCACATCCCAGTTTTACTCGTAATGGTGTTTTCGATTTTTCCGCACGATCTAGTTTTGCGACCAGTCCCTCTTCGGGGATGATCTCTTCAGTACCCCTACGTATCAGATCCATCTGTTCATTCAATGGTGGAAAATGACTCATACAAACGTCTTCATGTTTTTTAATTCTCTTTCCGTATCCCGTTTAATGTCCCTCTTTTCGATATCTTGCCGCTTATCCCACTGTTTTTTACCTTTGGCAACACCAAATGCCAATTTCACATGATTTTTTTTAAGATATAAACTTAAAGGGATCAGTGTCATACCTTTTTCATCCATAGCTCGGGCTAGTTTCAAAATTTCTTTCCGGTGCACCAGCAATTTTCGATCATGGACAGGTGTGTGAGAGGTGTATCCTGCGTGGGAATATTCACCAATATGCATCCCGACAATGAATAATTCGTTCCGAATAATACGGACATATGCCTCTTTGATACTGGATCTCCCTTCGCGTAGCGATTTTACTTCACTACCATGCAGGACCATCCCTGCCTCGAAGGTTTCCACGATATGGTAATCGTGCCGTGCTTTTCTATTTGTTGCTAGAGTGTTCATGATTTACCTGGGCTCTTGGAACCATGCAGGGATAATTGATCATATTGATCAAACATATTTTATAAATACCTGCTAGTTTCCGTCTATAATATCCATATTTTCAATAAAAAATATAGGCGGGCAATTTACCCGCTATCATCCACGTGATTCAAGTTTATTTCCTTGATATTCCCAAGGGGAATCCGTTAATATTTGCGCGCTGTGTTGATCATAAAATTCTATGATGAGCAGGAAAATTGCCCGGGTGGTGAAATTGGTAGACACGCTAGGTTC
>JABMOW010000068.1 GCA_013204025.1 Fidelibacterota bacterium | reverse complement strand
TTGTTCCAGCGTGAGTTGGCTGTAGTTTCTCATATGTACACCTCATTTTTGTCTTTGAGAGATACGGAGATTCTAAGCCAGCTCCGCTGTCTCTACAAACACTCTTTGAGTTGCACTTGGTAGTTGAACTCAGGAGGTATAAAAATGAAAGCATTAACTAAAAATCTTATGTTGTTTGCGGTTTTCTTTTTCATGGGTGATATAGTATTTCGCTATAGTTTGAGTGACTTCATAGAAAGCCGTTCATTTAACCTAATATGGCTTATAGCTGTAATCTACTTTTTCTTCAATTTTTTTATAGGTTGGTTCTTTGGTAAAAGGGATTATGAATCAATACCACTTAATGATATCGGATTCCGGTTTCATTTTATAACATATTTCCTTTTCAATGTGGTATCAGTGTTATGGTTTTCATTTGGCTTTAATTCACATTTCGAAAGCATTAGAATTGTTTATATCACAGCTCTCTTTTGGGGGATTGGATTATTGATTCATTTCATATTCTATTTGATTGAGCGAAAGAATTCGATTAATGGTCTCAATAAAGAAGATATATTCGAATGATAAAATAGTGTTGAATAAATAAATTCAAATCCAATGTAGAATTTTGGTTTTCTTATCGTTATCCTTGGGAATTTTTTTCCATAATTAAAGCAATGACAATTCCGCCGATCCCTTGCTCAACCATATGCCAGATTGTGTTTTTTATTTCGTAAAATACGGAGGTATTGTGTGCGCCTGCCATGGCTAATCCATGTGGGAACACCCAGAGGACACCGATAATGATACCAATTTTCAATCCGTCAAGGACGATGTTCTCACTCCTTCTGATCATGGAATAAATGGTTGCCATTAAAAAAGCCAGAATGATATATGAGATCAACATGAGAACGAGACCCTCATGATGCGCCTCAATATTTTCATTCACCATTGGGAGGATCAAATTATGCCACAATCCTGCAGTGATCCACATTGCAAATCCACTCACCAGTGTAGCAATATTGAATCTTGAGAATTTATGTTTCATAATGAATATCTCCTTATTTGTGTCGATGATGCATGCAAATAAAACCCCTATTTTTTGACTTTCTTTTTTTTCGGTTTGGGTTCGGGGAGTTCTTTAACAGTAATTCTCACCAAATGACTTATCCACTCCCGGTCTTCTAATTTATCTTCAATCAGAAAACTCGACTTGGCTCCCGGATAAGGAGGCGCTTCCACCACATCCTGAATAAAACCTCTCCCGGCTTCAGTGGGTTTGATGAATAGTTTATTATCGCAGATGAGAGCGAAAATTTTCTTATTTGAGAATACTCCCCATTCACCAAACATTTTTCTGGCGGTGATCTCGCCATCATTTTCAATTTGGTCTAAAACGAAATCCACGAATTCTTTATCAGATGCCATTTGTTTTTCCCATGGTTGTTCTTTTTAAGAAAGGTTTAAATAATTGCCGCGATATTTTGTTTTTACATACATGTGAACTATAACGCCTGATTCAAATTTACAGGTCATATTGCATTTACAACAAAACAACATTCTGAAATGGAATTATCTATCCATGTTTTCATTGGACATTCTCATGTCAATATTTGAGTAAAAAACGCTTCTAATTTTTGAGGATCCAGCTTTTTATTGGACCTGACGCCGCTACATACATCCACGCCAAATGGGTGAACCTGATCGATGGCACATTTCACATTTTCAGGAGTAAGTCCACCTGCCAGAAAAACCGGTACCGTTACTTGTTCTACAATTTTACGGCTCAACGCCCAGTTATGAACGTTACCAGTTCCACCAAGCACCTTTACATCTAAATTGGGGTTACCACTGTCCAGAAGGATGGCATCCACTTTGGAAGAAACCATCAGCGCTTTGTCAATGGATCCTTCATCAATCACATGAATCACCTGTACGATTTTTATGGCGGGTAGCGCGGTTCTGATTAAATCGTAAGCGCCAGCTTGGAGTTCATCAACGATTTGAATGGTATTGGTAAGTGTTCGTTTGTGGTGCTGAATTATACCGTCGGCAGTGGTTTCACTGGTGAGCAGAAACGTTGAGACTGTTGGTGGTGCATACCCGGCAATCGACCGGATCAGATCATCGGAAATGACCCCTGGTCCGCTGGGCATTTGTGCTACCAGTCCGATGGCAGAAGCGCTAAAATCGATAGCCATCTGTGCTTCTTCAATGGAACCGATGCAACATATCTTCACCCTTGTCATGGATGTCTCCTGTTTTATGGTTTTGTAATGATCACCTAATTTGCTTTGAGTCCAAACGTATACTTAACAAATTATAGTTCATCGTGCAAAAGCCAGCTTCAACCTGACCAGAATGATACAATTAATAATAACAACTGCTCGAAAATCCCGTAGGGATATTAGAATGTAGCCCGAGGATTTATCCTCGGGTATTAAGTCGGGGCTACAAAATAGTCCCATCGGGACGATAGAAAAGTATCTGTGAATAATCTTCATCAATGCAGAAGGTTGAGTTACACTGCGAGACGGATTCGTTCATCAGAAAATATCAAAATCCTCGATTTTTACAGTAACGGTGAACGGTTGACTGTAATCGGTTTCAACTGCACTGAACATCAATTCTATTTTGAACAGATTAAAGACGTTGTCAATACCTACGCCCGTTTCAGTGTACATATCCGGTAGGGTCAATTGGTTCAACTGTTTCTCCCCTGCCCAGCCCGTATGAGTGATGATGGATACATTCCACGGTATGGCTTGCAATATGGGTATTCCGCCCCATCGATAGAAGATATTCCCAAAATTGAATTCTGTGAACAGTGCCAGTTTTTTGGATCCGAAAAGGCTGTTCTGATCCAAAGTACTGAATGATTTCAACAGATCAAAGTCTGCCGATCCCCCCTGAACTTCAAAGAATTTCTGTCTGGGCAATGCACCGTGGCTGAATCCCGTTTCAAGGCGCATATCTATTAAAATGCCGGTGAACAGATTCCGACGGGTGGTGAGGATCATCAGATACCGATCGTACGAAAAATCGCTGTCCCACGCTGTGAGACCGGTTTCGTATCCCACCTCCAACTGGGTAAAATGCTGGTTAGGGATGAGCCGCTTCGACAGGTTGGATTTTAAATATTTGATATTCGAAACCGTCGCCCGAACTTTGACACCTGCAAGATCTCCCGATGAGATGACAGGGTTATCCAAAAACTTGGGTTGCGAAAAAAGTCCGTGCGCCAGTGCAGCAGATGCGGCGGAATGGGTTTCCTGCAAGACCGCTGCAGTCAGATTCAGGTGTGAATAGTTGATATCCACTTCCAATTGTTGGCCGGTGGAATAATAATAGTCGAAGTAGTCGAAACCTTCAAACGCACCTCGGAAAGAATTGAGCATTACGGGAAAATCGGCTGGCTCCTCTATCACAGCCAGAGTCTGATACCACTTCAACGATGTCTTCATCGAAATAGCTCGGTTCCCCCACTCCACCGATGGTGTGAGATAGAATTTAGGCTTGGCATCCGAATATCCATAACCGGCACCCATCTGAACCGCGAACGGAGACACCAACGATTTTGTATCCAATGCAAGACCGGTAAACAGTCCTTCTACCCGGTTGAAATGGATAAAATCGGCGATTTCACCAATGGGTTTTCCGTTCAAGTCGCTATAAAAGTCGATTAATTTGACGATGCGCGTAAAATTTTTCAATCGCCTGTCAAGCACCACCATACTGTCGATGACCTCGTACCCTACCGCCTCATCCATGGTCAGCGGAGGGATGAACATGGGAACTGTTTTAAAGGGGATTGCCGGTAATATTTCCACCGCGTCTGCCTCGGGGGAGATACGGTTCTGCAGATCATTGACACGGTAATTCTCCCGGAAATTTTCCTTCCTCATTAGCAGTGTGGGCGTGCCGGGGATTCCCAATACGAAATCATTCTCACGAAGCGCATAATTGGGCAGGTAAATGCTGTCGTTCAGTGCTGTATATCGCTGCAAAATGTGGATATTTTCAAACAGATCGTAATTACACATTTCGTTCAATACCGCATCGATATGATTGATGATGAAAAATTTATCCACCAAAAACAATTCACCGGACATGGCGGGGATCCGTTTATTGTTGGGAGAAAACTGGATTCTGAAAATACGGTTATGATCCTGGTAGAGGGTATCCAAAATTTCGAAAGTATAATAATCCACGGCATCGGGAGCTGTAGGTCCTACGATGGTATGATCGCCCAACTGTATCCGATCGGAGTTCACATCCAAAAAGGTATTTCCGCTGACAAAATTAACGGATTCAGGGAGATTCGCCGATTGACGCTGACTCAACAGTACCTCATGCCAGGTATCGGGTGCGTTGTAGTACAGTTCGGAGAATGTCTCAAATATCCCACCGTACAATGCAGGATCGAACGATGATCGGTAGCTGGTTTTGGTGTACGAATGACAATAATAGTTTTTGATGAACCGGGATTTTCGCTTCATTCGGGAAGCTTTCAGAATGAGATTTTCCACTTCGGTTTTTTGGTTTGCATACACAGTGATTGGGTCCAAGGATACCACCTGCGGATGAAGCATGATGTCCAGATTCAACGGATTGGAGGTAATATTCACATCAACAGTTTCGGACTGATACCCAAGATATTGGAACCGAATGCGATAGGAACCGGGTGGTAATTTGAGGGAATAATATCCGTCTGAATTGGTAGCGGTCCCCCGGGTAGTGTTCTCGATGGAAATATTGCAATATCCTAGACGCACTCCGGTATCGGCATCAGTGACTCTACCGCTCATGGATTGAGACAGACCCCATTGACACAAGAGGATACATAACAGTAAGCGATAATTCCAGGGATTTAACATGGTTGAATAATCATAGATACTCCTCTGAAAATTACTCCGGTTGCAGGTGAATATCTGAAGAATAACCTTACCCCTCGCAGATTGAACCGTTTCGGTTAAGATGAACGAAGTCATCGAATTATCCATGAAGCTGTGATACCGGACGACTTAAATTTGCTCCAGATTTTTAGATTATTTTTTGATTTTAACAAGCTACTGGACATATCATCAAGATAAATATCGTCAAACCCGATCTCCCAAAAATATCTGACATTTCAGAGGATTTTAGTCAAAGCCTGTCATCCGGTTTGGTGACAAACCAATCGGTATTTGTGCAGGAGTTTGAACAGGGATTACAATCCTATTTGCGATCTGAACTTACCCCGATCGCGTTTTGCAATGGTGAAATGGCGTTATATAATTTGATCCTCGCCACTAAACTCAAATTGGGATATGGCATCTCTGATTCATTTGGCGTTCTGGTCCCATCATTTACATTTTCGGGGACAGTAAATGCCATTGTTGCAAACCACTTAACTCCCGTTTTCGCCGATGTGGATGACTCTTTTACATTGAACCCTGACGCACTACTTAAGGTAGACGATACCGTGAAGATGGTTATACCGGTTGCAGTATACGGTCATTTACCCAACGTTGATCTGATCGGGAAATACGCCCGGCAAAAAGGGATCGCCGTTATTTTTGATAATGCGCCTGCCTTCGGATCCACCCGCAATGGAAAGTTTACCCACGAATCGGGCTTCTCAGAAATCTACAGCTTTCACGCTACCAAACCGTTTACCACCATGGAAGGCGGATGTGCCGTCACCAGCGATCCGGAAACATGGGAAACACTTTGCCAGTTACGTGATTTCGGGCAGTTTGAGAAAGAACGCGGAGACGTTTCCATACCCGGACTCAACTCCAAGATGCAGGAAATATCTGCGATTGTGGGTCTCTCGAATCTAAATCGTTGGCAGGATATCCTCTATCGCCGAACAGAAGTGATCCAAAAGTATGATCGGTTTTTCACAAAATATGAGGCAGCCGGAACTCTTCGTACACTGAAACGAAATTCGGATGATTTTTGTACCTTCATTTATTATCCCATCGTTTTGAAAGAAGATGCAGACGGACTAATCCAGTTTCTTGCGTCACAATCTATCACTGCTCGTAGATACTATACCGCCGTCCATACCCTGCAATTTTACAGGGGTAAGTACCCTGAACAAGACTTATCTGTCACCAATAACATCAAAAACCGTGTAGTGGCGCTGCCGTTGCATACGTCTATGTCCGACGATGAGACTGACTACCTTTTTACCACCCTTGAAACTTATTTTGATCGGAGCCAAACGGTATGAATATTTTAGTTGCCGGTGCCGGCGGATACATCGGTATTCCATTGTGCAGCAGATTATTCTCTGAAGGCCACAAGGTCATCGCACTGGATATGTTTTACTTTGGAGAGGATAAGATGTCCTCACTTCAAGAGAACAAGAATTTTCGAATGGTAAAAGAGGATATCAGAACCGTCAACCCCCAGCACTTTGAAGGAGTGGATGTCGTAATCGATCTGGCAGGTTTAAGCAACGACACGACTGCAGAACAAAATTTCGACATCGCAGAATCCATTAATTATTTGGGATGCCTTCATCTTGCAGATCTTGCATCTAAGCACGGCGTTAAACGATTTATCTATTCCAGCTCGGCTAGTGTTTATGGTGCAGGGCATAGTGAATCTCTCACCGAATCGTCTCCATTAAACCCTATTTCAAGATATTCTGAACTGAAGCTGAAGACAGAGTCTGCATTGCTCAATACCTATGGTAAGGCCATGGAAATTACGATTTTGAGGAACCCTACATTATTTGGTGTTTCCCCACGGATGCGGTTTGATTTGGCACTGAATATAATGACCTGGCGTTCCATTCGTGATGGAAGGATCACTGTTCACGGGAACGGTGAGCAATGGAGACCTTTGTTGTCCGTGGATGATGTGGTCACCGCATTTGCGTCCGCATTGGATGCTCCTTCTGACATCGTAGCCGGGGAGGTATTCAACGTGGGTGGGGCTGAATCGAACATTCGTATACATGACCTTGCACTGTTAATCGCAGAAAGTATCCCAGGCATCGGTTTGGTATTTGAACCCTCATTGAAAGACGCTAGATCGTACAATTTAAATTTTGATAAAATCTATCGTCTTCTCAACTTTCGACCACAGGTCTCCCATGAAGAAGGGATTAATGCAGTTGCTGACGCTATACTTTCCGGACAGATAGACCCTACTGACCCCACGAATTTTACAGCAGAATGGTATCGGGCTAATGTCTTTCCCTCATCAGAGAATCCCGGTGACCAAGGACAATAAATGACAGGTCAGCCTTATATCAGCATGGTAGTGGTAGGCAGAAACGATAACTATGGTGAGGATTTTAATTACCGACTGCAGAATTGCCTCACGTGGACCATCAAGAATACAGAAAAGTATGGCATCCCTTCAGAGATAATATTTGTGAATTATAACCCGATACCAGATCAGCCGTCGCTTCAGCAGGTGTTAAAATTCCCTAATGATCTGAAACATACACGCGTTCGATTGATCACCGTACCCAAGGACATTCATGAAGAATTTTGTGATCCTGCGGTTCGAAGGAATGTGCCCTTGTATGAATACATCGCCAAAAATATCGGTATCCGTAGAGCAAACGGTGAATTTATTCTGTCAGCAAATCCAGATATTCTCATTCATTCCAGAATATTTGAAACGATATCAAATCAGCGACTCAAAAAACAAACCTATTACCGCAGTGACCGTTGCGATTTTTCTAAATTCGGCTTGGATTTTAGTTTATCTGATGATCAGATTTTCGCAGCATTAAATGAACATACATTTAAATTTGTGGTGAAGGGGAAAAATCATATTCGGAAAGACCAGAACGAGACTTTGAGGTCCGTTCGGTTTCGTACCCGGATCAGGAATTTTAAAAACCGGAATATGATCCGGATTGAGAAGATTGCAAATTACTTTTCATGGCCGGTGATCTACGATTACTTGTCGTTGAAGTATCATACCAATTGCAGTGGTGATTTCATGCTTATGCATCGGTCACATTGGTACGATCTGAATGGGCATCCTGAAAGTACATATTTGGCCATACACACGGATGCGTTATTTGTGATCATGGCTGCTACGTCTGGATTTAAAGAAGTGTGCTTCTCTGACCCTATTTACCACCAGGATCATGAAAGACGGTATCGCCATGACGGGGACATAGAGGATCCAGATATTCGGGAAATGTTTAATTTAATGAATCGTGAAGGTTCGAAAATGGAAAAGACTCATTCACCCATTATTTATAATGATGAAAATTGGGGATGCAGCAAATTACAGTTGAAGGAAACGATTATCACATGTCCGTAAACCTATCCATTATTGCCACATCAAGGAATGATGATCATGGGGGCGATACTCTCAAAAGGATGACCCTGTTTGTCAATGGTCTAATAACACAAACTCGGAAATATCAAGCAGAGATGGAGCTGATCATTGTGGAATGGAACCCGCCTGAAGGGAAACCATTATTGCACGAAGTCCTGCCGACACCTTGTAAGGAGGACTTGTTGAAAATCCGATATATTATTGTACCGGAGAATATCCACAAGAAGTTTAGACATGGGGATACTATCCCTCTTTTTCAGATGATCGCGAAAAATGTTGGGATCCGCCGTGCAACCGGAAAATTTGTTCTGTGCACCAACATTGATCTATTGTTTTCAAATGATCTATTCGAAAAAATGATAAACACGAATCTTGATCCCATGAAAGTTTACCGGGCAAACCGATGTGATATCCCCTCATCTATTGATGAGAACTGGAGTTTTGACCAACAATTAAAATTTGCCGAAGAAAACATTATCTCTACGGCGGGAAAAAATAGTCACTATACTCATTTGGTAAAAGCACCGGAATGGGCTTATCGATACCATTCTGTTGCAAAAACCCTGCAATGGATAGCCGTCATCCGATCAAAAATTGTGGAAGATCCCATTGAGTTGCAATTAAGACTACTAGATACGGATGCCTGTGGTGATTTTACGATGATGGCGAAAGATGCCTGGATGGACATTCAGGGGTACCCAGAGTTGGACCTGTATTCGATCCATGTGGATAGTATGGGATTGATCGCTGCTGCCGCATTGAAATATGATCAGGCGATATTTCCTCAAAAGGCATGCACGTATCATATTCATCACAACACAGGTTGGGCATCCATGTCACCTGTTGATAAAATCAGATTTTGGAGTGATCGTCCGGGCATTGGCTGGGATGCGGTTGTGGAAGCAGGGAAATATTTACTTGAAAATAATGTGAGGTATGATGTGAATCCGCCAGATTGGGGATTTTCAGACATGGATCTTCAGGAGATCAAACAGTGATTATTTCAGGACATCTCAATATCAGTTGTTAACCGATTTCGTCCTTCATTTTTACTAACATACATTAGTTTATCGGCTCTCTGAATGACGGAACTCATGTCATCCGCGGGTTCGATCATCGTAGCTCCCATCGAAACGGTCACTTCAAGTTTTTTTCCACCAATCTCTATGTCAAGTGATTGAACAAGTTTCCGATATCGCTCTCCAACCATGATGAGAGTTTGTTTATCTACATTACGAATAATTGCAACAAACTCCTCGCCCCCCCATCTACCGAAAAAGTCATAAGGTCTGGCACTTTTGGTAAACGATTCAGCCACTCGTTTGAGTACCATATCTCCTGCATCGTGTCCGTATGTGTCATTAATATTTTTGAAAAAATCGATATCGATAAAAATGACGCCAAAAGATAGCTGGTATCTATTCTTTTCTTGAATTCTGCTATGGAATTCTTTTTCGATATATGCCCGGTTAGCCAAATGGGTAAGATGATCCAGCATGGCAATTTTCTCAAGTTCCCGAAGTCTGGATTCCTGAGGTTTCCCGGTTAAATCAGTAAATAAATGGATTCCACCAATTACAGATCCACTTGAATCGAGAACGGGATTTGCTCTCATGAAAAGATGTATTTTTTTCCCGTCTCGGCGAGTGAAATACGCATCGTTCTCTTCAGCCTTCCCATGCATCATTGACACAAACAAGGGATTGTGAGCACCATCCAGGTGTTGGTCCTGCGCATCAGTAAACTGAAGCAAATTGTCTTTGCAGCTGGTTTCTAAGACTTCAGCCGAAGATAGCCCGGTGATTCTCTCCGCCGCAGTATTCCAGAATTTTATAACATATTCTGAATTGACGAAATAAACTCCGTCATGGAGATTTTCTATTAGTTTCTGGTTATATAGCTCTCTGTTTACCATTCAGTTAATGTGTTTTATCGTGTTGTGATCAAATTGAACAGAAAATGTCCAGTTCTCTGTTTATCAAAAATTATTCTGGTGGAAATTTATAACGGAAATTGAAAATATTTTTCATTAAAATCCCATATTAATTTCCTGAATTCAAATTACTTATACGAAACAGTAAGTATGAAAAAAAGAAGGGGCGTTTCCGCCCCTTCTTTCAGGATCAATTATTTCATTAACATGATCTTTTGAGATAGGATTTCTCCATTGGAGATCAGTTTAACAAAGTACATACCGCTTGAGTATCCGGATGCATCAAATGTGACAAAATGTGCTCCTTCGGATTGCACTTCATTTGCCAAAACTGCAACCTGACGACCCATAATATCAAATACCATCACCTGAACTTCTGCCTGGGCTGGTATAGAATAAGATATGGTTGTCGTTGGGTTAAACGGATTCGGATATACTTCGTTTAATACAAACGAAGCCGGAACAAATGCCGCTTCATCAAGCAACCCTGTAAGGTAAAGACCATTGGATTCCCATGTCTGAATATTTCCGTTCAGGTTGATCACTTCTCCCGTAAAGTCTTTCATTAATTTAAACGAAGGAATATCCCCTGCCTGACAATATCCAGCAGATAGTTCAGTACCATTGTCTCCCATAACCGGGATACTTGTGTATTCACCCTGCCATCTGGCTTTACCCACCAGAACGTTTCCATTATAAGCTAGTAACCAGTCGTTTTCGCTGAGTACATGATCATTCAACTGAATACCATCTACAAAATAGAAGGCCTGTTCTGAAGACTGAACATACTCATAACCGGACAGATTATTTTCGATAGGCACTCTGAAATCACTACGTGATAACATGGGTGAATTGTACATGAAAGAAACGGCATCTTCAAGTAGATACCAGTACCCTTTTCCACCATCAAGATAATCCAGGTTTCCGATCCATTCACCCGGAGTTGCAGGATGAGGTGTAGCAACTGTTCCCTCTCCGATAATGGCAATGATCAAATCAAGCACATCAGAAGGTAGAGCATCCGTAAACATATTCGAAACTGCAAACGGATAAGATACCAGATTCGCCCCTGCATGAAGATCAAATATCGTTGCAGGATCGGTTGGCCAACCATCAAACGTGATTGTGCAATCATCGTCCAAAAGGACCCAATATCCACGGGTAGCTTCGAAGTAGTCCAGGTTTCCGATCCATGCACCCGGAGTGGCAGGATGCGGAGTGGCTACGGTTCCTTCTCCGATGACACCGCTGACAAGATCAACACAACCATCGAGAACGGTGGTCAGAGAGTTGTCGTCTGGAAGCACGTAGAAGGATATCAGATTTGCACCTGCGTGCAGATCAAGTGAGAAGTTAATGGTTAGAATCGCTGCTAGTTCATCAATAAAGATCTGTGCTAAGTTGGCAAATTCTAAATTGGGCGTTACACCAAATGCTTCTGCATCATAAAAATCATCTGCAGATCCATCGTAAATAACGAATGTTGGTGTGTCACCAGGATTTAAGTATCCGTCTGTCATTCCATAACCGTCATCGCCCATGGCAACGACAGATGTGTATTCACCATCCCATGCTGCGGCACCCACACAAATTGGACCATTGAAAATACCGATCCAATCTGCGCCTACTTCCAATTCTAGATCGGAAATGGTTGCTGTAACGAAGAAGTAAAACGCCTGCATTGTGGATTGATTAAATTCAAATCCGTCGGGTATACATGAAGTTCCATCACCATCACAAACACCGCATCCGTCGTATTCTGCTAATCCACCACATTCACCAAGACAGTCATCTACATTACCGAAGCAGTCACAATCACCTTCAGGAATACCAGGACCGTCACAGACACCGCATTCATCTGGCATCGTAGATCCACCGCATTCACCAAGACAGTCATCTACATTACCAAAGCAGTCACAATCACCTTCAGGAATGCCAGGACCATCGCAGACACCGCATTCGTCGTCAATGGCAGGTCCACCACATTCGCCAAGACAATCTTCTACATTACCATCGCAGTCACAGTCACCTTCAGGAATACCAGGACCGTCACAAACACCGCATTCGTCTGGCATTGCAGATCCACCACATTCGCCAAGACAGTCATCTACACTACCAAAGCAGTCACAGTCACCTTCAGGAATACCAGGACCGTCACAAACACCGCATTCGTCATCAATGGCTGATCCACCACATTCACCAAGACAATCGTCTACATTACCAAAACAATCACAGTCACCTTCTGGGACGCCAGGACCATCACAAACACCGCATTCGTCTTCAATGGCTGATCCACCACATTCACCAAGACAGTCGTCTACATTACCAAAACAATCACAGTCACCTTCAGGGATGCCAGAACCATCACAAACACCGCATTCGTCTTCAATGGCTGATCCACCACATCCACCAAGACAATCGTCTACATTACCAAAACAATCACAGTCACCTTCTGGGATGCCGGATCCATCACATACACCACATTCATCCTCTATTGCTGATCCACCGCATTCGCCAAAACAGTCTTCTTCAACAATACAATTGCCTTCACAGTCGTGGTTTTCATCTTCAGGATAGGTACATGAACCGTCATCTATTGTTGCATATTGATCCCAGTTACATGCCATGTCATCCATGCAACCTTCACAACCTTCATCAACTTCTCCATCACAATCATTGTCTATCCCATCACATACTTCTTCACTATCAGGGTTAATGTTTTCATAAGTATCATTACAATCCCCATCATTGTCAACATATCCCTGAGGTTGTGTACATGCAACGTAACTTTCGTAATAATCTCCAAACCCATCGTTGTCAAAATCTAAATACCAGGTGTCTCCGTACTCGCATGTGCCGTCATCTTCAGTGGCATCAGGATAATAGTTACATGCTTCTTCATCCATGCATCCATAAATGACAGAATGGTAATTCAACGTATAAGGATTCATAGGATCACCAAGAAGCATTCCACCGGTAAACAGAACGGTTTCTTCAAGATCATAGATTGTATTTGTTGTTGAATCCCAGAATTTAAAGGTAAGTATTTCGCTGCCAGTATTATCTCCGTAAATAGTGAGCATGAATTCATAGATATCCAATGGTGGGAAGTATAATCCGGTACTGAGTCCACGGATATCATCGCCGTAGAATACGGCTACCGCATCCAGATCGATCCCAGTAGGTATATCATCAAAATATACAGCTGCAGTGATGGCTCCATTGAATTCAAAAGCGGATGGATCCGGGTTTGCCCACGGTCCACAAGGGGGACCGTCACCACCACAGACATCGCATTCGTCAAATTCAAGTCCGCTGCCGCAAACGTCATCACAACCTAATACATTACCATCACAGTCGCAGTCACCTTCAGGGATACCGTCACCGTCACAGACATCACATTCATCAAATTCAGCAGTTCCACCCCAGACACCAAAACAATCCTCAACACAATCGTTTTCAGCATCGTCATCACAGGCTCCACACATGTCTTCTACATTTGGACCATTGGGAATACCAGCACAGTCAGCGCATGAGCTGTTGTCACCGTCACAGACCATACATTCGTCGTATACTGCAGGTCCACCACATTCACCAAGACAGTCATCTACACTACCAAAGCAGTCACAGTCGCCTTCGGGGATGCCAGAACCGTCACAAACTCCACATTCGTCGTCGACAAGTCCGCTACCGCAAACATCGTCACAACCTAATACATTACCATCGCAGTCACAGTCACCTTCTGGGATACCAGGACCATCACAAATACCACAATCGTCGTAAACAGCATCTCCGCCCCAAACATCAAGACAATCCTGAACACAATCGTTTTCAAGATCGGTATCACAGGTTTCGCACATATCATTTACTGCTTCGCCAAAACAAACTCCAGAACAGTCATAGGCTCCACCAAAATTTAGGGAATCAAACCAAAATGAATCATTATCTGGGTCATTATCACAGATACCACAATAGTCTTCGTATGAATCTCCATTAATTACACCAGCACAGTCAGTGCAAGAGCTATTATCGCCACCGCAGACACCACAGTCATCTTCAACTGCATCTCCGCCGATAATTCCAAAACAATCGGGGTCACCTATAAAATCTTGTGCGCCTTCGATAGCTGAAACCTGTGCTTCAAAATATGCACCTGATCTCCAAGTGTCCAAATATTCCATCTGACCAGCAGGTTGGAAAGAATCCATTGTAAATCTTACACCAAAATCTCCCACATCTATCAGGAATGCTGCTGCGAGATCCTGAATTTCATTACCGCTATCCTGTGATGCATCTGTCGGAATAAAGTAACTAGTTAATGCACTGA
Source organism: Fidelibacterota bacterium (assembly GCA_013204025.1). GTDB lineage: Bacteria > Fidelibacterota > Marinisomatia > SCGC-AAA003-L08 > JACNLC01 > JABMOW01. Next base: position 9,336 of record JABMOW010000068.1, on the reverse strand, counting down.
TCTGATCATCGAATGGTGTACCAAGTTCATGGTATTGAATTGTCATTGTAATGTCAGGCATGAGTCCACTAAACAAGGGTGAACCAGAATAAGCAATCTCGTATGTTCCACCTGTATAATATCGGGTTTCAGTTGTTGTTGCAGGATCATACATCCAATCAACTCCCTCTACATCACCACCGAGAGATGCATAAGCAAAACTCCAAGTCATTAATCCGGGATCAAATCCAAATCCTGCTAGTGCAGCTTGGAAATTGGTGAATCCTTGAATATCCCCCGATACATGGAGCCCCGTGTCAGAAAGTGGGTCCAAATAATCTCTGGAAGCCATGTATTGATAAGCAACATCAATTCCAGCAGCACCCCAATAGATATCGTGTCCTACCGCGACAGGTTCACCGCCGCCGTCTAAGCCAACATTCCATGCAATACCACCTTCATGATCAACTTCGAGACCGACGGTGGGAATGTAATTAATACAATCATTGGTTCCACCACAAACACCGCAGTCATCAACAATTGCACCGTTTACGCAGGATCCTGCACAGTCTAAATCTTCTTCGTAACAGCAATTTCCATCGGGATCCTCGACACCCATATTTTCAGCGCCACTTCCGAAACAGTCACCGAAGCAATCTTCTACATTAGGTCCAAAACAGTAACCGCCACAGTCTAAATTTTCACCTGAGCAACAAATTCCATCTGGATCTGATACACCGGGTCCAAAACATTCACCCCAGCAATCCATCTCATTTTCGTAACAACAGACTTCAGCAAAATCTAACATACCAGTACCGTCACATTCACCAAAACAGTCTTCGATCAAACCACTACCGCAAACATCATCACAACCTAATACATTGCCGTCACAGTCGCATTCACCAACCGGGATGCCAGGACCATCACAAACGCCACATTCGTCAACGATTGCAGATCCGCCACATTCATCAGCACAATCGAGGTATAAACATGAACCATCATCGATGGTATAAATAGGGTCGTAATTGCATGCCGTTTCGTCTGTACATCCAGGCTCTCCCTCTGGGGGAACTACCGTATTTTCTTCAAGAGGTGAACCGAAATCCCATTCTGATCCATCATCCAGATATAAGTACATGCTGATAGGAGTTTCTAATGCGCTTGCCCAGCTTGCAGGATCATTATTGTCAAAATTAGGATCTCGCAATTCAGCAGCATACCCTTTATTGGCAGTACCGGTAGGCCATCCCAATGTGTTGGAATAGTTGACTACATCGTGGATTGCACCACTCGGTAATGCAAGTACAATATCATCGACCGATGTTCCCAAACCCAAATCAAGCATAGCGCTATTGGGGAGATTGTCGCCTGCATAATAATCCATACCGTTGACGTCAAAAAATGGATCGTCTATCGCCAGTAAAAAATATCCGTTGGCAGAGATAGTACCGCCACTGATGGCCATCCCGTTTAGTGTCCAACCTGTCAAATCAACATCAGCCACATCATTATTGAATAATTCAACGTAGTCAGGTGTATCAGAAGCATTGGGTCTAAAAAAGAACTCGTTGATGACTACATTGTAAAAGACGGGGATATCCAGTGTGATTTCATTGTAAACGCTGAATAATCCGTCGAAATTTCCTGAACCCATAAAAAGAGTTGGAGTCGCATCATACTCAACGTCTTCTGCAGCTTTCCAAACCTTGATAATAATGGGATTACCTGAAATAAATCCCGACTGCTGGAAACCTCCGAAATCGCAAAGATCATTTGACCCGATAGCTGTCAGGTCCATTTGACTACCTGTCCACACACCGGACGCAACAAGCAATTCACCGTATACCGGTGTAAGACAATCCAGATCATTTAGCAGACCGTTGGCATCAAAAATCCCTACTTCATCTCCTGCATCCAGGGTTGTTACAGAGTTCTGTATTGTAACCAAACTGCTGGTTCCATTTTCTGATATGGTCACCACAAAATGGTCTTGAGCCAAACCATACGCAGTGACAATTATACATGACATTAAAAAGACTAATGTATGTTTAATATTTGAAATCATTTGCTTCTCCTTGTTCTTATTTGTTTAATCTTAATTCTGCGGTCCTTGTGGATGGAACAGCAGAAAATTCTCTGATGTGCATTAAGTGTTAAATTCATCTATTTTAAACATATTAACATTAAATCAAGATTAGACTTAATTTGGTGCGCATCTTAAATATTATCGTTAACAATTGAAATGGAATTTATTAAATAGTTCAAATTCTTACAAGAATTAATCGTTTCTTTTTAGTGAAATCACCCTATTATCAGACTGTTTTTGATAATATGCCATGGGTGAAAATTCATCTGATGGTTTAATTTAATATTTATCCCACAAAAGGGAAATCAAAATTCCGTTTTGTTATCGAATTCTTTGGTCACCGGACATTTATCACATTTTGAGCTGGATTGAGGACGGGTGAACTCGGTAAATAATTTTTTTACAATAAATATTAGAGCGATAATTCCCAAAATGGCAGCAATTACTTCCTGAATATTCATCATTTTTTCCATTAATAACCTAACCATCTTCCGCCTTGATAAACAAGAAATGACGACCCATAAGCCAGGATGGACATATAACAAATCATAAAAATAGGCCATTTCCATGAGTTGGTTTCTACCTTAACGATGGCAAATGTAGCCATGCATTGTGCGGCGAAAACATAAAAAATCATTAATGATAAAGCAATGAGAATATTATATCGGGGCTTCCCGGTATCCGGATCAGTATCATTTACAAGCGCTTCAGATAAATGAACAACACTATCATCTTCATTCTCGACACTATACAATGTTGCCAAGGTACTGACCATGACCTCACGTGCGGCAAATGAAGTGATCAGTCCGATACCGATTTTCCAATCAAATCCCAGTGGTTCTATGATGGGTTCTACCAGTTTCCCCAACTTTCCTGCATAACTATGTTCAACTCGGTTACCATTTATTGAATCAGGTGATTTCGGGAATGAGGCAATAAACCACAGTACGATTGAGATGGCAAGAATGATCTGACCGGCATTTTTGATGAATAATTTCCCCCGGGTGAAAACCTGATGGAAAACAGAACCCATAATTGGGAAACGGTAAGGAGGCATTTCCATGACAAATGAAGATTTTCCCTGAACCGGAATAAATTTGCTAAAGATCCAACCAAGTATAAATGCTACGCCCGTTCCCAGAATATACATAAAGACCAGTACAAGTCCCTGAAGAGATATAAATCCCCCAATAGTGGTGGCAGGGATGAATGCACCAATCAACAGGGTATAGACTGGTAATCTGGCACTGCAACTCATGAGTGGAAGTATCAAAATCGTTATCAAACGCTCCTTCCAACTGTCAATCGTCCGGGATGCCATAATTCCAGGTATCGCACAGGCATATCCGCTGATGAGCGGGAGTGCAGACCGACCATGCAACCCCACCTTCGTCATCATTTTATCCAACATAAATGCTACCCGAGCCATGTAACCTGAATCTTCGAGGATGGTGAGAAAAAAGACCAGAATTAATATTTGCGGTAGAAAGACTAAAATGGCTCCCACTCCGCCAATGACGCCATCGACGATTAAGTCACGGAGCATCCCTGATTCCATCGTTTTCAAAATGGTTTCGCCCAACCGGTGGATCAAAGCATCAATCCAATCCATCGGACCTGCCGCAAAAGTAAAAACCGATTGAAAGATTAAATACATGATGGAAATAAAAATAACTGGACCTAACCATTTATGGGTCAGGATTCTGTCTAACCTTTCACTTCGAGTGACTTCATTCAAAACCTTTGTTCTATCCGCCTGAACATCATTAATGATCTGGTCAATCAATGCATACCGGAGCGTCGCTTCAAGAATCCGATGCGAGTAGTTAAGAATCCCCAGTTTCTGAATAAAGTTCTCTCGTACTGATAAGAGTTTTTCAAAAATAGTTGGATCGATTCCTTCAAAATCGGTACCGACATTACTGTACAATTCCAAAGCTGACTTTCTGGTGATGATTCTGAGTGCCTGTGCAACCGCAAGACGAGGCGAGTATCTCATGTGTTCTCTGAATAGATCGGTGACTGGTTCAAGAACCTCACTCACTTGAGAAGGGATATTCAAAGGTATCATAAATGATTGATCTATCGCTGATGATTCAGAAACATCTATCAATTGTTCAAGAAGTTGATCCACTCCCCATTTCTGTTTTGCGGACATTGGAATGACAGATTGAATCCCTAATTTTTCTTTTAGTAGATGATGATCTATCGTCCCAGATTTCACACGATCCATCATATTCAAAGCCATGACCACCGGGATTCCCAGATCTGTCAGTTGCGTTGTTAGGTACAAGTTGCGACTTAAATTTGATGCGTCAACAACAGAAATAATGACATCAGGTTTGTTAATATTGTGGATCCACTTTGTTACTTCCTCCGCAACAATCTTTTCATCTAGCGATTCTGGAGTCAGGCTGTAAGTTCCGGGTAGGTCAATAACTTCCGCCATTCTTCCGTTTTTTAGTCTGATCAGTCCGGTTTTTTGCTCCACGGTTACACCTGGATAATTGGAGACTTTATGCCGAAGTTTGGTCAAAAGATTAAAAATTGCCGTCTTACCAGAATTAGGATTCCCCAGCAGGGCAATTCGGAAGACTTCTTTTTTAGGAGAGGAATTTGGCGCCATTAAATCAATTTTTCTACAATAATATTTTCTGAATCATTTTTCCGTAAGGAAACATAATAATCACGGACTTTCAACTGAAACGGACCTCCAAATGCCGATCTTTTAATAAGGCGGATCAACACACCGGGTAAAAAACCCATTTCCACTAGTCGGGATTGCAATTCAAGCGAACCGGAAAATCCAACAATTCTAGCTACATCATCGGTAGATAATTGTGCTATAGTCAATTGCTCTGGCATTCGTTGCAGATTACAAATAACTGATGAGAGTGTTTGATCAATTGATAATTCTTTGCGCTACAGATTTCTCGTTGGATTCGTTCAATATCATTATTCACAAATTCAGTGATTTTTCCGCATTGTGTACAAACCATATGGTCATGATGAGTTTCATTGATCCGATTTTCATAACGGGCTTTTCCTTCACCGATATCCATTTTCCTGGCAAACCCATGTTTTACAGCCAGATCGAGGGTTCTATAAATGGTGGCTCGGGAGACAATAGTACCTTTTTGTAGCAGATCTTGGAAGATTTCTTCACATTCCCTGTGGTTTGGATTATCCATCAGATTTTGAAGGATGTGTAATCTTTGGGCAGTGACTTTCAGATTTTCACTGCGGATGGCATCTTTGAATTCATTAATTATTTTGTTTCTATTCATGGATTTTTTTTGTAATTATTTTGAGAATGATTCTCAAGTAATTTACGCATTCCAACAATCGGTTCTCTAATGAATTTTGTCTAAAATGTTATTTATGAATCCTCAAGGATTTGAAAATTGTTCTAAAGAGTGTGTTTATTAGATGAATTTATTCGAGGTATCTATTAACTGATTACTTTCAGATTTGCATATCCCGCTATGAGTTTTTTGTTGACATTTCCAGCAAATAAAATAGTTAGTTTTGCCTTTTCACCTATGCCTTCCACATCGATAACTTTTCCTTTCCCCCATAATTTGTGCTGGACAATCTGACCCGTTTGATAGTCACCATTTCCTGCGGATGTGCTTTGTTTAGATGCAGCGGATGCTGATTCTGCCTTAGCATAGGATCGGATTTCTTCGATCCGCTTCCGGTAATCATTTGCGGAAGTATCCCACTGTTTCCTTTTGGTGGAATCCAGTAATAATAGATCTTCTGGTATCAAATCGATAAACTCTGACTTCAACATGGGAATTGCTGAATCTCCACCATATCTCCGTCTGAATTTGGCATGAGTCAGAAATACTTTTTTCATTGCACGAGTCACACCTACATAAAATAAGCGTCGTTCCTCATCCATATTTCGTTCATCGTCCATCCACATCGGGAATAAGCCTTCCTCTAGCCCAGCGATAAAAACGACTGGGAATTCCAATCCTTTCGCACTGTGAAGTGTCATAAGCGTGACCGAATTTTCAGAATCATTCCAGTTGTCAATATCAGTTTGCAGGGATACATTTTCAAGAAAATCAGACAGTACTGCTTCAGGTTTATCATCACAAAATGTTTGTATCCCAAGAAGTAATTCTTCAATATTGTTCCATCGATCTGCATCTTCCGGACTATTCTGGCTTGTATAATAATTTTCCAGATGAAGCTCCTGAATTAACATTTTTGCAATGTCAAAAGGAGAATGTGAAGAGAGCATAGATTTTAGTTTCTCCAACAGTCCCTTAAACTGAAACAGCGATTTTTTTTGTTGAGCACGAATTTCCAGTGACTCTATCCCATCAAGAGCATCCCACGATGAACCACCCAATTGAGACCCCCGGTATTTGATTTTTTCAAGCGTCGTACCACCGATACCACGAGTTGGGAAATTAATGATCCGGTTGAAGCTCACTTCATCCTTTTCATTTACCAAAAGTCGCAAATATGCGAGTATATCTTTTATTTCTTTTCGGGCATAAAATTTAGTTCCCCCGACAATTGTGTAGGGGATGCCTTGCTGAATGAAAGATTCTTCAAAAGCTCGGGATTGTGCGTTCGTCCGGTACAAAATAGCATAGTCTGTAAAAGAATTTGCAATTCGGTTTCTCAATTTCTGTATGTTCGAAACGATGTATTTCGCTTCATCCCGTTCATCAAAGGCTTCGAAAACCGAAATTTTATCCCCCACATCATTATTAGTCCATAATTTTTTTTCCGCTCGATCGGTATTTTGTTCAACAACCGAATGTGCTGCTTGTAAAATATTTTGAGTTGATCGGTAATTCTGTTCGAGTTTAAATATCTTTACTTTTGAAAAAATATTCTCAAAATTCAAAATATTTTGTATATCCGCACCGCGCCAACCGTAGATGGATTGATCGTCATCACCTACAACCGTAACATTCTGATGCTTGAAAGCAAGTAGTCTGATGAATTCAAATTGAGGCTTATTTGTATCTTGGTACTCATCCACTAAAACGTATTGAAATAATTTTTGGTAGTACTGGAGTCTTTCAGGAAATTTGACGAATAAATCGATGGGATATAATAGAAGATCGTCAAAATCCATTGCATTACTGGAAATGAGTTTTTCTTGATAGATCCTATAGATCTCGCTAATCTGATTGATTTTATTATTAATGGCTGAAGCCTGCACATCTTCCGGCTTATTGAATTTGTTTTTCATTTTACTGATGAATGAACGAATACTTTTTGGATTAACACCATCAATATTTACCTGATGTTCATTCATGATGTCTTTGATTAGCTTTTGCGAGTCATCTGTATCATAAATTGAAAATGCACTGGTAAAACCTAGGTATTTTGCCTCATGTCGTAAAATTCTTGCTGCGATTGAATGAAATGTTCCCACGTTCATAGATCTTACATCGATTTGTGGTAGAATCGATTGCACACGGATTTTCATTTCCTTGGCAGCTTTGTTGGTAAACGTGACCGCTAAAACATTCTGTGGTTGAAACAGTTGTTCATTAATGAGATGTGCAATTTTATGAGCCAATACTCTGGTTTTTCCACTTCCTGCACCAGCAAAAATGAGAACTGGGTATTTGGTTTCAATAACCGCATCACGCTGTTCATTGTTCAATTCAGTCAGATTCATTTATTCCTTTTCATTTTAACCTTATAACGTGCTTCGTTGTGTTCCTCATTAGTTCGACTAAATATGTGTCTGCCCTGCCCATCAGCGACAAAATATAAATAATTAGTTGTACTTGGCTGAATCGCCGCTAGTAACGCATCAATACCTGGATTATTTATTGGCCCTGGAGGCAAGCCATAGTATTTATACGTATTATACGGTGAGTCAATGCTTAAATCTTTTTGATATAATCTTTTTTTCCGATGAGGCATGATATACTGAATTGTGGGATCTGCCTGCAATAGCATTTTTCGTTTTAGTCGATTGTGAAAAACGGAAGAGACCAACGGCATTTCATCTGAAAATATTGCTTCCCCTTGGATGATAGAAGCCAAAGTTGTCAATTCCAACATAGAATATTGGGATTCATCATACTGGTCAGCGAGGTTTTCCTCATAAATATATTTGAATTGATTTGTTAGTATTTGGATGATATCCTCTTCAGCATATGAAGTATGAAAAATATACGTATCAGGATATAAAAACCCTTCTAGCGAAGGTGCTGATATCCCCATAGTTTGTACAAAATTGTGGTCATAACAGAGGTCAATAAAGTGCTTGCTATTAATATTTAATCTTGTTTCCAGTAATTCTGCTATTTTAACGATTGTATAACCTTCAAATATGGTGATCTTTACTCTTTCTGCTGAGGGGTTAGTCACCATTCTGACCAATTCACCAACGTTGCTTATCCCTTTTAAAGTATACCGCCCTGCTTTGATATTTCTATCATTCCACGTCATTCTTATTGCAGTTTTAAAAATGGATTTGTGTGGGATGCACGTTCTATCTTTAAGAAGATCACCGATCTCATTTATTGAAGCACCCCTGGGGATTGTCAGCATCTCATCAGGATTAGCACAGTTGATTTCAACCGACAGGATTAAAGTCATAAATGATAGACCTCCCGCTACAATAATGCTTACAACGATTAAAATAAGCTTGGCCAGATGTGAATAATTAACTGATTTCATGTGCATACGAAAAATTAATTTACCTTGATTGTCATAACTTTCCCAATGTGTCATATTGGATTAAAAAAATAATTATCATAATCTACTACATTTTCTTGTTTCAGGATTGCTTTCTGTAATAATTTTTGTGCTCGATGTCGTATAAAAATACAGAAGATGTTAACTTGTTTAGCAGCTGGAATTTCAATCATGTCAATTACCTGCTATTTGGAATTGGAATTTTAGTGATTGTCATAGGCTATTTGATAATGATTACGGGAGATACTACAAGTTTTCAATCTGTTAAGCTGGCTCCGATTATTTTAGTTATCGGTTATTGCGTAATTATACCGTTGTCGATTTGGTACAAACCAAAGAATAAGAACACTTAAGACATCATTTCTTTTATTTGGGGTGGTAGTTCAATTGGTTAGAGCACCGGCCTGTCACGCCGGAAGTTGCGGGTTCAAATCCCGTCTCCCGCGATTATTTTTTTACACTCAGTTTTCATCATGGCATCAAAAGCAACTAAATCCAAAACTTTAACTAATCATATCATCAGCATTTTGGGTATAGCTATTGGTGCATTTTTAGCAGCTTTATCAATTAGACTTTTTTTA
>JABMOW010000067.1 GCA_013204025.1 Fidelibacterota bacterium | reverse complement strand
GACCAATTGATGGAACTCTTAAATGGATCTATCACAAGGAATAAACTACAGAACGGATTATTACGATTGATCATCACACGGGGAAGAATTGAAGGAATTCCATGGACACATTCAGGACAGCCATCGGTGTATATTCTTCCCAGATCCTTATCACCGGTTCCAGAATCCCCCGTCAAAATTGTTTGGGTTCAAGAATCGTCATATCCTTTAATCAGATTCAAACCAGCAATAAAATCTGTGAATTACCTGGGGAATATGCTGGCTAAAAAGGATGCGCACGCATTAGGAGCATTTGAACCTATTTTTGTCAATCCGGATGGTTTCATCACCGAAGGTGCTATCCGAAATATTTGCTTCATCCGGGATAACATGGTAATTACTCCCGGTGTAAATTTGGGCGTATTACCGGGCGTTATGAGAGATACAGTCATTGAAGTGGTGAAAGCAATGAACTTGGATTTTCTTGAGGAAAATATCCCACTATCTGATGTAAACTCGATGGATGAAGCCTTTATTTCATCCACCGGTGTGGGGGTTTTGCCCTGTTACTGGGATGGGTGGCGATCTGATTTCAGCGTCACTAATATTATCAAGAAAAAAGTAGAGAATATTTTGGGGAACTGATTATTAACTCAAAATTCAATAACTCCTTAATTATCAATAAAATGGTGATATTACATAATCTATAAATATTCCTAATGTAATCTGCGAATTTCATAAAATAGAAATTTCTTGTTATCCGACGGAAACTTCATGTAAATTTTTCCCTGAATTCGAGGGAATAACTTTACAACAAATTCTATATCCTTTTGGGATTTTCAAGATTAATAAAAAGTAACATGGGAGAATAACATGAAAAGAGCGTTAATAATCCTTGTCACCATGGTGCCTTTATTCCTGTTTGCTCAGGAGTTCGGGAAGGTATCTGGTAAGGTGGTTGCTGAAGGAAGCGGGCAAGCATTGGCAGGCGCCAGTATTGTCATCGAAGGGTCTTCATTTGGTTCGGCTGCCGATGAACATGGCAGTTATACCATCCTAGGTGTTCCGGTTGGGACTTATGTAATCAGAGCGGATTACATAGGCTACCAATCCATCAAGGTTTCAAATGTCACAGTTTCTGCAAATCTTACAACGACAACTGACTTCAGTTTGAAGGTATCGGCTATTCGTGGAGATGTGGTAGAAATCGTTGCAGAAAAACCGCTGATCAATCAGAATTCGACAAATACAACTCGTATTATTGGTTCTGAAACCATCAAAAATCTACCATTGCGTGGTGTCGAAGCCGTAATTGCACTTCAAACAGGTACTGTTTCTGATGATGATAATATTTATGTCAGAGGATCCAGAGCCGGTGATGTGGCATATTATGTGGATGGTGTGTACATGAATAATTCATGGGATCTCGCAAATACCAGTAATGTTTCCAATAACGCCATGCAGGAAGTTCAGTTTCAATCTGGTGGTTTCAGTGCAGAGTACGGAAATGTAAATGGTGGTGTCGTTAATACGACAACTCGTACAGGTGGAGATAAATTTTCATTAACCGGTGAAGTTATAACCGGATTAGGTAAATCGGGTGCAGGAACAGATAACGGATTATACTCTTATGGATATAATCTGTACAACATCAGCGCAGGTGGACCCTTAACGAGTGGTGTGAAATATTTCTTCAATTTTGAAGGAAGAACCACAGATGATCCGAGTCCCTCATTGGAACCCTTTCATGCGGTTGACAGAAATGAGATTGCGTGGGGTGGTATCACAAAGATGGAAGACTATTATATTCCAGAAGGGGATTCAGTAGAAACTTATATCTCTTATTGGACAGGTGACCTGACAATAAACAACGTACCAGTTGCTGGATGGGATGAGCATTTATTCGATCCCAACGATTCTACCGAAGTCTATGGCTCAACCGAAAATCTTGATAATATTATTGGTAGTTTTATCAGTGGTGGAGCTGATACTCTTGGGTTGAGTGGATATCAAGTCCTTGATATCACCAAAGTGAACCGGACCAATCTTTCATTCAATAATATTGATGATGAGGCTGTAGTCATTAGTGGATATTCCAATAATCGAACCATGTACGGACCCAAACCAAACTCAGGTAGCGACAAAATGACATTCACTGGAAATCTATTATTTGACCTATCTGGCATTCGGTTCAAAGTTGGTGGATTATACAACAGCGATAAAGGCAATAATTACAGTCATTTATACAGTCTTGTAAATAGTAGCAATAATGCCAAATTCGAAGAGTCCACACTTTCACTTTATGCAAACATGACTTATTCATTGTCTTCAACATCCTATTTCAAATTGAATGTCTCGAACTTTAATTACAATTATGAAGACGGTGACAGTAGATACTGGGATAACATCATGGAATATGGTACCATTGGAGATAATACATATCTGGTGAACTGGGGACAAAACCCCACCGCAATTCAACCTCTTTCTAATATTACCGGCTATAATGCAGTTTATGATGACTATACATTGAATAACACCACATATTACTCAATTAAAGGTGATTATCTGAATCAGATGGACAAACATGAAATTAAAGCCGGATTTGATTATCGAAAAAACACGATTAAATATTATCGTGTCGCTCAACCCATTGAGATAGCTGAACGATATCATCTTGCTGAAGAAGCTGGTACTGTCATAGACGACCAATGGGCTTACCTTGCATACATGAATGCATACACAGAAAACCTAGGCTATTCCATTACTGGAAATGACAGCGGTGTTGGATTTCAGGATGCCGGCGAACCGGTGATCTTTGGTATGTACATTCAGGATAAAATTGAACTTGAAGACATGATCGTGAATATCGGCTTAAGATATGATTCTTTTGATGCTGCCACACAGGAAGCTGCAGACTGGAGAGATATCTGGCTAACGGATGGTCACATCGATCGTGAACTATCCAATTTCAGAGATGTAGATTCTGAGACATATATTAGTCCAAGAGTAGGATTTTCTTTTCCGGTAACGGATCAGACAAAATTCCATGCTCAATATGGAAAATTCACTCAGCACCCCATTTTAAACCGTTTGTATTTGGCAGACAGCCGATTAGCTGCAAACTTGACACAGGGAAATATGACTGTTTCTCCAAACCCCAGTCTGAAACCTGAACGAACAACTCAATATGAGATTGGGTTCACTCAACAGGTAGGTGGTTTTGCCGCTTTGGATATCACCGGGTTTTTTAAAGAAGTTCGAGACTACACCATGTTAACAAATCTGACGGGCGCAATGCAAAATGGCTCTGAATTTATTTGGGCACAGTATGTAAATGGCGACTTTGGTATTGTGAAAGGTGCTTCACTCAATTTAAATATGAGACGAGTCAATGGTCTTATGGTAAATGCCAGTTATACACTCTCGTTTGCAGAAGGCACAGGGTCCAATCCTCTCGACAACTGGAATATCGCCTGGACCGGTGAGAGCAACGGTTATCCTACTATGATCAATCCATTGGAATATGATCAAAGACATACCGGCTCTGTTATATTGGACTACCGCTTGGGTGAAGAAGGTGGATTATTGGCAAATACAGGTGTGAACTTCCTGTATCAATTCGGGTCAGGAACTGCCTTTACACCTTCAAGAGTTGAATCTGATGTATTTGGCAGAGGTTGGTACTCACCTATCGCAAGTATCAATTCTGCCTACAAACCCTGGACCAGTACTTTGGATATGCGGATCGATCGGGATGTTCAATTTGGCACCTATTCTGCAAATGTATATCTATGGGTTACCAATTTGACAAACAGATCAAATGTAGATGAAGTATTTGTGGGTACCGGTGACGCAGCCAGCGATGGTTATCTCAGTACACAGGAAGGAAAAGTGTGGGCGACAGGAAATCCCGATGTGGTAGATTTCTATAACGCACAATTACGTGACCCGAGAAACTGGGGTGAACCGCGTCAGGTTCGTTTCGGCGTTCAATTCGATCTTTAATCAATAGATATTCAAAGGAGCAAGATTGATGAAAAATAATTTAATGAAATATTTTAAACTGATGACCCCATTCCTAGTATTGGGTATGATGGTCATGTGGGTAAATGCCGCCGAACCTGCAGGGAATTCATCCCCACAACTGCAGAGAACGGATACAGGGCAATTTACCGGTAACCGAATTAACGATTACCTTGAGAATAATGGTATGATTGTATCACATAGAGTTACCGGAAATTCTGGTATGGAATGGCCAGCAGGCACAAACCTGCTATCCAACTACGCCTCTGGTATTTGGTTTAGTGGTTTGGTCGATGGTGCAATAAGAACTGCAGTAGGTGAATATGGTCCTGAATTCGTTTCTGGTCCATGGATGGCTGACTTTAATGCGAGTGAGCATCAGTTGTACATTGTCAGTAAAAGTGATCTAAAAAACCCATTAGCAAGTAGTGATTTCCAGAATTGGCCCGCTGACTTGGGCGCACCTTGGGTGGATGAAGATGGTGATGGTGTTTACACGCCATTACCTAATGGACCAGATCATCCGGATTTCATCGGTGACCAGGTCATCTGGTATGTGATGAACGACGGTGATGTGGCAACTCATGCGAATATCTTCGGTACACAACCCTTGGGTATCGAAGTCCGAATGACCATTTGGGGATATAACAGACCCGACGCATTCGGCGACATGATGTTTGTGAAAGTCCAGGCATTCAATAAAGGCGGAGATGATGTGACTGACATGTATATCGGACTCTGGGATGACCCGGACCTGGGGTATGCCGGTGACGACTTTGTGGGTTGTGATACAACTCTTAGCCTCGGTTTCTGCTATAACGACGGTCCGGATGATGATTACGAAACTGAAGCACCAGCCATTGGATATGACTTTTTCCAGGCTGCTGTTCCAGGAGCCGCGACCGATACGACATATGCATTTGGTGAAGATCGTGCCGGATGGATGAACTTATCCATGTCTTCATTTACAAAGTACATCAATGGAGACGATGTTTACACAGATCCGGCTGATGCACAAGAAGCCTATAACTACATGTCTGGGTACAAAAAGGATGGTTCTTCGTTTATCAATTCTGCAACAGGCCAACCCAGTAAGTTTGTTCATGCCTGTGATCCCAACGATAACTCAGGTGGCAGCGACGACTGCTGGGTGGACAGCGACGATCATGCTTCTGGTGACAGAAGATTCCTCATGAATGTAGGTCCATTTGACTTCATGGCAAACGACTCACTTGAATTGGTATTCGGTATCATCATGGCACAGGCAAGCGATGCATTGGCATCAGTTTCTTATCTGAAACAGACCGACCAATTGGCACAGCTCGCCTACGATATCCATTTTGCATTGCCACCGTCACCCCCGCAGCCAAACGTAACGGTGACTTCCACTTTTGAAGAAATCATTCTCGAGTGGGATGACATTGCTGAAGATTATATGGCCGAAGATCAGTTGGATTTAGATGGAAACGGCGATCCAACGTATTTCTATTTTGAAGGCTATAACATTTGGCAGCATGAGAATTTATCAGGTACCGGTGCCAGGCAACTACTGGCTACATATGATCTGGTGAATGGTATTACCGAAATCTGGGACCCCAATACATTTGATCCCAATTGGGGTGTGAATGTTGATGTACCAGTTCAATTTGGAACAGATTCCGGGATAAGGCGATATTTTCACATTGATAGTGATAAAATCAACGGCGGACTTCCACTCATCAACGACCGGGCATATTACTTCACTGTAACTGCCTATGGTTACAATGAGATCGGTATTCCCAGAACACTTGAAAGCCCCAATAATATCTTCATGGTGCGTCCACAAAAAGATGCCTATGTAGAGCCCGCAGTAGAAACTGGATATTCAGACTTTGATATTACTCATTCAGAGGGAGGATCGGATGGGTCTATTTCAGTGTCCGTCGTGAATCCATTTGATGTGACGGGTGATAGTTATGAAGTCTATTTCGATATCGGACATTATTACAGAGATGTGGATGGTGTCTGGAAACCAACTGCTTACGCGGATTCGGTTGGACGTTTTCTTGGAAGAACACTGGACTGTTCAGGCTCTACAATTACCGCTGCAGCCTTGGCTTCGTCTATCGTAGGAACCGTTGATTTGACCTTCACATTTGATATGGTATGCGGGAGTAACTGGGTTGACGGTATTGTATTAGATCTTCCAGACGATTTTACAATTAACAGTTGGGAATCGGCTGGTGATTGTAGTTATCCATCAGATGGACAAAACTGTGTGAATCTTGATGGTACGCTAGATGCTGGAACTAATACGATTACGTGGGGTGATGCTGCAAGATCCACATTTGGTGCCTTTGAGGGAGGTGCGGTATGGACCGTAAACGTTGCGCCCCCTGCAAGCTATCCATTTGATGTTAGTTACACTGTTTATGATGACGGATATGATCTTACTATTTTAGATTCGTTTGGTGCTGCAACGGTTACTGAACTTGGTTATGAGTTTAAATCTTTGCAACAATGGAATGTGCTCAATACGACAACCGGTGAATTGGTAGTTGTGGATCAAACAATGGTAAGTGGTACCTACTTTGAAAATATTGTTGATGGAGTCTTAGTAGAAGAAACAACCGAACTTGGAGAAGATTCGAATCCAGTATTTGATGGCATTCAGGTAATTGTAAATGGTCCCTCAAATGGTATTCATGGTACTTGGCAAACCGCAAATGCCAATGGCTCCATCGCAGGCGTGGACGATGATGTGAATGAAAATATTTTGTGGATCAACTTCCTCACTGCTCCCGGTTATCCCACGGAACAGGCACAGGGGGGGTATGTCTTTGTCACCCATGGTGGTGGCACAGCCAACGATATGGACTCTTTTTATGAACGTGTATTCAGGGGAGCAAACTTCAGCAGGGCGATTCCAAACGATTTTGAAATGAGGTTCACAACCGATGCATTGGCAAATGGGTTGGGTTATCGACGATTCGATGATGAACTCATTATTGGTGGAGTTCCATTCGAATTATGGAATATGGGTCCCGACGTAAATGATGCCAGTGATGATTACCGAATGTTGCCAGCAATCTTGAATGACGGAAGTCCCAATGTAGATGCGTTCGGTTTTGGTGGTGACGATCCAAGTTCAGGTTCAGATAATGATCCATCTTCCGACTGGGTATATTGGGGGAATCCCGATGATATGTCAGCTGGAGAAGGGGGATACAATTCATTCTTTGCTCCGGGAATTGGTAGTACACCTTCGGGCGGATGGACTGAAGTCATCGCCAGAAGTCGATTAATGAACTGGAACCGGTATCTGGGTGGTGGTGGAGATCCTGCCACACTTGATTCTATTTCTGCTGAATTGGCGATGCCTGAAGTGGGTACCGTTATTCGCTGGATCACAAACAAACCCAACACCATAGCTGATAAATTTGCATTCAGCACATCATCAGCAGTTGCATCAGATCATGCATTTGATTGTAAAGATATCAACGTATGGCCGAATCCATACTATGGATACAATCCTGAGGAACGAACACCGATTGACTATCAAGTACATTTCACGGATCTGCCAGATATGGCAACCATCCGGATTTATAACATGGCAGGACACTTGGTGAGAAAAATAGATCATGCAGGTGAACAAAACGAGATCTGGAATTTGCAAAACAATTTCAGTATCCCGGTAGCCTCTGGTATGTACATAGCTGTTGTTGAGGCTAACAATTGCAATGCGGTTTTAAAAATTGCTGTAGTGATGCCTGAACAACGTATTGATGTTTATTAAGAAAGGAGTTTCAAGAATGTTAAATAAAAAAAACATGTTTAAAACATTGATTTTCCTGTCAGTCGTGTCACTTTCATTGGCAGGCACAGGAAAATCCATCGGCTCTGCAGGTGCATCGGAACTCCTCGTCCCCACGGGGGCAAAAGGAGTTGCGCTAAATGGGAGTTACAGTGCTTCTGTTTCCGGATCAGATGCAATTTACTATAATCCAGCGGGGATATCCAATTTTACATCCCCAACGGATGCACAGTTCTCAAACACCAAATATCTTGCTGATATTGGGATGAGCTATGCGGCATTTGCATTTCATCTGGGAAAAGGCACAGTGGGTATGTCCATCAAAAACTTCGATTTTGGGGATATTAAACTCACTACCGCTGATGATACGCATGGTATATCAGGTCGAACCTATTCACCGTCATTTGTCACATTGACAGTGGGATATTCCAAAGCGTTCTCAGATCGTATCCGGTTTGGTGTAAATTCAAAAATCGTGAATGAGTCCATTCAGGAAACAAACACGCGAGGATTTGCATTAGACATGGGTGTACAATACACACATAGTACGCTGCCATTAAACCTGGGTGTGGTACTGAGGAATCTGGGTCCCAAAATGCAATTTAGTGGAAGTAATCTGGAACAGCTGGTCCAGCCGGCAGGCTCTGAGCCGGGGACAAAAGATGAACATTTGTCAGTTGTCTCTCAGGCTTTCGAATTGCATGCACAACTGGATATCTCCCTAACGTACAAACCCATGGATAACGTAAATGTACATGGCTCCTTCGTTAACAATTCATTCGGATTTAACGAATTACATATGGGTGCGGAATATGCTATGGATATGAATGGACTTGATACCTGGGTTGGTGGTGGATTCAGTTTCCTTTCCGTTGATGATATTACGGATGGCTGGGACGATGAATACACTGACAATACGTTTGGCACATCATTCGGCGCCGGATTTAAAGTACCCATGGGAAATATGTCCTTCGGTGTTGATTATGCGTTCAGAACGGTAAATGCCACAGGACTTGAAAACAATAGTGTCCTTGCATTTACCATAGGCTTCTAACGCCCTAAGTAAATCTCATACTACTCTGGAAAGGGTCACTTCGCGGTGACCCTTTCTTTTTTCCGGAATCG
>JABMOW010000066.1 GCA_013204025.1 Fidelibacterota bacterium | reverse complement strand
TAATATCCCTTGGATTAAGAGAAGAAGATCAACTACCACAATACGAGTTGAAGATATGGAAACCATCATCATAGCGGGTTTGCTTGCTGCAGATAAAAAATATGAACATCATAGATTCCCACTCCTGTGGAGAATACCATATATCGGAGAAAAGGTTTTTACGCATACTATAGAGATTGAAACAAAAACAGATTTGATTATTGAGATTACACCTCAAATCGTACGGGACTCTTACACCGGGATTGATAAAAAACAATGGCATCAGGACGCAACTGACACCATGGTTCCTGTAGATTCAATTGACCAAGAAGAATCTCCAACTAACAAATAAGGAGAAGATAAAATGAAAAAATTAATCACAATTTTCTGGGGTGCATTAACAACACTGATTATTTTAGTAGCGTTGTCATGTGACACCACAAAGCCAAAACCACCTGTTTTCCTCTACGAATTGAATCTCATTCATGATGCAGTAGAATCCAGTGTTTATGCTGATTTTAATATTACTACCGTCAACATCATCGCTGAATTAAAAGATGAAGATGGTAATTTCATTGAAGGGGAAACCATATCCTTCACATGGGAAAATATGGATCATGCCATCACCCTTGGAACCATTGACATCCCAACATTAACAACCGATAATAATGGAAAAGTATCTGTGATTTTTGAGGATAATGGACAGGCCGGATTAGTTGAGGTAACTGCCCGATTTGTTGATGAGTATAATAATATTACAACACAGAATATTGACTTTCCCATCCTTTCCAATGAAGATCAGGTATCTACGTTGACAGTTAATTCACCTAACGGAAATATGGTCATCGTTACAGATGATGCTCCGGAAACGGAATATTTGACCGTATTTAGCGCATTTGTCCGTGATGATTTAGGAGATCCGGTTGTAAATCTAAATGTTCATTTTACAAATCTGACCCTGCTTGGCGGTTTATTGAATTCTCAAGTCATGACAAACGAGATTGGTAAGGCGACTGTTACTTTGTCAACTTTAGGTTCTGAATTAGGTGATGCTACAATTAAATCATACATAAACTTAAATGATCTTGCCAGAGCTGTGGAATCTTCTCCCATTCCGTTGACATTTTCGGAATACGATTTTCAGCATTTAGAAAGAAGTGATTCGGAAATTGCTGATACTTTAACCGTCGAATTCATACTTCAATCTCAATATCTCATTTCACATCAGGTGGCTTCAATGTCCTTAGATGCAGCTCCTGAAATTGTCCAATTAGATGAATCCGTTTCTGACTCCGTTTACACCATCTCTCTTAACTCCACCGTTCGAGATATCAATGGAGTGGCGGTACAGGGTGTTCCAGTTCAATTTGAAAACATGACCCCTGATTTTGGTACAATAACCTCAACCAATATTTCTACCAATGCAAGTGGAGTTGCCTCTACAACTTTGATCGCAAGTCTCGAAGATGAAGGCAGTATTCAGGTCAGAGCAAAAATATTAGATCCAAGTGATCCGGGCACACCTGCATTTGTTGCAAATGAAAGTATTTTACTCCAAACAACTTCACAACTGATTCTTGATCAAGTCTCCAATTTAAATACTTGGATTGTCAGTGGAAATATTCCAAATGGAAACAGTAATATTGCAAACGTCGATACTATTTATGCGAGAGTGACAAACTCATCTGGCGGATCAGTTCCTAATGTCCCTGTTCATTTTGAAAGAATTTCAGGGGATAATATTGGCGTACTTTCCATGACGAATGTTGCCACCAACGCCAGCGGAATTACCAAAACTGTTTTCACTACTCTTACTAGCGAAATAATTCAAGATAGCATGGCGGTCTCTATACAAATATCTGTTCCAGGTACAACAGTAGATCCACAGGTTCGGGTATTCACTTTCAATTTCGAAGGTAGTGAGGTCAAAGAATATAATGTAAACAGATTTGACTGGTATAAAGGTTTTGCCATAACTAATAATAGCATAGTTGAAGAAATATTTGTCGGTGACATTGGTTCAATATCAGTTACCTCTGATTATGATTATCTTATAATAATAGCAAGTGTTGTTGACTTTGAAGGTGTCAGAATTGATCGTATACCGGTACAATTTTCCATTGATAATGATGGATTAGATCCAAATGGTGATTTATCATACGGTGAAATGTTGACTTGTTGTCTGAAGGATTCTCTTGGTGGAAATATGTTCCCATCACCCGGAGATATAACTCTTTTAAACTATGTTATTGACCCGGGACATCCGGACGAGGCAAATGGGCTGGTTCCAATTCTGTACTACAACCAAACCGTCAATGTTTGCGATAACGTTGTTTCCGAAATTGTCGATCCGTTTGATAATTCTGTCGTATTGCACACCAATATCCTGAATATTTGCACCGTTGAAGAGGATACCGTAAATCCCATTGAATTAGTTGAGAATTTATCATTTACGACGAATCCAAATAATGTCGCATTGGTTGATGGAGTCACTGATTCTACTTATCGTGTTATTTTGACAGCAACAGTCCGTGATGAGGATGGTGTCCCAATTTCTGATGCACCCGTTCAATTTATTAATCATACTCCTACAAAAGGAATTTTACTACATGGATTTGGTTTAAGTAATTCATTGGGTTATGCCAGAGATACTCTACTTGTAACAAATGAAGACTACGTTCAGGGATCTGCAAACCAAGTTCAGTTAGAAGCTAATGTACAGACCCAACCTACTCCATTATCAATCGATAGAACTGTTAGTATTTACAACTATAATCCACCTCTGTTAGCAATAGATCATTTGGAAGCCTGGCCAAAGAATCCGATAGTTCAGATTTTAGATCCAAGACAAGTTTATACAGATACATTGTATGCAAAAGCACTCACTGAGGGTGGCGCAATAATTGCGAATGCACCTGTATATTTTGCACTCACCGATCCATCCGTGGGAAACATCAGTGCAAACCAAATGTTCACAAACGCTGAAGGGATCGCTTCTGTGATTTATTATACCAGCGTGGGAATTAATCCAGGTAGTGTTGAGTTTGTCGTTAGTGCGCCAGACTATCCGAATGTTCCTGATGTTCACAAATTTATCGCGGTTGTTGGACAAAATCCACCCGACTTGCAGGTAAATACCTTAACGTCGAATGCAAGTCCATCCGAAATTGTCATATTAGAGGATGTATCGGATTCAACCTATTCTATCACATTTAGAGCCATTGCTAAAGACATTTATGGTGTTGCAGTTCCACTTGTACCAGTGTATTTTCAGAATTTGACACCAAGTTTAGGTGCTCTCACTTTGTCTCTTGCTTTTACAGATTCTGTTGGAGTAGCCAGATCAATTTTAAATTTGGAAAATGATTCATTCGGTACTGCTAATATCAAAGCTTATATTTTATCATCTGAAAATGATAATGATACCTTATTCGCAAGTTATCACCATGCTGTTGTCATGACCGAACTTCACAAGAGACTACTATTGGTCACTTCTCTATTATCATGGCCAAGTTCACCAGAAATTCTGGTAGCACGGATGGATAGTACTTATTGTGATACTTTATATGCGGTTGCTCAGGATTCCAGCGGTGGTGGTGTCAAAGATATCAATGTTAGTTTCTCAATAAATCCTATGAACCTTGGTTATTTAACGAACAGTGAAGCCACAACTGATACATCAGGATCTGCACAAACTACATTTTGTCTAGTTCCAGGAGCCATTAATTATGATGAAACTGATCCAGGTGAGATTGCTGCCACGACGAGTATCACCGTGAGTATTCCGGGATCTACAGTCGATCCTGACTTATTCTCTATTGACATTATTGACAATCTCCCGGAATGTCCTGATTGCACTGCTGAACTCAATATGTGGGCAAATTGCTACGTCCTACCCGGTTGTCCGGATAGCACCCTGACAACGGTGTTTGCTACCTACGTTGATACCTTAGGATATGGCCCCATTGACGGCACAATCATTCAATTCCAGAGTCTGGAAGACTCATCAGGGACTTGGCTTCCGATTGGATCTATTAATCCATGGGGACAATTTCAAAATGATACTGCTCGGGTCACTTTTAACATGACAAATGATGAGGGTGTTGCATTCATTGTAGGTAGTTACGCTGGTATAAATGACACTATCAATATTGTATTGAATGCAGGCGCACTTGAGTACTTACAGTTTCAGTCTTCCTATCCCAGTGAGATCATGGTTCAGGGTGGTGGTGGATTGGAAGCCACCGAGATTAATCTTGAATTGAGGGACGGTAGTGATAATTTGGTTTCAAATGAATACAGAATCCGTTTCGAAATTACAACCCCCACTCCAGAAGGTGTCCATTTCGATAATGGTCAACAAGAAGTAGCTGTTATTTCCAGTAATGGTATCGCCAGCACGACTGTGAATTCGGGCACACACCCCGGAAGTATTCGAATCCAGGCAAGAGCATATGAGATAGATGACGAGAACTATGAAAATGAACCCATCGCTTCAGCTGTTGGTATACCTGTTACGATTGCCACAGGTCCTGCGTCTTTTGGAAACATAGCAATGAGTTATGTGGATCTGATTACTCCCGGTGGTGGTATTTATCAGCTACCCATGTCTATCTCATTATGGGATCTGCATTCCAATCCGGTTAACGACTCAACAACTGTCTGGTTATCATTATATGAATCTGCCCCAGTATGGAATCCTGTTATTGCATGGAATCAAAATAGTATTGTAATGTGGGGTCCAATTACATTAGATACAGAAGGAATGGAAAGCATCAATATGATTGACAGTCTCGTGTATAATTGCACATATCCTGATACATTGTTTATACCACCGGTTTGCACAGAACAACCTACCACCTTTTTAGATGGATTATCTGCGCAATGGACACAAAATATTCATCCGGGATACATTGAAGCCGAAGCAAAAACCGGTGAGTTGAATATGAATGGAGAAGCGTTCAGAGGAATTGCTTGGGCCAGTTCTTATTACAGTTCCTTGCAAGTTTTTAGAGATATCATAATTAAAGCTCATACCTATAATGGTGAAGGCGGTTATTTACTCATTGACAGTCGTGATAATAACGCTGGTGCTCCATTTGACCAACCTGTTATGCCGGGTGAAGTCAGTATTACTAGAAGTATTGGTTCCTGGGATTTCTCAACAAATGCGAATTTCACTAACCCATCCGATATGTTACCATTAGCGGGTTGTTTCACAGATATTATCAGCATTAATGCAAGACTAACTGACTATTATTTGGAAGCTATTTCCGATGGCCATTTAATATTATTTGCAGATGGTCTAGATTTACTAACTACAGCACCCGTTGATGATCCTGATTGGATTCCCGGACTTCAACAAATTACTGATCCTGAGGGTAACGCGAGGTGGTACGTTCGAGGAACTATTCTTCGATGTCCAGTTTCTAATCCACAATTTTGTATTGATGAAAATGCCTGTGTGGCTTGCGAATATGATGATTTCACTTCTTCGGTGATAGTACAGCTTACTGATCCTCAGCCAATGATCAGCAACCAAGTTGAAATTCTGTTAGAACGATCTGGTGGAGAATGTGAGAATTGTCCAAACGATTAAAACTGAGCTAATCGAAAAATAAATTTAAATTTAATACCTATCCGACCCTTCCCTGGTCGGATAGGTCATATAATATGGGAACTCAAATTGAAATGTTGAAAAGGTAACATGATTTATGGATAATTTTAATCCGCAGTTTAAGAAGATTGGCGAAATCCTCGTACATTTAAATATGGCGGAGACGGGCCACATCAATACTGCGCTTCAGGAACTCAAAGAATCCAATGAGAAACTGGGTAGAATTCTTATTCAACGCGGAATTATTTCAGAAGACGACTTTATAACTGCATATGCCATGCAGTTAAACGAAAAACACATCACCGGCGAAGACCTGATGCGTGCACCTGAAAATGTTGTCCGACAGATTTCTGAAGATTTCTGTAAAGAAAATAATGTCATCGCTCTGAACAAAACCGATCGTAATATTTTGATTGCGATGGAAGATCCCGAAGATCTGGCCACACTCGATTCTATCAGAAAATTAACCGGCTTAGAACCTGAGGTCATTGTTGCCGGGAAGGACGGTATCGTTCGGGCATTAGACAAGATTTTTGGAGATATTCGCCAATCCGGTGAAGTTGAAGATGTTCTAGCAAACATTTCGATTATTTCAGGTGATGACGACGACCAACAGGAACTGGATTTATCAAAAGAGCAAGTTTCCTCTGAAGAAGCGCCATACGTGAAACTGGTCAATTTGATGTTAATTGAGGCTATCAAAGAAGATTCCACTGATGTTCATATTGAACCCGGTAGAAATAAAATTTCCGTTCGGATCAGAATTGATGGTGTTCTTTCCCAAATCATGACCCCCCCCATGTCGTCACTTAACGGTGTCATTACCAGAATCAAGATTCTTTCAAGATTAAATATTGCTGAACATCGTTTACCTCAAGACGGTAGAATGAAAATCAGAACAGCTGATAGAGACATCGATGTTCGTGTTTCTATCCTTCCAACGGTTTTTGGTGAAAAAGCGGTTTTACGTCTATTGGGTTTTGGAGGTAGAAAATTAAATCTGACTACTCTTGGATTTCCCGAAAACAAACTTAAAATATTTAGAAAATGGATCAAGCAACCTTATGGCATGATTCTGCTGTCTGGTCCTACAGGTAGTGGTAAATCCACTACTTTATACGCATCTCTATTAGAAATTCAGGATGAAGGAATCAACATTACCACTGTTGAAGATCCCGTAGAATATCAGATCGCTGGTATTAATCAGGTACAAATGCATGATGAAATCGGTCTGACCTTCTCCCGCTCGCTTCGTTCAATCCTTCGGCAGGACCCAGACGTTCTTTTAATTGGAGAAATCCGTGACTCCGAGACTGCTGATATAGCTGTGAAATTTTCATTGACTGGTCACCTTGTTTTCAGTACCGTCCATGCAAATGACGCACCTTCTACCATCACTAGATTGTTGGATATCGGAATTGCTCCTTTCTTGCTGGGATCGTCATTGAACCTGGTGATGGCACAGCGGCTTGTAAGAACGGTTTGCCCCCATTGCAAGGAGGTTTATGAACCTACATCCGAAGAGTTGGATAGAATCAGTGTCTCTCCATCTGAAGCGAGTTCACTTACATTCATGCAGGGGAAAGGCTGTAGTCATTGTCGCTATTCGGGTTATCGTGGTCGAACTGCTATCCATGAAATACTCGAAGTCAAACAACCCATCCGGAAGTTGATTTTCGAAAACGCTAATCAGGAGGTTATCCGTGAGAAGGCAATTGAATTGGGGATGACACCTTTAAGAGATGCAGGTATTGATAAAGCCAAAGCTGGGGTAACCACGATATACGAGGTTCTCCGATCAACTGTGGAAGACGAATAATGGCAACATATACATATTTAATTAGAACCGGCGAAGGTCACCGTAAAGAGGGCATAATTGAAGCAAATAATCTCACTGAAGCCAGCGAACAGCTGCGGACCAATAGTGAAGTTACAATTGTAAAATTAACGGAGAAGGATACTTCTTTTGATTTCATGGGTCCGTTCCTGGATCGGTTCACGAAAAGAGTTGCGAAAATTAAAAACCGTGTTCCCATGAATACGATGGTATTTTTTATTCGCCAACTGGCCACAATGTTCACAGCGGGTTTGACTATTGAAAGAGCTATGCATTTCTTAGCCACTGAAGAGAAGAACAAAAAATTTCAAAATACCCTGACTACTACAGAAAATGATATTCGCAAAGGCCTACTGCTTTCCGATGCTCTGGAGAGACATTCAGGTATATTCTCAAATCTAATTATCTCACTGGTACGCGCTGGAGAAGTCAGTGGAAAATTATCATCCACTCTGGAAGAATTAGCTATTTATATGGAAAATGTAGCGGATACACAGCGGAAAGTTATCTCCGCGTTGTTCTATCCGGTGATGATTATTGTTTTCCTGTTTGCCACATTATTATTCACGTTTCTTTTCATTATACCCAAATTTGGGGAAGTCTATGCTTCTTTAGGAGCAGAACTCCCAGTCTTTACCACATTGATTCTAAATATTGGTGATTGGGTACAAGCCAATATCGTATTTATCCTTTTGATGACGATGCTGTTTACATTTATTATGTGGATACTGAGTATGACCGATACAATGCGCCTTCTTCTGGATAGGTTTTACTTCAAAATTCCAATTTTCGGCAACTTAGTACGATTAAATATTTTAGCAAAATTCTCAAAAACACTGGGAATCCTGTTAGATGCAGGAGTTTCAGTGCTTGAATCTTTTCAATTGATAAGTAAAGTTGTTGAAAACCGGGTCTATGAACTGGCTGTTAAGCAGGCTGCTCATGATATTGAAAATGGTGTCAATATTTCACGTGCATTAAAGGATACTATGGTTTTTCCTTCTACAGTGATCCAGTTAATCTCAACAGGTGAAGAAACAGGTGAAATCGATCAGTTAGCATTAAGAGCAGCAGATTTTTATAATAAACAGGTATTGGCTATCGTTGATAGGATTACCTCCATCATCGAGCCCATTTTGTTAATTTTTGTAGGCGCAGTGATACTGGTGATCCTGCTTGCCACATATCTACCAATCTTCCAGATGGGAGAAGCCCTGAGTGGTTGATGCAGGGCTATTCCCGGGAAGTATTGCCGCGGTTCTCGGTCTTATGATCGGTAGTTTTTTGAATGTGGTTATTTACCGGCTGCCCAAAGATGAATCTGTAGTATTTCCCCGATCTCACTGTACAGTTTGTGGTGTTCTTATTAATTGGTATCACAATATTCCGGTACTTAGTTATTTTATGCTCAGAGGTAAATGTGCCAAGTGTCACACCAAATTTTCAATCAGATATCCTCTTGTTGAATTTCTTAATGGCGGACTATGGTTTTGGGCTTTTTACCAGTACCCACTTCCTGAAGCGTTATTGTTTATTGTCATGGCATCAACGCTCATCGTCATATCCTTCATTGATATCGACTACATGGTTATCCCGTTATTATTCATTTTGATCGCTGCCGTAGCAATAATTGTTTATTATTTCTTCGCACCACATCAATGGGTTCTTGCCATGTGGGGAGTTCTAACCGGTGTGTGCTATCTGGGAGGGGTCTATTTACTGACGCGTGGGATGTTCAAGAAAGAGACGATGGGAATGGGAGATCTTCAGTTGATTGCCGTTCTGGGAGCGTGGTTAGGTCCTTTAAATGTAGCTGCCACTATTTTTGCCGGTTCGTTGGTAACACTCATTGCATTTGGTATTGCAACTCTTCTATCCGGGAAAACCGAAGACCGTGCACTGCCTTTCGGTCCTTTTTTAGCATTTACAGGGATCGCCTTTTATATGTTGAACCTCGACTGGAATTCCATTATCGCTCTGGTGAACTAACCCTTATTTTCGCAGAAGAATATTTCATCGATATATGGACCAAATGCTAAACTGGCCGTGACACCTGGACTTTCAATTCCAAACAAGTTAATCCAATTTGGGCAATCTGCTTGTGCCTCATCACGAATTAAAAAATCTCTCGCTATTTCCCCTCGATCATATAATTTCGGTCGTATGCCCGTCATTACGGGTTGGATAGTATAAGACGTTATGCCTGGCCAATATCGTCTCACATCCTTAATAAAAGATTCTGCAGATGAAAGAAACTCACCATAATCTTCAAGATTTTCATTTAAATAAACCGCATCAGGACCAATTTTGATTTCTCCTGATAAATCCGGCGTAATATGGATACCGAGAAATGTCTCATCAGGCAACGGATATACCATGTGCGTAAATGCATGCCTGGCTCCGGTCACCTGAAAATAATGTCCTTTACAAAAGAAAATATTGGGTATATCATTGAAATGAGCATCGGTGGAAGTTTGATTTACGGATAACCCGGTCGCATTGATCGTTCGCTTTGCCATCGCTTTTTGTTCACCGTCCTGATTAGAATGAAAACAGAGTTCCATTAGTTCACCTTTTAACGACATATCTGCAAACCGAGTGCCAGGCAGGAACCCGCCACCATTCGCCTTGAATAGGTTTAATTGGACATCCATATATCGGTCGACAGATAGAATTCCCGATTCGCTGCTGAAAATTCCCGCAAGGCAATTGACTTTAGGTTCCAACTTTGATATCCTCCCGCCATCCAAAAGTTGAAGACCATCAACACCTTTATCCTGAGCAACGTTACAAAGTGCTGCTAATGGATTTATCTGATATTCATCTACTGCAACAATGAACTTACCGGTTTTCTTATGAGGGATATTATATTTTTCCAGAAACGGATACAGGTTTCTTCGTCCTTCGATGCAGAGTTTTGATTTTAGCCATTCCGGTGGGTAATAAATTCCAGCGTGAATGACTTCACTGTTTCGACTGGATATACCTAAACCATGGCGAGTATTCTTCTCAACCAATAGGATATTCCAGTCTGAATACTTTTCTGAAAAATATCGGGCAGTACTGAGTCCGACGACTCCTGCACCAAGAACGACCAGATCAAATATCAATTATCATATCCGATCATCAAGTGTTTGAACCAAATCAAACAATCTCTTTACTGTGTACTTGTCGATTTCTTTCAAATAATATGGCGCTAACTGAGGCAGAGACATTGAGTGAGTTGGTTTTTCCGTACATGGAGATAGTCGCCTGGAAATCGCAAGTTTGAAGTACCAATGGACGAATCCCTTTTCCTTCACTTCCCACAACGCAAACAACTTTACCTTCGTAGCTGATCTGATGCCACTGTTTTGCCTCGAGGCTGTTTTCAAATCCAATTACCCAAAATCCCTGTTTTTTTAAATCGATAAATACATTTCTTAAATTGGGTACGACATAAATGGGTAAATGTAAAAAAGCACCTTGGCTTACCTGAAGGACAGTACTTGTTATTCCTGCACTATTATGAAGAGGAATGACCACTCCATCTATTCCAGCGCATTCAGCTGTTCTTATGATCTGACCCAAATTTTGAGGGTCCTCCACATTATCTACAGCAAGCAGACAAATATTTTCCGAGGAGTTTGAATAATTTGGTAGGCTGTCCTTAATAAGTTTGCCTTCGAAATTTATGACAATCCCTTGGTGTCGAATTCCCTGATATCTATTCACAAAATCAGATTTGCGAAATATTTTTACGGATTCAGGAAATTGATGACGGTAATCCTGCAGTAATTTATTTTCCCATGCTAATCCCTCTTTTATTACATCCACTGAAAGGATTCGTAGCTTTTTGTAATTAAGGATTTCGAGACAACCATTTAATCCGTAAACTGAGTATGTCTCTTGAGGTGGTTTTAAGGATCGTTTCTTTTTCAAATTTCTCTCTCTATTCTGTGCTTAATATTAATAACTTTTTATTCAGTATTCTATTCATGTATCATAAAAACACTATGGGAACTCCTGAAAAAATCAGAATTGACAAGTGGTTGTATGCCGTCCGGTTGTTTAAAACACGCTCGCTGGCTACAGATGCGTGTAATGCAGGTAAGGTAAAGATTGATGAAGAACGATTAAAGCCATCCAAATTCATTTCCGGGGGTGAGATTATAACCATTCAAAAACGGTTTCATAAACAAACTTGTCAGGTTCTTGATTTGGTAGAAAAGCGAATCTCCGCGAAATTGGTCCCCACGTATATGAGCGATCTGACGCCCGCTGTTGAAATAGAAATCCAAAAAACTGCTTTTAAATATCCGGTTGCGAGAAGAGACCGTGGTGAGGGTAGACCCACCAAGAAGGATCGCCGACTCATTGAAAAATATAAAGATATGTACAAATGACCAATTTGGCGTCTGAAAAAGCCAGTATTATTTATTCAAAATTAACAGCAGCATTCCGATTGAGTTCGAATCCTGAATCAGCCAAAATGCAAGAAGCATATATGAAATATAAAATGCCCTATTGGGGGATCGCTTCAAATCCAGTAAAACAAATCGCCAATTCCATATTTAAAGAGCATCCTCCAGTTGATAATATTGAATATCGTGACATTTTATGGTATCTGTTTACAAATGGTAATCGACGCGAAGAATGGTATGCAGCCATGTTCATGGCACAGAAATTTAAAAAATTTATCACTGCTACAAATATTGATCTGTATTTGGACATCGTATTGCAATCCCAGTGGTGGGATATTGTGGACACAACAGCCTCCAATCTTATCGGACCCGCTTTATCAAACGAAAATCTACGGAAATGGCTGATCCCTTGGGTAAAGCATGAGAATATGTGGGTTAGAAGAGCTGCTCTACTGACACAATTAAAATATAAAAACATGACGAACTTTGAATTGTTGAAGGATTTAATCCTTCATACTGAGCACGAATCCGATTTTTTTATTAGAAAAGCTATTGGATGGGCGCTGCGTCAATATTCCTATACCAACCCTGAAGCAGTTATCGAACTCATTGAAAAGAGACGCGATTATTTGTCAAATCTGTCTATCCGTGAAGCTCAAAAAGGACTTATAAGAATGGGATACATTAAATGAGAAAAATATTCTTTGAAAAAACAAATTTATGGGGGATGGTTGTTATATTAACTGTCCTGCTTTCAGGTTGTAGTTTTTTTACCAGTTATGGACGATACGTAGTTAGAGCGGAAAAGGCATATAAATCAGGTGATTACGATTCTGCTGTTGAATACTGTGTCGCTTCTATTTCTGAAAATCCATCATATGAAAAATCATCAGAACTTTTGGACAAGGTATTTCCAAAATGTATTGAATTTCATCACATGAAAATTGAACGATTTAGTATATCCGACGATGAATTCAGATGGGACAAAGTCGTTCGCGAGTATGAGGATCTATCTTATCTCGTTGATATTCTGGAAAAACTTGATCTACCCCAGACGGAAGTACTACTGTTTAAATCTGAAGTAAAAAATTATCAAACACTTTTAACGGATGCAAAAAATTATGCAGCTGAAGCCCACTATCAGGCTGGTATCCAGTTTATGGAAGTTGACAACCGGGAGGGCTATAAAAAAGCCGCCGATCACTTTAAATCTGCAATGACTTTTGTCCACAATTATGTGGACAGTGCATCATTTTACGAGACATGCAGACAAAATGCGATCACCCGTATCGCCATCATGTCATTCGAAAATAGCAGTGGAGAAGAAAAATATGGTAATGTAGGAGAACAGATTTCAAATCAATTGTTGTCATCACTTATGAACGATCAGGAAATTATGGAGTTTGTAGAATTTGTCACCCGGGACAAAATTGATCTTATTCTGAATGAACAACAGCTCGCTAGTTCCGGATTGGTCAATGACGAACATTCGATAGAAATTGGAAACATCTTGGGAGTTCATCATACTATTACAGGCACCATCACTCATGTAAGCGCTACGGAACCTCAACATCTAAAAGACCGGAAGCGTATGGAGAAAAGAATTGTAACCGATACCGAAACATACTCGGACGAAGATGGAAATGAATTAGAACGGGAAATTTATCGGTTAGTCCGTGCTGATGCCATATTCAATAAAATCCAGGCAGAAGCGATGATAAATGTGTCTTATAAAATTATGGATGTGACAACTGCAAAGATTATTTATTCGAATAATCTGTCATCAAATTATACTTTTGAGTTCGATTGGGTCACTTACTCCGGTGACGGACGAGCCCTAACCTTTCTTGCACGAATGCTTGCAGGAAATAGTCAGCAACCCACTCCATCAAAAGCGGAACTTGTTCAAAAGGCTGTTGAAATACTCGCAAGCAAACTGGTCGCGGACATAAAAAATACCCTGAAATAGAAATCCCCGCCAAAAATTGACGGGGATTTCTTTAATTGATATTTGAATAATACTTTGAACCGGATCACCGGTCGTATCGTTGACGATACTCTTCCACTTTCTTTTCCATCTCGTCGAACATTTCTGTGGTTCGCATCAATGTATAAAGTTGTTCATTTTCTTTGATTTTCAGCAGAAGCCTTTTATTCGCTGCAGTCTCATCAAATTCAACCAGCACATATCCTCTGTAGATCTTCCCCACATCGCTTTTTTCTTCCTGGATGACGGTTTCAGCTACGCGCAAATCCCGAAGTTCTGTGGAGATAACCTGTTCCTGGGTCTGTGAAAATTGGTCGATGAGATGAGAATCTGGACCAAGACCGGTTTCTTCCTGTGCACGTTTGGTCAGACCATTCCATTCTGAATGGACCAATCCAGCAAGGGCGGTGGCGGCAGATGCTCGGGCTTTATCAATGGCCAATTGCATATCTTGGCTTGTAGCAGTGGCTGCCTCATACCGATAACCGTCTTTTACCGGTGGATTGGTGTACCATTGAGGCGCATCACGAATAGTCCTCCGATTGGCATCCGGTGACAGATCGGGTCCCTTCCTTGAACCGGCACAATTAAATGCTATCATCCCTGCGATCAGCAGGAGCATGAGATTAAATAGTCTAGTTTTCATTTTGTCCTCTTTTCTGTTATAAATTATTTTTTGAATCAAAATATTGTACGTTAATTGTATAACTCTTTTGACCCTTACTAATAATGATCGTTGTCATGAAAATTTACGTCATTGAAACGCTATCACATTTCCTTCAGATCATTCTGATTCTCACCCGTAGGACGGGTTGCGACCGAGGCTCCATTGAAGGATGATTCATGGTTCAGTTCGATCCGGCAACTGCCGGACTCACCATGATAGTGTTTTTTCTGTTGCTCTGAGTCCCTCACCTACGGGATCATAAGGTAAACATAGCTACTTTCAATTAATTCTATCATACCAATCAGAAAATTCTGGAAATACCAGCTGAAATGTTTCCCGTCTAGAATAATCTAACTTTTGTTGTATTTCTTTGAACTTTGGTAGCAAGTGGGAATTATCCTTACTGTCCATATAGGTAATCCAATTGTTTATTTGATTCAAATCATGTTCATTC
This sequence comes from Fidelibacterota bacterium, assembly GCA_013204025.1. Taxonomy (GTDB): domain Bacteria; phylum Fidelibacterota; class Marinisomatia; order SCGC-AAA003-L08; family JACNLC01; genus JABMOW01. The sequence continues at coordinate 8,890 of JABMOW010000066.1, read as the reverse complement.
AACAACTTAGTAGCTTCAGTTTGAAATGATCTGTATTCCTCTCGGATAAAGTCTTTGCCTTTTTTCGGGAGACTTGTGATATTCAAATAATCCGGATGTGTAAGAATAGTTCCCCAATAGTCAATTCCCTGCTGCTTGCACCATAATATCAATTCTGGCATAGAGGATATGCTGTAAATATTTATCACCGCACTTACCGTATCAATTTCTCGTTTAAAATATCTGCAATTCTCTTCAAATAATTTCCAATTGAATCCACTTCTAGAATACTCAACTTTCTCTCCAAATCCTTCACAACTTGGCCATATGCTTATCTGCTTAAAATGAGACCACAATTGTTTTAAATCAAAATTTTTGTAATTTCTATGGCTCAAATTAGAATTGTACTGTAAACTGATATTCCGACTATGACCTGTTGAGATTAAATATTCAATCAATTTATAGTGACCATTTTGAAGGAATGGCTCTCCACCTGCAAAATATACATCTGATAAATGCGGTGCGATTATAGAAACATCTTTCCAGAATAATTCATTTTCTGTAAAAGGATCAATTATCTTTCCATTATTGATCTTGACTTCTTCATACCATCCTGTTGAAGATTTTGGGCCACACATTCTGCATCTAAAATTGCATAAATTACCAAACCTGATATCTAAATATTTGGGAATTGTAGGTTGATATCCATCAGCTTCTGTCTGATTTTGGAGATGTGCGTACTGCTGAAATCTATGATTCACTTGTTGTCTGTTACTTACGCCACCAGAATCTTCTAAACCGAAACATACTTCGTTGCATTCGGCAGGGATTTCTCCTTTTAATAATTGATTTCTAAGATTTTTATAGGGCGGGTTATTCCAAACGTCCAATAATGATTGGTTATGAAATCCCAATACATCATCTCCATGATGATATTTTGCAAAACAACAGGCATGATATTCACCATTTAGATTTCCCATCATATGCATCCAGGGTAGGATGCAGCCCTTAATTTCATTTACAGATGAGGACATTTCTCACTTATTGCGATTAATAGGAAAATATCACCAGAAAATATTTTGCAGAAAAGATGGACTTGAGGATAGATTTAGAAACAGACGGTAATAATAAAAGTGAGAAATCCATCAATAGCTAAATCTGGAGACATCTATAATTTCTTCATTTGACATTTTTTTCTTCAAATTCTTTAATGCATCCATTCCGGCATCTTCGAAAGCGGTAAAGCTGATGCCCTTCACGTTATTAATCGTGTTCTGAAATATTTCATCACCCGTTTCCATGTCAGTAAGCGTGAGTGTCATCTCTGCATAGGCTTGATAGATAAGTTGTCCTGAAATGCTTTCCGGTTGCGAGGATCGTTGTTTGGTCTCTACCGAATACTGAGCAATAATATCTGAATCCGATTCATAGGTGGCTTGAACCATGAGTTCCTGATAAAAAATCTCTTTTAATACGGACTCAATAATGGAATTCTCACGCCATATTCCCACGTTGTATTCTGATCCTGTAAAATAAACCTTGGTCCCTATTACGTTTACCCGAAGAGGTGTGCTGATGATAGAGTTAAATCGATGTGGAAAATAAGTTAAATTCTCTTTGAAATTCACCTCACCACGAAAGTATTGATTTGTTTCTTTATTAAGTATCTGATTTATGATCACCTCCGAAAATCCTTGAGGATTAGTCAGAACTTTTTCTGTGAATTCGTTCTCTGGGGATGAAAATACTAACGGAATACCTTCCATTGTTGCACCGGTCACTTTATCAACACAATCAACAAAAAACTTCTGTGGATCGGGTATTCCATAATGTATTGTAATCTCCGGTTTGCTGAACGTACACACCAATCGTTCAGAGAAATTGATAACCATCTCAAACAAGTAGGATCGAAGCATGATGACGCTGCCGCTTTTCTCTGGATATTCTACCATGAGTGGGTAGTCCTGAAATGGTTCGATTTCGTTTAGAGCATTATCTAAATACCGAAACGATTGTATGGTAAACTCACCTTCAGCTCTTTCTAAATATTTGACCGCCTGCTGAATGGCATTATTCTTTTTTTGATCAATTTCATCATAGTATTTTTGCTTGGATAACCTTGCAAGCAAGTAAAATGAGCGTTCAGACTGATGGGAGTTGACCAACTCAATATTATTCAAACTACTATTGACGCGGGTTTCAAGCACCTGTCGAGTAAACTCATTCACGTTGAAATTGTATTCTGTCTTTATAGCCGATAGCGTTGAAGAGATAGTTACTGATATTTGTGAAGATATTTCATGGATGGCACGCTGTCTTGCGTCATCGCGTGTTTTTCCGATACCCAACCCGTACCAATAGTCTGGGTCACTCGGTGGATGGTTGCTCCATTCCGGGAGAGATTCGGGGTGGTTTGCACAACTCCAGAAAATGGTTAATACTAGCAGGAGTAATACAACACCATATCGGTGATATGTACAGGGATAGTAATTTTTTTGTTTCTGGTATGTGGTCATTCTATGGTTTGACCATCTTTTGATTAATTCGTTGCCATCAGAAAATTATTTTGTTTTGGCTGCGAGTGCTCGGTTTACATCTGATAAAAACTGAGTATGAATAGGATAACCCTTGACGATAGCACCCGGATAGGACGTTTCAATGCTCCCATCTCTGCCAATTAAAAATGTCATAGGTACAGAGTAAATTCCGCCATATTTGCGTGATACTTGATCGATTTCTTTTGTTGTGCCATATAGCAATGGGTAATCGATCCGATAGGATTTTGCAAAATTCGTTAAAGCTTTTTTAGTATCAGAAATACTTAATCCCAATACAATCAGATCGTCGCTGGAATGCTTCTTTACTAAATCGTTGAATTCTGGTATTTCCATCCGACACGGTCCACACCATGTTGCCCAAAAGTTGACAATAACTACTTTTCCTTTTAGTTCACTTAAAGTGTAAGACTCGCCATTAATGTCCTGAAGTGAAAAATCAGGAGCGAGATCGATTGTTTTAGTGACATTATCAATGGCTCTTCTCTGTTCATCAGTTAATTTTCCTTGGGCAACCAGCCCGAAAACACCAATGATCAGAATGCCTGAAATAAAAATGATAATTTGTTTAAGGGTCATATTTTCTCCCGATTATAGATTCCCTGTTCCATTTTCTAAAAATTTAATAAATTTCCCAACGTCCGTGTCCATACCATGAAACCGAGTTAATTCTTGGTTATCTGGCGATAAAATGACATAAAATGGCAACGCTGCAGTTCCAAATCGTTCAACCTCCATTTCCTGATTTCCCCGGTGATTATCACCCCCATCCGTGAACAAACGAACCAATATGAATTCCTCGAATTTACGACTCACTCGGATATCTTCAAAAACATTGGTTTCCATCCATCTGCAATTTGTGCATGTATAACCGGTGAAATCAACAAAGACGGGTTTGTTATACGCTTTTGCAAGTACAAGTCCATCGTCAAGATTATCGATCCATTCTAACGTTTCACCCAAAGGAGTTATCACGATATTTTCACGCGATGCGTCTACGATGGGCGGCAGATATGAATCTATGAGTCCGTGAAGTGGTTTTCCAAACAAACCGCCGCTAAGGTACAATCCAAAGGTAATAAAGATAATAGAAAGCATGAGCCGAGGAACACCAATTCTGTCGATATCCGAATCATGGGGTAATTTGATTTTACCCAATAAATAAAAGCCCATCATGAAAGATAAAACTACCCATACCGAGAGTACGACCTGATTGGTAAAAATCCCCCACTGCCAAATCAGATCTACATTGCTGATGAATTTCATGGCGGCGCCAAGTTCCAAAAAACCCATTATCACTTTCACTGAATTCAACCAACTACCACTTTTGGGTAATCTCGCCAGATATTCAGGAAATAGCGCTAAAAAGAAAAACGGAAGCGCAAAAGCGGATGAAAATGCTATCAGTCCAATGATGGGCCACAAATAATTCCCTTGGCTGGCCGCAACAAGTAATAGTCCTACAAACTGTACTGTACATGTAAATGATGTAATCGTAAATGTTAACGCCATGAACAGAATTCCAAGAGTGCCTCCCTTGCTCTCCTGCTTAACACTGAACTGACGAAGTTTTGAAGGAAGTTGAAGCTCAAAATGGCCAAATAGGCTAAAAGCAAATACCACAAAAAGGATAGTAATAAATAGATTTATCCACGGATTTGAAGCCAGTTGATTTGCACCCGTCGCCCCGAGAGTCACTGCAAGAATCAATCCGAGGAATGTAAAAATCAGGATGATACCCAATGCATAGATGGATGCGTCCCTCACCGGTTTACTGCCCGATTGTTCACCTTGCTTGGTAAAATACGAGACCGTGATTGGAATCATTGGAAAAACACAAGGTGTCAGGAGAGCAAGAAATCCCATAGAAAATGCAAGAAGTAAAAAGGATAGCAGACCTTTTTCAATTGCACTGTCAATTGTCTCTATTTCATTGGATTGATCCTCATTGCCATCATGATCAGCGGAGACATATTCGGTTTGGACAGAAAATACGTGTTCCGATCGTGCAGGACCATCAGAGATATTTAATCCAAATTCAAACTCATCCCAATGAGGTATACAGCGGGTGGCATCACAGGCTAGATAAATGAGAGTTCCACTAATAGGGAGTATTCCCGCTTCTGCATTCGCAGAAATCGTCACCTGCTGTGATAACTTGAATTTCCCTTCATGATAACCGATGATCATATCAAAATTTTCGTCATACTTCGTTTGGGATACTGGTTCTGAAATAATTCCGATCACTTCAAACAGACTTGTGTCATTATATGCAACAGCCGTAGGACTTAAACTTAAATCGGGATGCGTTGCATAGATATGAAATCCTTTTTCAATTTGCACATTGAAATTGACAGTAACTGTCTCTTGAGCTCGGACCTCTGTGGGATCAGTAGTCACCTTAAACGACAAACAGTTCATTTCATCTGAAAGCCCTCCGGCAGCCAGACTAATAGATAATACCAGACTTATTAATAATAGTTTTTTATACATATTTATTTATTTTTCATCATGTTTTTGAATAACTTAATAAAACGTTTTTGTTTTCTGTACTTGAACTGAATCTTCTCCAGATTGTTACAAACGGATTCGTAACCATTTGCAACTAATTCATCGATTCGATCAAACTCCGTCCAAAACAAATCTCCAGTTCTTGGTTGAATCGTAAAATCGGCATCATCCTTCATCAACTCATTAATACGATTGGAAGTCACCTGTTCTACTCTGCTCATAATTTTAAAAAGAGTTGGTGAATCCAGATATTGGAACTTGCGAATATTTACATCCACGGCGATAGTCATTTCAGCACCCATCTCTTTTAATATGGATATTGGATAAGGCATGGAAATTCCACCATCCACCAACAGTTTACCATTCTGTGGTACAGGTTGCATATATCCCGGAATCGCACTGGAAGCAGTCAATGCATGGGTAAGACTTCCCGAAGAAAATATGACATCTTTGCCCGTATGCAGATCTACTGCCACACATTTGAATGGAATTTTCAAATCCCGAAAATCATCAACCGGTAACAGGAATTGGACGACCTTTTCCAATCGTTTGGTTTTCAGCAAACCAAGACGGTCATTCACAATTTTAAATGAGATCATCTCTTTCACCGGACGTGTAATGGATTGAAAAAAAGAATCTTCCTGACCATTATTCGCTTTCAACCTATCTAATCCCAATGATTTATAGAGATCGCTGTTTATAAAATCTCTAAACCGAGTTTCTACCCAGCCTGCATCCAAGGTTGAGGCGTACATTGCACCAATAACTGATCCTACGGAACTCCCGGAGATTAAATCGATCTTGATTCCATGTTCCTCCAACGCTTTTAGAACGCCGATATGGACAAGACCTCTTGCACCACCAGCACCTAGCGCAAGGCCAGTAATTGAGTGATTCTCTTTCATTAACTCAGGATCTTATCAGTCCGCGCTCTCTACACGGACCTTGATCATCCGTACCGGCATAACTGGATTATCACTACGGAGCTTTTTCTGCATCTGCCATGTGTATGAGGACTTGGTTTCGCCTTCCGGGACGGGGGCATAGATTTGCTTTCCTGTTTTTGGATCCTGTATAGTGATCCATTTTTCCGGATCGCTTCCTTTGGGTAACTGTTTTTTAAAATATGCCATGGCCATATTATAATCTGTGGCTGTATTTACAATCCGATCAATGACTTCTATATTTTCGATAATCTCACCAAATGCAGTGTAACTACCATCCAAATGTTTAGCGTCGTTTATACAGATAAAAAATTGACTTCCGGCTGAATTTGGACTTTGTCCCCGAGCCATGGATAAGACACCCCGTTTATGCGATGTTTTACTAAATTCTGCTTCAACCGTCCAACCGGGACCGCCTGTACCATCATTACTGCGGTCGGCATCCCTTGACAAAATATCACCACCCTGTATCATGAAACCCGGTATGACCCTGTGAAACGAGGTGCCATCATAATATCCGCTATTCGCTAGTTTTTTGAAATTTTCACAATGTTTCGGAGCTATTTTGGGAAACAGTTTCATCTTAAACGTCCCCATTGTCGTTTCGATAGTTACCACATCATTCTTTGTGACTGGAGAAGGGGTATATTCCAGTGCAATTTTTTTAATTTCTTCCATTTGACTTTCGTTTATTGGCATGTAAAACGGGTCCATTTCTTGTGGGTTAGGTACCAAATTTCCAAGATTAATTCCTTTTTTTAGGTCAAACGCTTTTGGTGTTTTAATTTCATTTTTTGTAGAATCCTGCGCACATAATAGAGATATTAGTACGATTAAGACGAGATTAATTTTCAATGTTACTCCATTTAATTAAATTAGAATTTTCCAACGAACACGACGTCCAAGAGTTCCGAATCAATCGAGCATTCGAACCCCAGATTATTTACCGGATCGTCCTCGGCTTGTCAAGGGAACTAATTTTTGACATAACGGACAATCTTTCAGCGCCCAGCTCTGGCTAGGCAATTTCAACAAGGAGTAGGTCGGAGCTTTGAATATGACTCCATTTTGACTCCTGTCTACTAAATCAACGACACCGCTTATTGATGCTCCCATTTCGTTTACCAAGTCGATCAGTTCTACGACAGAACCGCCTGTAGTGACGATATCCTCCACAATGGCCACTTTAGTTTTCGGGGGAATAAAAAATCCTCTCCGAAACTCCATTTTGCCATTCACCCTTTCGGAAAAAATGTGTTTTACTCCCAAATGACGACCAACACCTCCAGCCAAAAGTATACCACCCACTGCAGCGCCCACAACTACATCAATTTCACAATCTCTAAAATATTCCGCCATCGCTCTACAAACACGGTCAAGGGCAACTGGATTTTCCAAAACTCGGAATTTTTCAATGTAAATATCACTGTGGTTCCCCGATGTGAGGAGGAAATGACCATCAAGCATGGCACCCGTATTTTTAAGTAAATCCAGTAGTTCATTTTCGGGTATCATAGATTTTCCTGAATAGTCTTTGTGTATTTTAATGCAGATTCTCGAATGGAATCTTGTGTGCTATCTCCGGAATATAATATTCCTCTGCTCACATTGATCAACGCAGTACCGTTAGCGTTGCCGATATTTACGGAAGATGCCAGATCTCCTCCCTGTGCCCCCACACCCGGAATCAGCCAGCTCAAATTTTCTGTACGAGAGCGTAATTCTCTCATCCTGTTTGGATGTGTAGCTCCAACGACCAACCCGAGATTGTTGTGTAAATTGAGGTCTTTCACCAAATCAGCAACAGTTTGGTAAATGTAACGATCTCCTGATTTAAGAAACTGAAAATCTTCAGAACCTGAATTAGATGTCAGGCAAAGAATGAATGCTCCTTTTTCAGGATATTCTGCAAATGGTGTAATTGAGTCTCTCCCCATATAGGGCGATACTGTCGCCGCGTCGAATTCAAAAGTGTCAAACAATGATTTTGCATATTGCTTTGCAGTATTACCAATGTCACCTCTTTTTCCATCCGCTATTACAATTGAACGGTGCTGAATGTGGACTAGTAATCGCTCCATCCATGATACACCTGCAGAGCCATATCTTTCATAAAAACCCAGATTTATCTTATAAACCGGGCAAAAATCTACCGTACAGTCAACCACATCCTTTGAGAATGATTCTAAATTTTCTAATGTAGGGCTAAAATCGTTTGACATGCGATCCGCATCAATATCCAAACCAATGCAAAGCACACTATTCTTCGATTGACAAACTTCTTTTAATTTGAAATTAAAGGATTTTTCCATGAGCGGAAATTTACTCAATTCATCCCGATGAGGACGGGCATTTTTTTCATCCTCCTCCCAATTGGCATAGGTACGATCACCGGATAATCATTAAATTTTATACTGATTATGGAACAGCTTACACTCAGTATCATCGAAAAATCAAAAGTCAGGGTTATCGCTTCATCTGCCTATGGATTCAGAGTTGAATTGGTAGAACATGTGGGCAAGGATGATTTTGCACAACTTTTTGAATTATCCGAAGAGCTAGTGACTGTTTTTGGACCACAAGCACGTCTCACCCGATCTAATATTCATAAATATTTCAACGAAAATACACTCCCGTTCATTGCCCGTGTTAATGGTCAGATTGTGGGTTATATCATTGGAGTACCTTTGGAATATTTTAAGAATGAATCCTGGTGTCACATCGATGTTAATCTGGGTAAAGAGAATACCCTCTATACTTATGCGTTTGTTGTGAAAGAAAAGTACAGAAGAAAAGGCGGATATGCTAAAACCCTAAAGAAAATTTATGTTAATTGGGCGAAGAAAAAAGGAATCCTGTACATTTCCGGACATGTGAGACAGGGCATATCCTCTCATTTTT